>CAIZPE010000317.1 GCA_903934795.1 uncultured bacterium | reverse complement strand
GTGGTCGCGGACAAGAACGCGGGCATGAACAAGACCGTGACGGTCAGTGGCGTGAGCTTGTCGGGCTCGGATGCCGGCAACTACACGCTGACCAGCACCGGCGGCACCACCACAGCGACCATCGACCCGCGAGCGCTGACGGTGAGCTACACCGGCGTGAACAAGACCTACGACGGCAGCGTCACGGCCACGGTCAGCAGCACCGACAACCGCGTGCAGGGTGACAGCCTGAGCATCACGCGCAGCGCGGTGTTCGTCGACAAGAACGCGGGCACCGGCAAGACGGTGACCGTCAGCGGCGCGATCCTGACGGGCGACGATGCCGGCAACTACACGCTCACGGCCACCGGCGGCACCACCACGGCGACCATTGAGGTGCGGCCGCAATCGGTCTTCCGCGGCATTGCCGGCGGCGCCTGGAGCAACCCGGCAAACTGGGATGTGATGCCCGAAGGCGCCAATGTGGCCTCGGTGCTGATCCCGTCGACCAGCGGCGTTCCGGTGGTGTTCGATGGCGAGGCGCTCGCGGTGCGGCTGCAGTCCTTGACCAATGCGGGGGATCTCGTCCTGGCGGCTCGCGGGCTGGAGGCTGCGCGGATCAGCAACGAAGGTCGCCTGACGGTGGGCGCCGGGGTCAGTCTCGACCTCTCAGGCCGCACCGTCAGCGGCTCCGGTACGCTCAACAACCTGGGTGCGCTGCAACTGGCGGGCAGCACCCTCGAGGGGCAACTGGTCAATGCCGGTACGGTTGCGCTCTCCGGCATCAACCGCGTGGGTTCGGTGACCAACAGCGGCCGGGTGACGCTCGCTGACGGCATCACCACCCTGGCCGGGCGCTATGCGCAGACCGCCGGCGCCACCCGCCTGGGCGCCGACGGCGTGACGCCGGCCACGCCGCCCACGCTGGCCGCCGAGGCTGTGGTGATCGACGGCGGCAGCCTTCAGGGCACTGGGCGGATCACCGGCTCGGTCAGCGTGAACGGTGGCATGCTCGCGCCGGGAAATTCCCCGGGCGCCATCGGCATCGGTGGCGATCTCACCCTGGGTTCGGGCGCCAATGTCGCCCTCGAACTCGGCGGTACCCGAGCAGGCAGCTACGACAGTCTCGCCGTCGAGGGCGCAGCTCGTCTTGGCGGCACGCTCTCGATGAGCAGTGTCGACGGGTTCATCCCTGCAGCCTCGGACAGCTTCACGGTGCTCAGCAGTGGCTCGTTGAGCGGCACCTTCGCCGGCATGACCACCAGCGGCACCGCGTTGGCGGGCTTCCTGACCACCCAACTCAAGGCTGATGTCGGTGGTGTCTTGCAGAGCCTGCCTTTCCCGACCATGGCCCCGGATCCGTCGGCGGCCTCCGCTATCCAGACCGCCCTGCTCACCACACAGGCCGGGACACAGACAAGCTCGGCGTCCTCGACCAGCGGCTTGTCGGGCTCTGGCGCCGTGTCGGGGGGCGGCAGCTCGGCGGGTTCGAGCGGCAGCGGAACCGGCAGCACATCCGGATCGAGTTCCACCGGTAACGGCACCAGCAACGGTTCCGCTGCGGGCTCCAGCAGCTCCAGCTCCAGCGGCAGCAGCAGCAATGCCGGCAGCACCGGCAGCGGGACCGCGAGCACCGGCGCTACCGACCTTCCGGTAGTGCGCCGCTCCACCGTGCGTTCTCTCGAGTTGCCTGATGCACCGGCCGACAAGTCCTCCTCGCGCGAAGTCCGTCATGTGAAGGAGGACAAGAAGGACAAGACCGACCAGAAGGAGCCGGCGTGCTGATGTGGCAGGCTCGCCTCGGCGCCCTGTTCGTGTTGCTGATGGTCCTTGGCCAGTCATCGGCCTGGGCCAACACCGTGGCGGCGGTGCTGCGCAGTGTCACCGGCACGGTCTTTGCGCAGCCGGCCGGCGGCCAGCCGCGGCTGGTGTCGGTGGGCACCGAACTCAAGGTGGGCGACACCGTCGGCACCCAGAAGGGCGCCTTCGCCCTTCTGGTCTTTGCCGATGGGTCGCGCGTGGCGCTGCGCCCCGAGAGCGCGATGATCATCCGGGGCTACAGCTACAAGGCCGATGATCCCGCCAATGATCAGATGTCGGTGCAATTGCTCAAGGGCTGGCTGCGCAATGTCTCCGGCCAGATCGGCAAGCGCGGCAACGACGCCGCCTACCAGCTGCAGGTGAACGACACCACCATCGGCATCCGCGGCACCGACTTTGCGGTGCGGCTGTGTGACGAGGCCTGCGCCGCCGAACCTGATCCGGTGCCCGAGGGCGTGCTGCCGCAGTCCGGCCGGCTTGGCCAGGTGCTGGCCACCGCCCAGCCTCTGGCGCGCACCCGTGATGGCGTTGCCACGGCCGAAGCCAGCGTGAGCTCTGCGGTGTTCCTGGGCGAGGTGATCACCACGACCGAGACCGAGGCCGTGCTGGGTCTGGATGACGGCACGCGCGTGGTGATGGGGCCTGGCACCGAACTCGCCTTGCGGGCCGAGGAAGACGAGCGCGGTCGTCGTGCGATCCGGCTGGACCTGCTGCGCGGCGCCTTGCGCCTGGCCACGCCGCCGCAGCCTGGAGCCCGGCTCTACGGCCTGCTGGTCAATGCCGGCGAGCTGATCGGCATGCGCCAGAGCGCCACGCTGGATGTGAGCTGCGAGCGGCCCGCGCGCAGTGCCGGCTTCGCCTGCGACGAGAGCTCCGCCCTGCTGCGAAGCGGCCAGTCAGATGTGCTGTCGACGACGGCGCTGCGCTCGCTGCGACCCGGCCAGCCGGCGCGTCTGTTCGATCCGGCGAGCCAGTCGGGTGCTGGCGCCGAGCCTGCCCGACCCGGCGTGCCGGTGCCTTCATCCGGCAGCCTGCCGTTCGACGAGTCGCTCGCCTGCACGCCGCAGCCAGGAGTGGCCTCGCGGCTGGATGTCGCGGCGGTCTGGCCGCGCTGGGCGCCGGCCCAGGAGGATGGCGCCCCCGCAAGGCCGGCCCACCAAGGCCTTCGTCTTCCGGTGCAGCTCGCGCCGGGAAGCGCGCCCATGCCGAATGTGCGCGGCCTGTTCGATCCGGCCGACCTGCCGGTGGACGCAGTGCGTCCGCCCATCAGCACCCAGCGCCCGGGTGCCGGCATCTATGCCGCGGTCTTCGAGGGCGTGATCACCATGGGCAACCCCACCGGCCGGATCTTCATCCCCGCCAGCCAGGGCGGATTCGCGCCCGTGCTCGGCACCACGGCGCCGCCGCGGGTGCTGCCAGCGGCGCCGCGCTTCATGGAAGTCGACCGCGAACTGCAGCGGCCGCGGCTCTTCCCCGGTCAGTGCGTGCGCTGAGCCCGCCGCTCGTCCGCGCGACCGATGTCCCCGAGCTTGCCATCCCCGGTGCGGTTGTGCGCTGACGCGCTGGGCTTTGCCTACCCCGAGCAGACGGTCTTCGAAGGGCTGAGCTTCGAGATCGGGCCTGGCCTGTCGCTCATCCTCGGTGGCGATGGACGGGGCAAGACCACCCTGCTGCGGCTGCTGGCGGGCGACCTCGCGGTCACCGCGGGCCGGCTCGAGCGGGAGGTTCCGTCGCTGTTTGCCGTCAAGCCCGACAACCCGGCGGATGACGCGCTCACCGCCCGCCAGTGGCTGGCCCGGCGGCGCGCTGAGCATGCACGCTGGGATGCTGCCCGTGAGCGCCGACTGATCGAGGGGTTTGCCCTCGAGGCACAGCTCGACAAGGGCCTGTTCATGCTGTCCACCGGCACCCGCCGGAAGGTCTGGCTCAGTGCGGCCCTCGCCTGCGGCGCCGCGCTGGTGCTGCTGGAAACGCCCTTCAGCGCGCTCGACCTGCCTTCACGCCGCTTCCTGGGCGGCCTGTTCAAGGAGGCCGCGGGCTCATCGACCCAGGCCCTGGTGGTGGCCGATCACGCCTTGCCCGAGGAACTGGCCGATGCGCCCCTCACGGCGCAGATAGCGCTCGGCGACTGAGCCGCGCTCCTGCTCAGAGATCGAGCGCCGGCCGGTAGTCGTTGCCGGGCACGAAGCGCCAGCGGCCCACCCAGGTTGCCAACAGTCCGGCCGCCAGCGCGGCAAGCACCACCAGACCCAGGGCCGACAGCCACTCGCTGTCGAAGGCACCGAACATGCTCGCCCGCACCGCCCGTACCACCCATGTGAAGGGCAGCCAGGGATTGAGGTGCCGGAAGAACTCGCTGGTCAGTTCGATGGGCACGATGCCGCCGGCCGACGACAGCTGAACGATCAGCAGCATGGAGGCCAGCGCCATGCCGGCATCGCCAAAGGCGCGCACCAGCGCGAGCGTGATCAGCATGAAGCACACCGAGGCCGCGGCCAGCGTCAGCACCAGACCCACGGGGTGGGCGGCCTGGATGTTGAGCGCGAACCGCGACATGAGCAGTACGGCCAGTGCCTGCGCCAGCACGACCAGCACCGGCAGACAGGCCTTGCCGAGCAGCAGTGCCGGCCGGCCAATGGACTCGACCTCCCGAGGCAGCCGCCTGAGGTTGACGATGAAGCCGGTCATCACTGCGTCCAGCCACAGCGCCAGCGGCAGGAAATTGGGTGCGAAACCGGTGCCTTCGTTGCTCACCGGCGCGTCGATCTGCACCTCGGGCTCCACCGAGGCCGCCAGACCCCGCGCCGTGCCCCCGATCGATTCGACCTGGGTGGGCAGCGACGCGGCGAGCAGTTCAAGGCCCGCGTTCAGGCGCAGCGCGCCCGCCTTCAGTTCGACAGCGCCGGCAGCAAATTGCCGCGAAGCCTCCACCTGCTGCCGGGCGCCCGTGGTGAGCGGCTCGAACTGTTCGTCGACGGGCAGGGCCGCGCTCAGGCCTGTCAGGCCTGCGGTCAGTGCGCTGAGCCCTTCGGTCAGCGGCATGAGGCTGCGAGTGATCTCGGCGCCAGAGGGTCGTGCCACGCTCGCCGTGCCGCCGGGCAGCGGAGCGATGGTGGTCTGACCGGTTTCCTCGGGCAGTTGCGCGCCGGCACCGGGGCCCAGGGCGAGCATGGCGCCGCGGGCCTGTGAATCGAGGGCACCGGCCCGTTCGGCGAGCTGTTTCACGCCGGCCGCCGATCGGCGCGCTCCATCGACGAACTGGACGGTGCCTTCGGCGAGCTGCGCAGCGCCCGTGACCAGTCGCTCGCTTGCGTCTGCCGCCTGCGCCAGCCCCTGTGTCTGCGCCTGTGCGCCCTGACGCAGTTGCGCGAGTCCGGCCCGGAACTGCTGCAGGCGATCACCGGTGCCCGCGGCTTCGCCCAGCACCAGAGACCACCGGCGCTCGTTGATGGCTTCGTTCACCCGATGGCCGAGCTCATCGGCGAAGCGCCGTGCAAAGCCGGCACCGGTGTAGTTGTTGCCCTCGGAGGCGTACACCACGAGCTTGCCGCCACCGGGCCGCTCCCCGGCCAGCGCCTCGGCGCTGAAGTCCTTCGGGATGATCAGCGCGAACAGGGTGCGACCGGCGCGCACATCGCGGCGCGCCTGCGCCTCGTTCTCGCCCATGGTGAAGCCGAAGGCGCGGCGTTGCTACAGGGTGCGGCTCAGCTCTTCGCCAAGATGGACCTGGGTGCCGTGAAAGCGCGCACCCTGGTCGAGATTGACGATCACGGCCGGCAGCGCACCGGTGCGGCTGGCGGGATCCCAGACCGATTCGAGGTAGATCAGCGCATACAGCGCAGGGATCAGGACGATGCCCGCCAGCGACAGGCGGAAACGCGGGAACCGCGCCAGCAGGCCGCTCTCGAGGCGGGCGACGGCGAGCGCATCGCGCAGCACGGACATGGCGGCGTGATGCCCCTCAGATCGCGATCTTGCTGCCGAGCTCCACCACTGCGTTATTGGGCAGTTTCAGGAATTCGGCTGCGGCGCTGGCGTTCAGGTGCATCTGGGCGAACAGGCGCTCGCGCCAGGGCGCCATGCCCCCGCCCAGGGTGGGGATCACGATATCGCGCGACAGGAAGTAGCTGGTGGTCATCGGCTCGAGCGCCACGCCACGGCCCTTGAGCTGCTCGAGCGCCAGGGGCAGATCGGGGTCGTTCTTGAAGCCGTAGTTCACCACCACCTGCCAGGCGTTGTGGCCCAGCGGTTCGATCTCCAGGCGCTTGTCGAGTCCCACCCAGGGTATCTCGTGGCTGCGCACGGTCACGAACAGGTTGTGCTCGTGCAGCACCTTGTTGTGCTTGAGGTTGTGCAGCAGCGCGTGCGGCACCGTGCCGGGCTGCGCCGACAGGAACACGGCAGTGCCCTCCACCCGTGCCGGCGGCACTGCGAACACCGCGTCGAGAAAGCCCGAGAGTTCGAGGCCATCGGCCTCCAGGGATCGGTTGAGCAGTCGGCGCCCTTCGTGCCAGGTGGTCATCAGCAGGAATACCGCGCCGCCGATCAGCAGCGGAAACCAGCCGCCGTCGGCGAGCTTGAGCAGGTTCGAGCTGAAGAAGGCCAGATCGATGATGAAGAAGAAGCCGGTGGCGGCCACGCACAGCACCCAGGGATAGCCCCAGCCGTAGCGGATCACGAAGAAGGTGAGCACCGTGGTGATCAGCATGTCGAGGGTGACCGCGATGCCGTAGGCCGCGGCGAGATTGCTGGAGTTCTTGAACAGGGCCACGGCCAGCACGATGGCTGCGAACAGCCCCCAGTTGACGAAGGGGATGTAGATCTGGCCGGTGTCCTTGATGCTGGTGTGCTGGATCTGCAGGCGAGGCAGGTAGCCGAGCTGGATCACCTGCTTGGTCACGCTGAAGGCGCCCGTGATCAGCGCCTGCGAGGCGATCACCGTGGCCATGGTCGCCAGGCCCACCAGCGGCAGCAGCGCCCAGCTGGGCGCCATCTTGTAGAAGGGATTGCTCACCGCCTGCGGGTCGCTGAGCAACAGCGCGCCCTGGCCGAAGTAGTTCAGGATCAGCGCCGGCATCACCACCGAGAACCAGGCAAGGCGAATGGGCTTCTTGCCGAAGTGCCCCATGTCGGCATAGAGCGCCTCGCCGCCGGTGACGCACAGCACCACCGCACCCAGGATGATGAAGGTGGTGCCCGGTTGTTCCCAGATGAAGCGCAGGGCATGGTGCGGGCTGACCGCCCAGAGTATCTCGGGGTGATCGATGATCTTGGCCACGCCCAGCACCGCGATCACCACGAACCAGACCAGCGTGATCGGTCCGAAGAGCCGGCCGATGCCCGCGGTGCCGCGCTTCTGCACCGCGAACAGCGCCAGCAGGATCACCAGGGTGATGGGAATCACGGCGCTGCGCAGGGCCGGCGAGACCACCTCGAGGCCCTCCACCGCCGAGAGCACCGAGATCGACGGGGTGATCACCCCGTCGCCGTAGAACAGGCAGGTGCCGAAGATGCCGATCAGCAGCATCGCGCTGCGCAGCCGCGGTTTGTCGCGCACCGACTGGGAGGCCAGCGCCAGCATGGCCACCAGCCCACCCTCGCCATGGTTGTCGGCCCGCAGCACCAGGGTGACGTACTTCAGCGACACGATGAGCGTGAGCGTCCAGACGAAGATGGACAGCACGCCGTAGATGTTCTCGGGAGTCAGGGCCAGGTGTCCGGTGTGGAACACCTCCTTGACGGCATACAGCACGCTGGTGCCGATGTCGCCGTAGACGACGCCGATGGCACCCAGGGTGAGGGCGCCCAGGGAGGACCTGGAAGGGCTCATGACGCAAAAAGGCAGCCCGAAGGCTGCCTCCCCGTGATGTTGTTTCCGCTATTGTGCGCCTCTTCGGCCATTCCCGCGCGTGCCCCGCCCCCGCCCCGCGTCATGTCCCTGGAGACCTGGTTGCTCTACCTGCTGGCTGCCACCGGCCTGTCGCTGTCGCCGGGCCCCAACAGCCTGCTCGCCCTTACCCACGGCGCGCTGTACGGCTGGCGCCCGACGCTCGCCACCATCGCCGGGGGCGCTTTCGGCTTCGTCGCGCTGATCGCGCTGTCGCTCTTCGGCATCGGTGCGTTGCTGGCATCCTCGCCGGTCTGGCTGCAGGCCCTGCAGTGGTCGGGGGGAGGCTATCTCGCGTGGCTGGGCGTCCAGGTGTGGCGCGCACCGCCGATCCGGCTGCATCTCGGTGCTCCGGCCGATCCGGTATCGCCCTGGACCCTCTGGCGGCAGGGGTTGCTCGCCGCGACGGCCCATCGTTTCAGCGGCTGGCTCGGGCGTGTGGGTCGGACCTTCAATCGGGCCTGCGGTGCCCTTTTCATCGCCATCGGCGTGCTGCTGCCCCTTCGGGGCTGAACCGGCGCTTTTCCAAACGGAGACTTCTGGTGAGATTCACGGACGAGACCCTGGCGCGGCACAACGCCAATCCCCTTTACCGCACCACCGGCATCCGTCTGCAATCGGTTGCCGACGGGCAGGCCGCATCGAGCCTCGCCCCCGAGCAGCCGATGTGCTGGCCCACGCCCGGGCAGCCCCACGGTGGCATCGTGTTCACGGTGATGGACACCACCATGGCCTTCGCCGCGCTCTCCAACGGCGAGGAAGGCAGCGGCAGCGCCACCGTCGACTGCAGCATCCAGTACACCGCGCCTGCCCGTCAGGCGCCGTTCCAGTGTCGCGCCCACACCGTCAGCCGCACCGGGCGCACGGCCTTCGTGCGCGCCGAGCTCACCGACGCGCAGGGCACCACGGTGGCGCTGGCTCAGGGCACCTTCCGGCTGTTCGCGCCGCGCACCGCCGGGGCCTGAACCCGCGGCATGCCGGGCGGAAGGCCGTGGCGGTGACGGGCGCGCCGGCCCTCAGCCGAAGCGCTTGCCCAGATAGCTGAACAGGGTGCGTACGGTCTGGGCCTCGCCGCCCACCGGGCGGCCCGGTCTGGGTGCGTCATTCCAGCCGAAGAGGTCGATGTGCAGCCAGTCGATCTCCGCCGGCACGAAGTGCTCGAGGAACAGCGCCGCGTTGATCGCCCCGCCCATGGCATTGCGCCCGGTGTTGACGATGTCGGCGATCTCGCTCTCGATGCCGCGGCGGTAGTCCGGCCACAGCGGCAGGTGCCACAGCGGGTCTTCCGTGCTCAGCCCCAGGTCGACGATCTCGCGGGCCAGCGCCATCCGCCGGCAGAAGAGCGCCGGCAGCTGCGGACCCAGTGCCACCCGTGCCGCGCCGGTGAGCGTGGCCAGGTCGATCATCAGCTCGGGACGCGACTGCGCACCGTAGGCGAGCGCATCGCACAGGATCACCCGACCCTCGGCGTCGGTGTTGCCGATCTCGATGTGCAGGCCCTGACGGGTGCGGATGATGTCGCCGGGGCGGTAGGCATTGCCCGCGATGGCGTTCTCGACCGCCGGGATCAGCAGCTGCAGCCGCACCGGCAGCTTGCTGGCCATCACCAGCTGCGCCAGGGCCAGCGCGGTTGCGGCTCCGCCCATGTCCTTCTTCATCTGACGCATGCCCTCGGGCGGCTTGATGTCCAGGCCGCCGGAATCGAAGCACACGCCCTTGCCCACCAGGGTGAGGCGTCGCGCCTTCGGGCTGCCCCAGGTGAGCTCGATCAGCCGAGGAGCCCGGCTGGCGGCGCGACCCACCGCGTGCACGGCCGGAAAGCCTGCCTCGAGGAGCTCCTCCCCGACGATCTGGCGGAAGCGGCCGCCATGGGCGCTGGCCACCGCCTTGACCGCATCGGCCAGTTCGGCCGGGCCAAGGTCCTCCGCGGGGGTGTTGATCAGGTCGCGTGCCTGGCTGATCGCCGATGCCGTGAGCAGCCCCTGCGACGCGGCCGCGCCCGGCGCGATCATCAGTTCGGCGGCCGCCCGGCGTGGCGCCCTGTAGCGGCTGAAGGCATAGCTGCCGAGCGCCCAGGACAGCGCTGCAGCCTGCGGATCGGGCGGCAGCCCCTCGGTGCCGAGCCGATAGCGCCCCTCGGGCAGGCCACGGGGCAGGGCCGACAACACCCAGGGGTGGGCCGCGCCGTGCACGCCGACCCAGACCTCGCGAAGCGCGCCCTGCTCATCGGGCACCAGCGCGTGACTGTCGGGCGCGCCCTTGAAGCCGCAGGCAGCGAGCCAGCGGCGGGTGACGGGCGTCTGCTGCCCGATCAGCGCCGGGAACGACTCGCGATCGACGAGATGAACGGGAACGGCGCCCGGAACGGGCTTGCGCAGGACGACGGTCATGGCGGTGAAAGACGCGGAAGGCGATGCCGGCAAGCATACGACGCTTCCTGGTCGATGCCGCGGCCCATCGGCCAGGAACCGCCGTTCATCCGGGCCCCGGCCGTGGCGGACCGAGCGTGCGCAAGCATGGGGGCTCAAGTTCCGCCCGCCCCGCGGCGAGTTCCGTTTTACCGCCGCCGAGGACCCCCCATGCAAGCAGACCCAGCCGCCGAGAGGGCGTTGCCCGCCCCGGCCGCGGACGCGCCGCCGCGGCCGGTCGCCGCTGCGCCCGGCGTGGCCCGTCGCCCGCGCGCGCCGCAGACCGGTCTGACCGTGGCGTCGCTGATCATGCTGGCGGGCTGCGGCGCGGCCGATTCCGGTGCACCTGCCTCGGCTCCCTCGATGACGGGTGTCGGGGGCGGGCCGCTGCCCATGCCGGTCACCGCGGGGGACAATCCGGTGCCCGCCCCGGTCGCGGTCTCGCCCGCGCCTTCCGCATCGCCGGCAAACGCGCCTTCCGTGGCCCCGTCACCCGCCCCGGTGCCGGCTGCGGTCCAGCCTTTCGATCTGGCCGCGGCCTCGCGGCTGCTCGGGCAGGCCAGCTTCGGCGCCACCAGGACCGAGGTGGCGCGCACGCAGGCGATGGGCGCCAGCGCCTGGGTCGACGAGCAGCTTGCGATGCCACGCGGGCAGACGATGGTCGAGTGGCTGCGCGCCCAGGGCTATGAGGCCAGCAGCTTTGCCACGGCCAACACCCACGCCAACTACGCGATCTGGCGATCATTCCTGACCCGCAGCGACCAGTTGCGCCAGCGCATGGTCTACGCGCTGTCGCAGATCATGGTGGTGTCGATTCCCGGCATCACCACGCCCTGGCCAGCCTTTGCCGCCGCACGGTTTCTCGACATCCTCGATGAGCATGCCTTCGGCCGGTTCAGGGCCTTGCTGGAGGCGGTCACGCTATCGCCCGCCATGGGTGTGTACCTGTCGATGCGCGGCAGCCAGAAGGCCGACGCCACCGGCCGCCAGCCCGACGAGAATTACGCCCGTGAGGTGATGCAGCTCTTCACCGTGGGCCTGCAGGTGCTCGATCCCGATGGCACGCCGCGTCTGGTGAATGGCGCGCCCGTGGACACCTACGAGTCCGATGATGTGTCCGGGCTCGCCCGGGTGTTCACCGGCTGGGACTATGTCAGCGGGGCAGGCATCGACGACACCACGCCGGTGCGTGCGATCACCGCCATGGCCCATGTGGCCGGTCGCCACGAGACGGGTGCCAAGTCCTTCCTGGGCGTGACCATTCCCACGGGCACCTCGGGCCCGGCCAGTCTTGCCATCGCCCTCGACACGCTGGTCGCGCATCCCAATGTGGGTCCCTTCATCTCGCGCCAGCTCATCCAGCGCCTGGTCTGCGCCAATCCCTCGCCAGGGTATGTCGGCCGGGTGGCGGCGGTCTTCGCCAACAACGGCGCCGGTGTGCGGGGCGATCTGCGTGCGGTGCTCAGGGCGCTGCTGCTTGATCCCGAGGCGAGGAGTCCGACCAGCGCCAACGGCGGCGGCAAGCTGCGCGAGCCGGTGCTGCGGTTCACCCAGTGGGCACGCGCCTTCGGCGTGAGTTCGCCCTCGGGACGCTGGGCGCTGGGCAGCCTGTCCGATCCGGCCACCCGCCTCGGGCAGAGCCCGCTGCAGAGCAGTTCGGTGTTCAACTTCTACCGGCCCGGCTATGTGCCGCCGGGCACCGCGCTCGCCGCTGCAGGGCTGGTCTCGCCCGAGATGCAGATCGCCACCGAGACCAGTGTGGCGGGCTACCTCAACTTCATGCAGACCGCGATTGCCAGCACCACGACGCTGGCCGGGGCCGACCTTCGCCCCGACTACACGGTCTGGCTGCCGCTGGCCGGTGATCCGGTGGCGCTGGTGACCGAGCTCAATCTGGTGCTGGCCGCCAATCAGCTCGGCGCAGCGGCCCTCGCCACCGTGGTGAGCGCGCTGGCGGCCATGCCCGCGGGCACCGACGCGCAGCGCCTGAACCGGGTGCGCGCCGCGGTGCTGCTGGTGATGGCCTGCCCCGAGTATCTGGTCCAGAAGTGAGAACGCTGCGATGACCGCTGCCGCCAGCCGACGGGAGTTCCTGCGGCGCGCTGCCGCCCTGGGTATCGGCGGCGCTGCGGCGCCGCTTGCGCTCAGCCTGGCAGCCATCGGCGAGGCCGCTGCACAATCGGCAGGCGATCACAAGTCGCTGGTCTGCGTGTTCCTGTTCGGCGGGAACGACCATGGCAATACCGTCATCCCCTATGACGCGGCCGGCCACGCCAACTACGCCACGCTGCGTTCCACGCTCGCGATCGCCCGCAGCCGGCTCGCGGGCACGGTGCTCAACCCGCTCAATCCGCTGTCGGGTGGCCAGCAGCTCGCGCTGGCGCCCGAGCTTGCGCCCCTGCTGCCGGTGTTCGATGCCGGCCGCCTGGCGGTGCTGCTCAATGTGGGGCCGCTGGTGCAGCCCACCACCAAGGCCCAGTACACCGCCCGATCGGTGCCGCTGCCGCCCAAGCTCTTCTCGCACAACGACCAGCAGTCGGTCTGGCAGTCCTGCCTGCCCGAGGGCGCCACTTCGGGCTGGGGTGGACGCATCGGCGACCTGTTCGCGGCCGGCAATGGCAATGCCACCTTCACCTGCATCAGCGTCTCGGGCAATGCGGTCTACCTCGCCGGCCGATCTGCGGTGCAGTACCAGATGAGCAGCACCGGGGCCACCGCCATCACCGGGATCGGCGCCACCCTCTTCGGCTCGGCGGCGGCCGCGCAGGCGCTGCGCGCCCTGAGCACCAGCGCATCGGGCAGCAACCTGCATGAGCGCGAACACGCCCGCCTGGTCAGCCGCTCGATCAGCGCCAGCACCGAGGTCGGCGCGGCGCTGGCTGCCGCCCCCACGCTGAGCACGGTGTTCCCGGGCACCGGCCTCGGTGGGCAGTTGCGCATGGTGGCGCGCATGCTCTCGGCGCGGGCCACGCTCGGCGCGCGTCGGCAGGTGTTCTTCGTGAGCCTGGGCGGCTTCGACAACCACGACAACCTGCTGGTCGACCATCCCGCGCTGCTCACCCAGCTTGCCGGTGCCCTGCAGGCCTTCGACGCGGCGCTGACCGAACTCGGCCTTCAGAACCAGGTCACCACCTTCACTGCCAGCGACTTCGGACGCACGCTCACTTCCAACGGTGACGGATCCGATCACGGCTGGGGCGCCCATCACCTGGTCATGGGCGGCGCGGTGCGCGGTCGTCGCCTGGTTGGCAGTGCTCCCGTGCTGGCCAACAACGGACCGGATGATGTCGGCCAGGGCCGGCTGCTGCCGACCACTGCGGTGGATCAGCTCGGCGCCACCCTGGCTACCTGGTTCGGGGTGTCGGCAACCGACCTGCCCACGGTGCTGCCGCAGATCGGGAACTACTCGGTGCGCAACATCGGCCTGTTCGGCTGAGCCGGTCCGGTCCACCAGGCCGGCCCCGCGCTGGCCGCAGGCCGCGGGCTGCATTACCCTGAGCGCCGCCCTCTCAAGGATGCGCCATGAGCCAAGACAGCCCCATCTTCTGGAAGAAATCCCGCGTCGAACTGCGAGCCGCCGGCTTCGATCCCGACAAGGCCGCCGACACCAATGCGGTGGTCACCATCGCCAGTGCCTGGACCAACGCCCACCGCTGCAACAACCGGGTGCGCACAGTCACCGACCTGCTGATCGATCTGCTCGCCGAGCGCGGCGGGCAGGGCCTGGTGGTGGGTGCACCGGCCGTGTCCGATGCGCTCACCCAGGGCACGCCCACTGCCGGTTACAGCCTGGTCTCGCGCGATGTCGCGGCCGACTGCTTCGAGATCGGCCACTACGCCCACCACGGCGAGGCCATGATCGTGATCTCGGGCTGCGACAAGACCGGCGCGGCTGCGCTCATGCCGCTCGCGCGCACCAATGCCTTCGGACTGGTGCTGTATCCGGGCACGAGCTCGCCAGGGCAGGTGCCCTTCGAGCCCTGGGCCTCCAAGGGCAACAACATCACCATCATGGACTACGCCGAGGGCCGGGCCGCGCAGGAGGCCGGGCGCATATCGGCACAGGAACTGCTCGAGCTCGAACGCAATGTGATGCCGGGCAGCGGCACCTGCGGCGCGATGTTCACGGCGAACACCATGAGCACCGTGGCCGAGTCGATCGGCATGATGCTGCCGCACGGCGCCTCGCATCCCGCCGACTTCGACGCCAGGAGCGACATCCACCCCGATGTCCGCGCCCAGGCCCGCGCCAGCGTGGATGCGCTCTACCGTCTCATGGCCGCCGGCATCCGTCCGCGCGACATCATGACCGTCAAGGCATTCGAGAACGCCATCACCACGGTGTATGCCATGGGCGGCTCCACCAATGTCTACCTCCATCTGCTGGCCATCGCCCGCGAGGCGCAGGTGCCGATCACCATCGAGCACATCCAGGCGGTGGGCGAGCGCGTGCCGCTGATCGCGAACCTGCAGCCGCATGGCCGCTACGCGATGGTGAGTCTGCATCAGCTCGGCGGCGTGCCGTTGGTCATGAAGGAACTGCTGCGTCACGGTCTGCTCCATGGTGATGTGATGACCGTCACCGGTCGCACCCTGGCGGAGAACCTCGCCGATGTGCCCACGCTCGAGCAGCTCGGCGAGCAGGATCTCGTGCGGCCGGTGTCGCGCCCGCTGGCTGCACCCAACAATCACATCAGCGTACTCAAGGGCAACATTGCGCCGCAGAGCTGCGTGCTCAAGCTTTCGGGCAAGACCCTCGAGAAGGGCGTGTTCCGCGGCACGGCGCGGGTGTTCGAGTCCGAGGCCGCCACCATGGCGGCGATCCGCGCCGGCGAGATCGTGCCGGGTACCGTGGTGGTGGTTCGCAATGTCGGGCCGGTGGGCGGGCCGGGCATGCCCGAGATGGTGATGCTCACCATCCAGCTGCAGGGCCGAGGTCTGGCCGAGGATGTCGCCCTGATCACCGACGGCAGGTTCTCCGGTGTCTCGCACGGGATCCTGATCGGCCACATCTCGCCCGAGGCTGCCCGCGGCGGCCCGATCGCGGCAGTGCGCGATGGCGACACCATCGTGATCGATCCCGGCGCGCGCACCCTGCAACTCGAGGCTTCCGACGAGGAGATCGCCCGCCGCATGGCCGACTGGCGTGCGCCCGACCTTTCGGATCGGGTGCGTGTGGGCTCGGTGCACGACAAGTACGTGCGCCTGGTGTCCTCGGCGCACTTCGGCTGCGTGCTCTGAGCGAGGCGGGCTCGCGCGCGGGCGCAGCGCCCCGCGCGGCCTGCTCAGCGCGGCCTGCTCAGCGCGCGGCCATCCAGAGCACGCCGGCCAGGGCCAGGATCGCCAGCCAGACGGTTTCGCCCACCATCATCGCCAGCGGCCGCCAGCCGGCCTCGCGCAGCGCCGCCACCGAGGTGCGCAGGCCGAGCGCGGCGATCGCCATCACCAGCAGGGCGCGCGACGCATCGCCGATCGGGCCTTGCGCCGCCGCGGGCACGGCGCCCAGGGTGTTGAGCGCGGCCAGGGCCAGGAACACCAGCAGAAACCAGGGCAGCAGCGCCGGCTTGCGCAGCGGTACGGTGTCGTCGGCGGCCGGCAAGGCGGAGCGGGCCCAGATGCCGATGCCCAGCACCACCGCCGCCAGCAGCGTCACGCGCGCGAGCTTCACGATGACCGCCGGCTCGCCCACTGACGGGCCGGCGATGAAGGCCGCGCCCACCACCTGGGCCACATCATGGATGGAGGCGCCCAGGAATACGCCGGCGAGCGTCGGCGGGAGCGCAAGTGCGGCGGTGATCATCGGGTAGATCAGCATCGCGATGGTTGACAGCGTGGACACGCCCACCACCACCAGCAGCGTGAAGCGCTCCTGGTCGCGCGATCGCGGCAGCACCGCGGCGATGGCCAGCGCCGCCGAGGCGCCGCAGATCGCGGTGGCCCCGCCCGAGAGGAGGCCCTGCGCCGGCGTCAGCCGCAGCAGCTTCGCGAGCAGGCAGCCCATGGCCAGGGTGGAGGCCACGCAGGCCACCACCAGCAGGCCGGTGGCCCAGCCGAGGGACGCGAGGTCGGCCAGGGCGATGCGCGCGCCCAGCAGCGCCACGCCCAGGCGCAGCAGCCACTTCATGCACAGTTCGATGCCGGCCCGGGCCTGATCGCTGTCGCCGAGCGTGTGCAGGGACATGCCCAGCAGCAGCGCATAGAGGAACTGAGGGCCGCCGTACTGCCGCGAGACGAAGGTGGCGGCCAGCGCGATCACGCCGCACAGCGCCGCGCCTGGCAGGGCGCGGCGCAGGCCCGCCAGGGCCTGCATCGGGGTGAGGTGGCGCGCCGCGGTGGCGCTGGCGATCAGGCCCATTCGCTATTTTTCGACGAATGCCCGCTCGATGACATAGTCGCCGGCCTCGCCCTGGCGCGGACTGATCCGGAATCCGTGCTCGTCGAGCATGGCGCAGGTGTCGGCGAGCATCGAGGGGCTGCCGCAGATCATGGCCCGATCCCGCGCGGGATCGAGCGGCGGCAGGTCGAGATCGGCCAGCAGCTTGCCGGAACGCATCAGGTCGGTCAGCCGGCCGCGATTGCGGAAGGGCTCGCGCGTGACCGTGGGGTAGTAGTGCAGCCGGCCACGCACCAGCTCGCCGAGCAGCTCGTCTTCGGGTAGCTTGCGTCCGATGAAATCGGCGTAGGCAAGTTCGCTCACCTCGCGCACGCCGTGCACCAGAACCACGGTCTGGAACCGCTCGTAGGTCTCCGGGTCCTGGATGATGCTCATGAAGGGCGCCAGCCCGGTGCCGGTGGCAAACAGGAACACCCGTTCGCCGGGCAGCAGATCATCGAGCACCAGGCTGCCCACCGGCTTGCGGCTGACGATGACCTCGTCGCCCACCTTCAGATGCTGCAGGCGCGATGTCAGCGGCCCGTCAGGCACCTTGATGCTGAGGAACTCCAGGTGCTCGGCATGATTGGCGCTTGCCACGCTGTAGGCGCGCAGCAGCGGCTTGCCCGCTACCGGCAGGCCCAGCATCACGAAGTGGCCGTTGCGAAAGCGCAGCGCGCGGTCTCGGGTGGTGCGAAACGAGAACAGGGTCCCGTTCCAGTGATGCACCTGCAGAACGGTCTCGGTACCGAAGGCGGACATGGCGTGGGATGGGGTTGGCGTGTGGTGGAGAGCGGAGGGCCGGGCCGCGCCTCAGGCGCTGGTCGGCGTGAGCGGCTCGGGCAGTTCACCGATCTGTCTGAGCAGCGACCAGGGGTAGATGCCACGCCCGTGCCCGTCGCTGAACACCAGGTTCAGCCCCTGCACCGACACCGGGTGGATCTGCGCCAGACGCAGGCCGGGATCGGCCTGCACCCGGGTGCCATGGCGACGCCACTGGCTTTCGCAGGCGGCGCAGCGGCACTGTTCGCGCAGCCGCGCATGGGCAATGCGCGACCGATGATCGTCGGTCCACACGATCTCGAGCACGCCGCTGCCCTGGTGGCTCACGATCGACACCGGCTCGGCGACGCGATCCGCAGCGGTTGCATCCGCGTCCATCAGACCAGTTCCCTCAGGCCCTCGGGCCCGACCTCGGTGCCAAAGCCTTCCAGCCCGCCGTCATGCAGCTCGCTGCCCATCGCGGCCAGACTCTCTTCGCGGATGAGGTTGCGCAGCTTGTGCAGGATCTGCGTGAACGCGACCGAGGACATCATCTCGGCGGTGCGGGGCCGGGGCAGGTCGATGGTCACCTCGGCCTTGATGCGGCCGGGTCGGGCGGTCATCACATACACCCGGTCCGACAGGAAGATCGCCTCCTCGATGTCGTGCGTGATGAAGAGCACCGAGAGCCGGAACTTCTGCCACATGTTGGTCAGGATCTGCTGCATCACCACCCGGGTCTGGGCATCGAGCGCCCCGAAAGGCTCGTCCATGAGCATCACCTGCGGGCTGGTAGCCAGCGCCCGCACGATGCCCACCCGCTGCTTCATGCCCCCCGAGAGCTGATCGGGATAGTGATTCTCGAAGGCGAGCAGACCGGCCAGGCCGAGCAGGGTTCGGGCCGTGGCCTCACGACTGCTTGCCGGCACGCCCTGCATCTTCAGGCCGAATTCGACATTGCGGCGGACCGTCATCCAGGGGAACAGCGAGTACTGCTGGAACACCACGCCGCGGTTGGCGCCCGGCCCGTCAATCGCCCCCCCGTCCAGGCTCGCGCTGCCGCTGCTTGGCCGCGCAAAGCCGGCGACCACATTGAGCAGGCTCGACTTGCCGCAGCCCGAGGGTCCGATCAGCGAAACGAACTCGCCGGGGTTCACGGTGAGCGAGACATCGTCGATCGCGACCACGGCCTGTCGGGAGTTGCCGAATCGCATGCCGAGGTTGCGGACCTCGATCAGGCCGCGGGTGGCGGCGGTGGCGGTGTCGCTCATGTCCGGTCTCCGGTTCGGGAAAAGGCCAGCCAGGGCATCAGCAGGCTGCCGGCGGCGCGGATCAGCCAGCTGCAGCCCAGTCCGAGCACGCCGATCGTGATCATGCCGAGCACGATCTCGGGGTAGGTGATCAGCGAATAGGCTTCCCAGGTGAAGTAGCCGATGCCGAACTGGCCCGAGATCATCTCGGCGGCGATCAGCGACACCCAGGCCACGCCCATGCCCACCGCCAGACCGGTGAAGATCTGCGGCCCCGATCCTGGCAGCACGATGTGCCACATCACCCGCCACTCCCGGGCGCCCAGGCACTGCCCGGCCCGCAGCAGCACGGCCTCCACGCCCTGGACCCCGCTCACGGTGTTCAGCAGGATGGGAAAGAACGCACCGATGAAGGTGATGAAGACGATGCTCACTTCGTTGTCCGGCCAGAGCATGATCGAGATTGGCACCCAGGCAATCGCCGGGATCGGACGCAGGCACTCGAGGGCCGGGAACAGCAACTGGCGGGTGAGCCGATAGCGGCCGATCAGCATGCCCAGCGTCACGCCAAGCAGCGCCGCCACGCCGAAGCCAATGAAGATCCGGCGCAGGCTCATGCCCACATTGGTGAGGAACTTGTCCGATCCGAGCGCATGACCGAGGACACCCAGCACTTCCATGGGCGTGGGCAGATTCGTGAACCGGATGTAGAAGTCCCATCGGTAACGGGTGGCCAGATGCCAGAAGATCACCAGGCCTGCGAGCGAACACAGACCCAGGGCAGCCCCGGCAGCGTGTCGACGCAACGCCTCGAGCGTCAGGTCGAGTCGCCATCCCGCGGCCTG
>CAIZPE010000316.1 GCA_903934795.1 uncultured bacterium | reverse complement strand
GCCGAAGACGGCTGGGTGGCGCATGTCAACGCGGTGGCCGACCAGACCCTCTTCCCGCGCGCCAACTCCTGGTATGTCGGCGCCAACCTGCCGGGCAAGCCACGGGTGTTCATGCCCTAGGTGGGCGGCCTGGGGGTCTACCGACGCCGCTGCGACGAGGTCGCCGAGCGCGGCTACGAGGGATTCATCCTCGACGCACCCGCCGCCGCCGCGGCCTGAGCACCCGCCGCCGAGGGCCGCAGCCCCATCCGAACCAGGAGCCGCCGATGAGCTATGACGCGCCCTTCAAGGGCCTGAAGGTGATCGATCTCAGCCAGGGCATCGCCGGTCCGTACTGCGGCATGCTGCTGGCGCAGCACGGCGCCGATGTGATCAAGATCGAGGGCAATGGCGACGGTGACTGGAGCCGCGTGCTCGGCGTGCGCTACGGCGATCACAGCGCCTTCTCGATCATCGGCAACCTCGGCAAGCGCAGCGTGGCCATCGACCTCAAGCTCGACGAGGGCAAGGCGCTGCTGTGGCAGCTCATCGAGGGCGCCGATGTGTTCATCGAGGGCTTCCGCCCCGGCGTGATCAGTCGCCTGGGCTTCGGCTGGGAGGCAGTCTCGGCGCGTGCGCCGCGGCTGCTCTACCTGTCGATCTCCGGCTTCGGCCAGCATGGCCCGCTGGTGGGTCGACCGGCCATGGACCCGGTGCTGCAGGCCTTCACCGGACTCACCGCCGAGAACCATGGCGAGGACGGCATCCCGCACCGCGTGCCGGTCATCCCGGTCGACATGTGCACCTCGCTCTACGCCTTCCAGGCGGTGTCGGCGGCGCTCTACGCGCGTCGCGACGAGGCTCGCGGCCGCTACCTCGATGCCAGCCTCATGCAGGGCGCCGCCGCGCTGCAGGCGATCCGCATGATGTCGTCCTTCCTCGAGGGCGGCCCGGTGCGGCCGGGTGGCACGCCGCATGGCGTGTTCCGCACCGCCGACGGCTGGCTGTCGATCACCGCGATCCGCGACCGCGAGTGGCTGGCGCTGTGCGGCGCGCTCGAGCGGCCCGACCTCGCCGCCGATGCCCGCTTCGCGGGCGCCGACGGGCGCCATCAGCACGAGGCCCTGCTGCTGGGCATCCTGCGCGAGCAGCTGCTCACCCGCAGCAGCGCCCAGTGGTCGGAGCGGCTGGCCGCCCACCAGGTCATGCACGAGCGGGTCAACCGCTATGCCGACTTCCTGGAAGAGCCGCAGGTGAAGGCCGTGGACCTGATCGCCTGGCTCGAGCAGCCCGACATGCCCCGGCCGGTGCCGGTGGCGCGCCTGCCCGGCATTGCGCGCTTCGAGAACGGCGCACCGCTCTCGGTGGCACCACGGGTGGGCCAGCACACCGCCGAGGTGCTCGGCGCGCACGGCGTGCCGGCCGAGCGCCTGCAGGAACTCGCCGCCCGGGGCGTGATCGACCTGGGCGAGCCGGGCTGAGACGCCCGCGCGCAAGCGGCGCGGGTGCGTTCAGGCCGCGCGGGCGGGTTCGGGCCGGGGCGCGCGGTCGTCAGGCGGCGCGCCGCAGCGTGCCGAAATCGATCACCGGCTGGCCGCCGGCGCCCAGGGTACGGAAGCGCACCGTGTCGCCCTCCACCCAGGCCTGCACGGTGAGCGGATCGCCCGGCATCACCGGCCGCGTGAAGCGGGCCGACATCGAGCGCAGGCGCGCGGGGTCGCCGCTGCAGACCGCATGCAGCAGGTGGCGGCCGGTGATGCCGTAGGTACACATGCCGTGCAGGATCGGCCGGTCGAAGCCGCCGCGACGCGCGAAGGCCGGGTCGCTGTGCAGGGGATTGCGGTCGCCGCTCAGGCGGTAGAGCAGCGCCTGGTCAGGGCGGGTGCCGGTGGCGATCTCGATGTCGGGCGCGCGGCTCGGGCAGGGCTCGGCGCCGGCCGGGCCGCGCGGCCCGCCCAAGCCGCCCACGCCGCGGATGAACGCGGCCGAGTCGGCCTCCACCAGCAGCTCTCCGCTGGCCGCGTCGACCGCGCGCGAGGTGGTGGTCACCAGCGCGCCCGACCCCTTGTCGTACATGCCGGTGATCTTCGTGGTGACCTGCACCGACCCTTCCACCGGCAGCGGCTTGTGCAGCACGAAGCCCTGTTCGGCGTGGACGAGCCTGGTGCGGTCGATCGGGCCCATCTCGGCGCGGGTGCCCGAGCGCTGGATCAGCACCACCGCGTACACCGGCAGCACCGCGAGCGCCTGCCCCTCGGAGTTCTCGGTGGTGAAGCGCAGCTCGTCGTAGGGATCGGCCTGACCCGCGCCCACGCCCAGGGCGTAGAGCATCGCGTCGCGGGAATCCCAGCTGACGGTGGAGGGGCCGACCTCGCGGCCGATGGCGGACATGTCGAGGGGCATGCGATGTCTCCGATGAAAGGGGATGGGACCGCAACGGCCGCCGCCGGCACCGGGGCGCGATACGATCGGGGACTGCATCTTGCGACCCCCGCCATGAACCCCGCCACGCCGCTCACCGCCTTTCGAAACCCCAACTACTACAGCCCCGAGCACGAGCTCTTCCGCCAGACCGTGCGGCAGTTCGCGGTGCGCGAGATCGCGCCCCACGCCACCGCCTGGGACGAGGCCGGCGGCTTCCCGCGCGAGCTCTACCCGCGCGCGGCGCAGGCCGGCCTGCTCGGCCTGGGCTATCCCGAGCAGTACGGCGGCACGCCCTGCGATGTGTTCCACCGCATCGTGCTGGCCGAAGAGCTCGCCTGGGGCGGCAGCGGCGGGGTGAGCGCCTCGCTGATGTCGCACACCATCGGCTCGCCGCCGATCCTCAACGCCGGCAGCGAAGCCATGAAGCAGCGGGTGCTGCCAGCGGTGCTGGCCGGCGAGAAGATCTCGGCGCTGGCCATCACCGAGCCCTCGGGCGGCTCCGATGTGGCCGCGCTGCGGACCACCGCGGTGCTCGACGGCGATCACTTCGTGGTCAATGGCGAAAAGACCTTCATCACCTCCGGCGTGCGGGCCGACTACTTCACGGTGGCGGTGCGCACCAATCCGGCTGACCGCAGCGCAGGCGGTGTCTCGCTGCTGCTCATCGAGCGCGACACGCCCGGCTTCAGCCGCACCGCGCTCGACAAGATGGGCTGGTGGGCCTCCGACACCGCGCAGCTGCGCTTCGAGAACTGCCGGGTCCCGGCGGCCAACCTGATCGGCGAGCTCAACCGCGGCTTTCCGATCGTGATGCGCAACTTCAACGGTGAGCGGCTCTGGATGGCCGCCGGCGCGCTGGGCTTCGCGCAGGTCTGCCTGAACGATGCGCTCGACTGGGCCCGGCAGCGTCATACCTTCGGCGAGCCGCTGTCGCAGCGGCAGGTGATCCGCCACAAGCTGGTCGACATGGCGATCCGCGTCGAGACCACCCGCACCTTCATGGAAGACCTCGCCTGGCGGGTGCAGCACGGCGCCGGCGACCCCAAGGTGCTGGTCGCGCAGCTCTCCATGCTGAAGGTGCAGTCGATGCAGACCCTGCAGTTCTGCGCCGACCAGGCGGTGCAGATCCTGGGCGGCATGGGCTACATGCGCGGCACGCGGGTGGAGCGGGTGTATCGCGAGGTGAAGGTCAACATGATCGGCGGCGGGTCCGAGGAGATCATGAAGGATCTCGCCGCACGCCAGCTGGGGTTCTGAGCCATGAGCGCATCCACACCCGCCCTGCCCGACGCCGCCGGCGGCCACCGCCTCGAGCGCGAGCCCTGGTACCTGCCCCTGGGCGACGAGGTCGCGATCTTCGAGGCCGCCTACGCGGCGCGGCTGCCGGTGCTGCTCAAGGGCCCCACCGGTTGCGGCAAGACCCGCTTCGTCGAGCACATGGCCTGGCGGCTGTTCCGCCAGGCCGACACCCCGCGCCGCGGCCTCGAGACCCCGCTGATCACCGTGGCCTGCCACGAGGACCTCACCGCCACCGACCTGGTCGGCCGCTATCTGCTCTCGGGCGACAGCACGGTCTGGATGGACGGGCCGCTCACCCGCGCGGTGCGCAGCGGCGCGATCTGCTACCTCGACGAGGTGGTCGAGGCGCGCAAGGACACCACGGTGGTGGTGCACTCGCTCACCGACCACCGCCGCATCCTGCCGATCGAGAAGACCGGCGAGCAGCTCGACGCGCATCCCGACTTCCTGCTGGTGATCTCCTACAACCCCGGCTATCAGAGCGCGCTCAAGGACCTCAAGCCCTCCACCCGCCAGCGATTCGTGAGCCTGGAGTTCGACTACCCCGGCGTCGAACTCGAGGCGCAGGTGATCGCCCACGAGAGCGGGGTCGATGCCGACACCGCGCACCGCCTGGCCACCATCGGCCAGAAGGTGCGGCACCTGCGCGAGCACGGCTTCGAGGAGGGTGTGAGCACGCGGCTGCTGATCTACACCGCGCAACTGATCGCCGGCGGCATCGCGCCGCGGCGCGCCTGCGATGCCGCGATCTCGCGCGCGGTCACCGATGACGCGCAGGTGCAGCAGGCGGTGGCGGCGATCGTCGATGTGATCCTGCCGTGAGCAACGCGCCGGCCGCGCCAGCCGCCCGCGACGCGACCGCGCCGGCGCCGGCCGCCGCGCCCGGCCGGGTCGAGCTCTCGGATGCGCAGCGGGTGCTCTCGCTGTTCACCCAGGGCCTGTCGGGCCGCTACCTGCACCTGAAACCGGCCGATGCGCTCACCGGCGAGTTCCGGCCCGAGGGCGCCACCACCGACGGCACCGCCATCTACCTGCCGGCCGCGGTCGAGGTCTTCGACGAGGCCCGCCACAACCTCGGCCTGTACCGGATCTCGGTGCTGCACCAGCTCGGCTTCTACGAGAACGGCACCTTCGGCTTCAGCCTGGCGCAGGCCCGCGAGCGATTGCCCGGGCTGCCGCCGGAACGGCGCGCGCCGCTGGGCCAGCCCAGCGAGCTCGAGCGCTTCTTCGCGCTCTGGCGCCCGCCCTCGGTGATGCGCCGGCTGTTCATGATGCTGGAAGACCTGCGCATCGACAGTGCCATGACCCGGCGCTATCCCGGCGCCCGCCACGACCTCGCGCGGGTGCTGGCACAGGCCCTGGCCAGGCGGCCCGACCCCGACGGCGCAAGCCCCGCCGCCGGGCTGCTGGAAGGCCTGGTGCGCTTCACGCTGGGCGCGCCGGCCGGGCCGCTGATCGCGGCCGACCCGAGCGGGCGGCTTGCCGTGATGCTGGCCGCAGCGCAGCCGCTCGCGAGCGGGCAGGCCGATGTCTACCAGACCGCGGCCGCCGCCATGGCCTGCCTGCGGGTGCTGGCCGGCGCGCGCGTCGCCGGCGAGGCGCTCGACGAGCCCGAGCCGATGCCCGATGCGCCCCCGGAGCGGCCGCGCGCGCCCGCCGGCAGCGGCGACGAGGCCGGCGAGCCCGACGACCCCCTGCCCGAGCTCGACGATCTCTTCGAGGGCATGCCGGTGGACTTCCGCGGCGAGGTGCGGCCGGAGCTGGTGCAGCGCCAGCTGCGCGGCGGCCACACCGGCACGCTGCCCGAGGCCATGCCGCCGCCAGACGAGTCCACGGCGCCCGCCGACCCGGTCGCGCGCGAGCGCCAGCGCCATGCCGACGAGGCCGCGCTGCGACGCGCCTTCGGCGCGCCCCGCGAGGCGAGCCGCAGCTGGCTCTACGATGAATGGGACTTCCATCACCAGGCCTACCTCAAGGGCTGGTGCCGGCTCTTCGAGTACCGGCTGCGCGGCGAGGACCACGACTTCATCGGCGAGGTCCGGCGTCGCCATGGCGAACTGCTGCAGCAGATCCGCCGGCAGTTCCGCTTCATCCGCCCCGACGCCTACCTGCGGGTGCGCCGGGTGAGCGACGGCGAGGAGATCGAGCTCGACGGCGTGATCGAGGCCGCGGTCGACCGGCGCGCCGGCCATGCCACCGACGAGCATGTCTACCGCCGCCGCAACCGCGCCCTGCGCGAGGTCTCGGCCGCCTTCCTGCTCGACATGAGCGCCTCCACCGACTTCCCGGTGCCCGATCCGCTGGCCCCCGAACCGCCGCGCGCGCCCGAGCCGCCGCCCGACGCCGAGATGGTCTATGCGTTCTGGAACGACCGCGAGCCGCTGCGGCCCGACCCGCCCAAGCGCCGGGTGATCGATGTCGCCAAGGAGGGCCTGGCCCTGATGGCCCAGGCCCTCGACGGCCTGGGCGACGATCACGCGATCTGGGGCTTCTCGGGCTACGGCCGCGACGATGTCGAGTTCCATGTCGCCAAGGACTTCGGCGAGCCGCTCTCGCCGCGCACCTGGGCCGCGATCGCCGCGATGCAGCCGCGCCGCTCCACCCGCATGGGCCCGGCGATCCGCCATGCGGCCAGCCGGCTGCGTGAGCAGGCCACCCGTCTGAAGCTGCTGATCATGGTCTCTGACGGCTATCCGCAGGACCGCGACTACGGCCCCGACCGCAACGACGACGAATACGGCATCCAGGACACCGCGCGCGCCCTGCAGGAGGCGCAGGCGGCCGGGGTTCAGACCTTCTGCGTGACCATCGATCCTGCCGGGCACGACTACCTGCGCCGCATGTGCCCCGACGCCCGCTACCTGGTCATCGACGAGGTGGCCGACCTGCCCGGCGAGCTGGCCAAGCTCTACCGCGCGCTCACCGCCTGAGACCGACCATGCCCCATCCCACCGCCCGCCAGCTGGTCGCCCGCCTTGCCGCCGGCGAGGTCCGCGCCCTGGACCTCTGCGAACAGGCGATCGCCGCCATCGAGACCGGCGACGGCGCGATCAACGCGGTGGTGGTGCGCGACTTCGCGCGCGCCCGCGAGGCCGCGCGCGCCGCTGACGCGGCCCTGGCCCGGGGCGAGCGCCGCCCGCTGCTCGGCCTGCCGATCACGGTCAAGGAGGCCTTCGATGTGGCGGGTCTGGCCACCACCTGGGGCATCAGCGCCTTCGCCGGCCATCGGCCGACGCAGGACGCCGCGGCCGTGGCGCGCCTGAAGGCGGCCGGCGCGGTGCTGCTGGGCAAGACCAATGTCGCCACCGCCCTGGCCGACTGGCAGAGCGTCAATCCGCTGTTCGGCCGCACCTGCCATCCCGAAGACCCGGCGCGCACGCCTGGCGGCTCCTCCGGCGGTTCGGCCGCGGCCCTGGCGGCAGGCTTCGTCGCGCTCGAGCTGGGCTCCGACATCGGCGGCTCGATCCGGGTGCCCTCGGTGTTCTGCGGGCTGTACGGGCACAAGCCCAGCCTCGAGGTGATCCCCAGCCGCGGCCATGTCTTCCCCGGCAGCTTCGACCGGCCCAACCTCTTCAATGTGGTCGGGCCCATGGCCCGCGATGCCGACGACCTGATCCTGGCCTTCGAGCTGCTCGCCGGCGCCGAGGGCCCGCATGCCACCGGCTGGCAGCTGGCATTGCCGCCGCCGCGCCGCCCGCAGATCGCCGGCCTGCGGGTGCTGGCGCTCAGCCACCATCCCGGCTGCGCCACCGACGCCGCGATCCGCGCCGCGGTGGGCCGGGTGGCCGACATGCTGGCCCGCGCCGGCGCGCAGGTCGTGCACCGACACCCCCGGCTGCCCGATCTGGCCGCCGGGCAGGCGGTCTACGAGACCCTGCTGATGGCGATCACCACCCGCGGCCTGCCCGACGCGCCCGCGCTGTCGGCCGCGCAGTGGCTCGATGGCCTCGACGCGCGCGCGCAGGCGCGCGCCGACTGGCAGCGGCTGTTCGGCGAGGTCGATCTGGTGGTGGCGCCGGCCTTCGGCACGGCCGCCTTCCGGCATGTCACCGGCCGCGACTGGTCGGCGCGCCGCCTGTCCATCGACGGCGAAGCCACGCCCTACGATCAGCAGCTGGCCTGGCCCGGCGTGGCCACCTTCGCGGGTCTGCCCGCCACGGCGATGCCGGCCGGCCGAACCCCCGAGGGCCTGCCTGCCGGGGTGCAGCTGATCGGGCCCTTCCTGGAAGACCGCACGCCGCTGAGGGTGGCGCAGCTGCTCGCCGCGGCCGGCAGCGACGGGTCGGGCTGACGCCCGGTGCGGGCTCCGTCCGCGCAAGCTACTCCGGCTGGTTCTGCAGCTTGAGGATGCGCTCGATGCGGTCCTCGACCGTGGCGTCGCTGCCGCCCTTCCACTGCAGCACCTGCAGCACCACGCCGTTGGCATCGCGCGGCCGCAGCACCACCTCGCTGCGGTTGCTGAACTCGTCGCGCAGCGGGATGCGATAGCCGTTGGCCTCGATCTGCTCGACGAAGCCGGCAAGATCGTCGACCTCGAGCCCGAGGTGGTGCAGCCCCTCGCCGTGCTTGTCGATGTGCTGGTTGATGAAGCCGTCGGGTTCCAGCGACTGCACCAGCGAGAGCACGTTCTCGCCGATCTGCATGTAGGCTACCTTGACCATGCCCGCCTTCTCGCGCAGCACCTCGGTGCGGATATGCCGGGCGTTGAGCAGCTTGCGGTACTGCTCGGTGGCCTGATCGCAGTCGCGCACCGCGATGGCCACATGATCGATTCGTCGGATGCTGGCCATGCCGGCGTCTCCTGTGACTGAAGTGTCCGGAGTGTAGCCCGCGATGTTCCCGCAGCCCGCCGACTTCCGTGCCGAATCCGATGCCCTGCATGCGCTGCTCGCATCGCTCCCCGATGCCGGCTTCGGCCGCGCCACCCGCTTCAAGCAGTGGACCATCGACGAGGTGCTCACCCATCTCCATCACTGGAACCATGCCGTGCTGCTCTCGCTCACCGACGAGCCGGCCTTCATCGCCTTCATGGCCGACCTGCAGGCGCGGCGGCGGCACACGCCGATGCGCGCGCTCGAGCGCGCCTGGAGCGGCGGCCTGCGCGGGCAGGCGCTGCTCGCGGCCTGGCACGCCCTGTGCGCCACCGTGGCCGAGCGTTTCCAGGCCGACGACCCGAAGCGGCGGGTGAAGTGGGGCGGGCCCGACATGAGCGTGCGCTCGAGCATCACCGCGCGGCTGATGGAGACCTGGGCGCACGGCCAGGCGGTGTATGACCTGCTCGGCGTCGAGCGGGTGGACACCGACCGCATCCGGAACATCGCGGTGCTGGGCATCAACACCTTCGGCTGGACCTTCTCGGTGCACCGGCAGACCCCGCCCGCCGAGCCGCCGCAGGTGCGGCTCACCGCGCCCTCGGGCGCGATCTGGCGCTGGCACGAACACAGCACCAGCGGCCTCATCGAGGGCAGCGCCACCGAGTTCTGCCAGGTGGTCACACAGGTGCGGCATGTCGCCGACACCCGGCTTGCGATCTCGGGCGAAGCGGCGCAGCGCTGGATGGCGATCGCGCAGTGCTTCGCCGGCGGCCCCGAGCAGCCGCCCGCCCCGGGCACGCGGTTCCGGGAACCGGCCGCCGCCTGAGCGCCGTCGCTCGGCGATCCGCGATACTGCCGGACAGCCGCGGCACCCGCGCGACAGCCACGCGGGGAGCATCGCCAGCCCGCTGCCTCGGGCAGACCGGCGCCCCGGCGCCGTGACCGGCACCTGCATTCACTCCCCCAGAGGATCATCCCCATGGACCTGAGCTATTCCACCGAAGAACTCGCCTTTCGCGACGAGGTCCGCGACTGGCTGGCCGGCAACCTGCCGGCCGACATCCGCGAGAAGGTGGTGGGCTACCGCCACCTCTCCAAGGAGGACTTCACCCGCTGGCACAGGATCCTCGCCGCCAAGGGCTGGGCCGTGCCGCACTGGCCGGTGGAATGGGGTGGCACCGGCTGGGATGTCACCCAGCGCTACATCTTCGACGAGGAGTTCGGCCTGGCCGGCGCGCCGGTGCTGCCCAGCTTCGGCCCCAACATGTGCGCCGCCGTGCTGCAGCGCTTCGGCACCGAGGCGCAGAAGGCCCACTACCTGCCGCGCATCCGCAACGGCGACGACTTCTGGGTGCAGGGTTACTCCGAGCCCGGCTCGGGCTCGGACCTTGCCTCGCTCAAGACCCGCGCCGAACGCCAGGGCGATCACTACCTGGTCAACGGCCAGAAGATCTGGACCACCCTGGGCCACTACGGCGACTGGATCTTCTGCCTGGTGCGCACCGACCCCTCGGCCGCCAAGCGCCAGGAGGGCATCAGCTTCCTGCTGATCGACATGAAGACCCCCGGTATCACCGTGCGCCCGCTCATCCTCATGGATGGCGGCCACGAGGTGAACGAGGTGTTCTTCGAGAATGTGAAGGTGCCGCTCGGCAATCTCGTGCACGAGGAGAACAAGGGCTGGACGGTGGCCAAGTACCTGCTTGGCCACGAGCGCATGGGCTCGGCCCGGGTAGGCGCCTCGCGCCGCGAGCTCGGCGCGCTGCGGGCGCTGGCCTCGCGCGAGCTCAAGAACGGCCGGCCGCTGATCGAGGATCCGCGCTTCCGCGACCGGCTCTCGCGGATCGAGATCGAGCTGATGTCGCTCGAGCTCACCGCCATGCGCTTCCTCGACCGCATGCGACGCAGCGGCCAGCCGCCCGGCGCCGATGTGTCGATGCTCAAGATCCGCGGCACCGAGGTGCAGCAGGCCATCACCGAGCTGATGATGCAGGCCGCCGGCCCCGAGGCCCAGCCCTTCGTGGCGGTCGAGGGCGGCGAGGTCGATCCCCTGCATTCCCGCCTTGCGCCGCGCTACTTCAACTTCCGCAAGGCGAGCATCTACGCCGGCTCCAACGAGATCCAGCGCAACATCATCGCCAAGGCCACCCTGAGCCTGTGAGCCGCACGGAGACACCGTCATGAACTTCGAATACACCGAAGAGCAGCAGCAGCTTGCCGACTCCCTGCGCCGCTACCTCGCCAACGAATACGGCTTCGATCGGCGCAAGGCGATCATCGCCTCGCCCGAGGGCGTGAGCGACACCGCCTGGGCCGCCTTCGCCGAGCTCGGCCTCACCGCCATCACCCTGCCCGAGGCCGATGGCGGCTTCGGCGGCGGCGCCGTCGACCTGATGGCACCGATGGAAGCCTGCGGCGAGGCCCTGGTGGTCGAGCCGCTGATCGAGACCATCGGCCTGGGCGCCCGGCTGGTGGCCCGCGCCGGCAACCCGGTGCAGCGTGAGAAGCTGCTGCGCGGCGTGGCCGAAGGCAGCGTGCGCCTGGCCTTCGCCAGCCTGGAGCCGGGCCGGCGCTACCAGCTCGAGCCGCAGACCACCACCGCCCGGGTGCAGGACGGCGCCTGGCTGCTCGAGGGCGAGAAGACCGTCGTGATCGGCGCGCCCTCGGCGCACTGCCTGATCGTCTCGGCGCGCACCGCGGCCGGCATCAGCCTGTTCCTGGTGCCGCACGATGCTGCGGGCCTGAGCCTGTCACCCTGCCGCACGGTCGATGGCCAGCGCGCCGCCGATGTCCGCCTGAGCGGGGTTCGGCTGCCGGCCGACGCCCTGCTCGGCACCGACGGCGAGGCCATGGCCCACATCGAGGAGGCGGTCGACTTCGCCACGGCACTGCTGTGCGCCGACGCGGTGGGTGCCATGAAGCAGGCCACCGATGCCACGCTCGACTACACGAAGAACCGCAAGCAGTTCGGCGTGCCGATCTCCTCCTTCCAGGTGCTGCAGCACCGCATGGTCGAGATGTACATAGGCTGCGAGCAGGCCCGCTCGATGGCGATCCTGGCCGCGGCCCGGGTCGACAGCGCCAGGGATGCCGCCGAGCGCCAGCGGGCGGTCTCGATGGCCAAGGTCAAGATCGCCGATGTCGCGCGGCAGATCAGCCAGGAGTCGGTGCAGCTGCATGGCGGCATGGGCATGACCGAGGAGATGAAGGTCTCCCACACCTTCCGCCGGCTGACCATGATCGCGCAGCGCTTTGGCGATGCCGACCACCACCTCGAGCGCTACGCGGCGCTGAGCTGAGCCGCTGCACGGCGGCCGGGGCAAGGGCCGCCGCCGTCAGCCCCCGGCGCGACCCCAGCCGCTCCTCAGCCGCCTACCAGGTGTCCACCCAGGCGCGGCGCTTGCCGGTGCGCGGCGCCTTGGGCGGCAGCGCCTTCAGGCCGGCCATGATCCAGCGCCGGGTCTCGGCAGGGTCGATCACATCGTCGAGCTCGAACAGCGAGGCGGCGCTCAGCGCCTTGCCCTGCTCGTACATGCCCGCCACCCGCTTGTCGTAGGCGGCCTTGCGCGCCACCGGGTCTTCGATCGCCGCGAGCTCGTTGCGGTAGCCCAGCTTCACCGCGCCTTCCAGGCCCATGCCGCCGAACTCGCCGGTGGGCCAGGACACCGCAAAGAAGGGCGCGTGAAAGCCCCCGCCGGCCATGCCCTGCGCGCCCAGCCCGTACCCCTTGCGCAACACCACCGTGAACACCGGGATCTCGAGGTTGGCGCCGATCACGAAGGGCCGGCAGCAGTGGCGCACCAGCGCGGTCTTCTCGTAGTCGGGACCCACCATGTTGCCCGGCGTGTCGCACAGCGACAGCAGCGGGATGTCGAAGGCGTCGCACAGCTGCATGAAGCGCGCCGCCTTGTCGGCGGCATCGCTGTCGATCGCGCCGCCGAGATGCGCCGGGTTGTTGGCGATCAGGCCCATCGGCCGGCCCTCGACGCGCAGGAAGGCGGTGATCATCGAGGGGCCGAAACGCGGCCGCAGCTCGAGCACGCTGTCGGTGTCGGCCAGCAGCCGGATGACGGTGCGCACATCGTAGACCCGCAGCCGGTTCTCGGGGATCACCGCGCGCAGCTCGCGCTGATCGGCGCAGGTCCAGTCCTTCACTGCGCCCTGGAAGTACGACAGGTACTGCCGGGCCACGCGCACCGCCTCGGCCTCGTCCTTCACCGCGATGTCGACCACACCGTTGCGGGTCTGCACATCGATCGGGCCCACTTCCTCGGGACGGTACACGCCCAGGCCGCCGCCCTCGATCATCGCCGGGCCGCCCATGCCGATGGT
>CAIZPE010000315.1 GCA_903934795.1 uncultured bacterium | reverse complement strand
GCTGGACAGGTACTTGGCGGAGGGAGGGGGATTCGAACCCCCGTCAGGCGGTGACCTGAACACGCTTTCCAGGCGTGCGACTTAAACCACTCATCCATCCCTCCGGGGCCGCGGAGTATACCAAAGCCCCGATCAGTCTCCGGCGACCGAGAAGTGCAGGTTCATCTGCGCCTTGCCGCCCTCCTCTTCCTGCCCGCGCGGCGCGGCGTCGCGAGCCGCCTCGATGCGATCGAGGTAGGCCGGGGTGATGTCGCCGGTGACATAGCGGGCGTCGAAACAGGAGGCCTCGAAGCGGGACAGGGCCGGGTTGACATCGGAGATGGAGCGCTTGAGCGCTTCGATGTCCTGGTAGACCAGCGCGTCGGCACCGATCGCCAGGCGGATCTCATCGTCGCTGCGGCCGCTGGCGATGAGCTCGCCGCGGGTGGGCATGTCGATGCCGTAGACATTGGGAAAGCGCACCGGCGGCGAAGCCGAGGCGAAATAGACCTTGTTCGCCCCCGAGTCGCGGGCCATCTGCACGATCTCGTGCGAGGTGGTGCCACGCACGATCGAGTCATCGACCAGCAGCACATTGCGGCCCTTGAACTCCACGCTCATCGCATTGAGCTTCTGGCGCACCGACTTCCGGCGCACGGCCTGCCCCGGCATGATGAAGGTGCGGCCCACATAGCGGTTCTTGAGGAAGCCCTCGCGATAGTCGAGGTTGAGCCGGCGGGCGAGTTGCATCGCCGACGGCCGGGAGGTGTCGGGGATGGGCATGACCACATCAATGTCCCCCAGCCGCAGCTCGCGCGCGATGCGCTCGGCAAGGTACTCGCCCATCTTCAGGCGCGTGGCATAGATGGAGGCGCCATCGATCACCGAGTCGGGCCGCGCGAAGTACACATACTCGAAGATGCACGGCGAGAGCAGCGCCTGCTCGGCGCACTGGCGGGCATGGAAGCTGCCATCGAGGTGGATGAACACGGCTTCACCGGGATGGATGTCGCGCACCATCCGGAAGCCGAGCCCCTCGAGCGCCACCGACTCGGAGGCCACGAGGTACTCGGTGCCGTTGTCGGTCTCGGCCACGCCGTAGCACAGCGGCCGGATGCCGTAGGGATCGCGAAAGGCGAGCACACCGTAGCCGGCGATCTCGGCCACACAGGCATAGGCGCCACGCACCCGGCGCTGCACCTCGGCCACCGCCCGGAAGATGTCCTCGGGCTCCAGGCGCGAACCCACCGCCACCGCCTGCAGCTCATTGGCGAGCACATTGAGCAGCACCTCGGAATCCGACTCGGTGTTGATGTGACGGCGGTCGCGCCGGAACATCTCGTCCTTGAGCTGCTCCGAGTTGGTGAGATTGCCGTTGTGCGCCAGCGTGATGCCGAAAGGGGCATTCACATAAAAGGGCTGGGCTTCCTCGGAGTCATTGGCCGAGCCGGCGGTGGGATAGCGCACATGCCCGATGCCGGAGTTGCCGGGCAGCGAGCGCATGTTCCGGGTGCGAAAGACATCGCGCACCTGGCCGTTGCCCTTGTGCATGCTGAACTTCTTGCCTGAAGCGGTGGCGATCCCCGCCGCATCCTGGCCGCGGTGCTGCAGCAGCAGAAGGCCGTCGTAGAGCAGCTGGTTGACCGGGCCGCGGGAGACCACGCCGAGAATGCCGCACATGCGCGCTCGCTTTCAGTTCCGACGCGAGCCAAGCAGCGGCTCGGGAAGATGGGGTTCGACGGCCTGCAGCAGGGCATCGAGCACAGGCCGGGACAGCGCCTGGCGCCAGCCGGGCGCCTGATGCATGCCAAGCATACCTGCGATGCCCACGGCGGCGATCACCAGAATCACCGCGCGGGCCATGCCCCAGAGGGCACCGGCCATGCGGTCCATGGAGTCGGGACCCTTGCCCTTGCCACGGCGGGCCAGCGCGAGCCCCGTCAGCCGGGAGATGAGCAGCAGGGTGACGAACACGATCAGCCAGACCAGCACCTCGCGGGCCAGCATGCCGGTGGCGGCGGCCAGCCCGGGGGCGAGCAGCGGCGTACCCGCCAGCGCGATCATCCAGGCGGTGAGGCCTGCCAGCGTGCGCGACAGGCCCATGACCATGCCCGCCGCCACCGAGACGCCGAAGGCAAGCAGCAGGAACCAGTCCCAGACCGAGAGCGCAGGCATCGCGACGACGCCCTTCCGGCCTCAGGGCGCGATCAGCGTGACATCGATCCCGGCTGCACGCAGCTTGCCGCGCACCGGATCGGCGGCGTCGCGCGAGGGATACGGCCCCAGCCGCACGCGGATGCGCTCGCCCTGGGGTGTCTTGATGCGTTCGGTGAAGGCGGTGTGGCCGAGCTTGCGGATGCGTTCGACCTGATCGGAGGCGGCCTTCTCGCTTGCGAACGCACCCACCTGGAGGTAGTGCCCCGATCCCCGCGCGGCCGTGGGCGGGTCGGACCTGGGGGCCTTGCCCGGGGAGGATTCGGCCTTGGCGAGGGGCGTCTCGCCCTTGGGCGCTCCGGCTGCCGGCTTGCCGCTGCCCGAATCGGCCTTGGCCACCGGCGGCTCGACCTTGCGCGCCGCGGGCTCGGGTCGCAGGGCCGGAGCGTCGGGCGACTCTGCCTTGCCGGCGGGTGCGTCTGGCTTGGCGGTGGGTGCGTCGGCCTTGCCGGCCGACACATCGGCCTTGCCTGACGCAGGGTCGGCGCGACCGGATGCAGCATCTGCGCGATCGGGCGGCGCATCGGCAGGCGGCGTGGTGGAGTCGGGCCCGGCGGTGGCCGCGCCCGCCCCGGCACGCTCATCGGTGGCGGCGCGCGACGGCTCTGCCGCCGGAGCCGGGTCAGTCGCAGCCCGCTCGGGAAGACGGACATCGCGTGCCGGAATGCGCACCTGGATGTCATCGCGACCGGGTCGCCTGGGCTCGGCGTCGAAGAACACCGACAGAATCACCACCGCCGTTAGCGACAGGGCGATCGCGCCGATCAGGCGACGCCTGGCCTGCTGCTTCTGACCCTGTGCCGGATCAGGATTGGGGGCTGGGGAATCGGGCTGGGCTCGCGAGACCAAGGCGTGGGATCCGGGGCTTCAGGTGGAGCCGCCTGGCGCGCGGCGACTGGCGAGAATGTCGGCCACCGTGAGGAACGAACCGAAGACGATGATTCTATCACCCTCGTCGGCCTGGGCCAGCGCGTGCGCAAGCGCTGCGCGTGGTGCGTCAAAGGCGCGAACGTCACGCTGCGGTCCGGGCTCGATGCCCAGGGTCGCCAGGCCGGCCACCAGCTCGGATGCCGTGGCTGCGCGTGGTCCGGGCAGGCTGCTCGGCAGCCAGTGGTCGACCCGATCGCGAAGATGGCCGACGATGCCGGCAAGATCCTTGTCGCGCATCACGCCGAACACCGCCCAGGTGACCGGGAAGAACCCCATGTTGTCGAGGTTCTGCGAAAGGTGAGCTGCCGCATGCGGATTGTGGGCGACATCAAGTACCACCGCGGGCCGGCCTGCGAGCACCTGGAAGCGCCCCGGCAACTCGACGGTGGCGAGTCCCTGGCGCACCGCCTGCTGGCTCACCGGCAGCCGATCACGCAGCACCTCGAGCGCAGCCAGTACCCCGGAGGCATTGAGCAGCTGGTTGGCCCCGCGCAGCGCCGGATACGCCAGACCGGCGCGTCGCTGACTGCGCCCTCCCCAGGCCCATTGCTGGCGGTCACCGGCATAGTTGAAGTCGCGGCCGAAGAGGCGCAGGTCTGCGCCGATGGCCTGCGCGTGGGCGATCAACGATGCCGGCGGCATGGGATCGGCGCAGATGGCCGGCCGACCCGCCCGATAGATATGCGCCTTCTCGTGGGCAATGAGCTCGCGGGTCTCGCCGAGATACTCGGCGTGGTCGATATCGATGCAGGTGACGATCGCGCAGTCGGCATCGATCAGATTGACACCGTCGAGGCGGCCGCCAAGCCCCACTTCGAGGATCACCACATCGGGCTCACAGGTCTGGAACCAGCGCAGGATGGCCAGCAGCGTGAACTCGAAGTAGGTGAGCAGGGTCTGGCCGCGTGCAGCCTCGACGTCGGCCATGTGCCGCACGAGGGGCGCGTCATCGGCGGGCGCCCCCTGAAAACGGGCGCGCTCGTTGAAGTCGATCAGGTGCGGGGAGGTGTGCAGCGCCACGCGATAGCCCGCCGACAGCAGGATGGACTCGAGCATGGCGCAGGTGGACCCCTTGCCATTGGTGCCGCCCACGGTGATCACCGGACACTCGAAGCGGATATCGAGCCGGGCGGCGACCTCGCGGATGCGGTCGAGGCCCATCGCGATGCCCTTCGGATGAAGGCGTTCGGCGTGGGATAGCCAGTCGGCAAGCGTCTGCATGGGCAACAGGAGGGCTGCCGCCGGTCCGCGACGGCGGCCCGGCGTGCGGCTCAGGCCAGCGACTCGCTGGGCTGGCGCAGCATCAGTGCGAGCAGGCGCGCGATCTCGTCGCGCATCTCGCGACGGTCGATGATGAGATCGATGGCGCCCTTCTCGAGCAGGAACTCGGCGCGCTGGAAGCCTTCCGGAAGCTTCTCGCGCACCGTCTGCTCGATGACCCGCGGACCCGCAAAGCCGATCAGGGCCTTGGGTTCGGCGATGACCACATCGCCCAGGAAGCAGAAGCTCGCCGACACACCGCCCATGGTGGGGTCGGTCAGGACCGAGATGTAGGGCAGGCGGCGCTCGGCGAGTTCGGCGAGCATCGCGCTGGTCTTGGCCATCTGCATCAGCGAGAGCACGCCCTCCTGCATCCGTGCTCCGCCCGAGGCCGCCACCGAGATGAAGGGCACCTTCTGGTCGATGGCCGCCTGCACGCCGCGCACGAATCGCTCGCCCACCACCGAGCCCATGGAGCCGGCCATGAACTCGAACTCGAAGGCCGCGACCACCACCGGCAGCGTACGGATCGCGCCGCCCACGACCACGACGGCATCGGTCTCGTCGGTGGCCTCGAGCGCCTCCTGAAGGCGCTCGGCATACTTGCGGCTGTCCTTGAACTTCAGCGCATCGACCGGCAGCACCTCCTGACCGATCTCGTAGCGGCCCTCGGCGTCGAGCAGGCTGTCGATGCGTCTGCGGGCGCGGATGCGCAGGTGATGGCTGCACTTGGGGCACACGCCAAGGCTGCCTTCGAGATCTGCGCCATAGAGCACCGCATCGCAGGCCGGGCACTTCACCCAGAGCCCCTCGGGAACGCGCTTGGCGCCGAGGCTGGCGCGCTTGATGCGCGGGGGCAGCAGCTTGTCGAGCCAGGTCATGCGCGAACCTCCTGTGAAGCGGATGCGACCGGGGCGTCGAGCGCTGCACGGATGCCGGCCGTGAAGTCGCGGGCGCGCTGCGGCGCACCCGCGGGCTCACCCTCGTCGAGGATCTGGATCATGCGGGTGCCGATGATGACGGCATCGGCCACCTCGCCCACTGCGCGGGCGGTGATGCCGTCGCGGATGCCGAACCCCACGCCCACCGGCAGGCCGGTGCGTGCCTTGATCATGCCCACCCGCCGACGGACATCGTCGACATCGAGCGTGCCGCCGGTGATGCCCTTGAGCGACACGTAGTACACATAACCGCTCGCGAGCGCGAGCACATCGACGATGCGCTGCTCGGTGGAGGTGGGCGCCAGCAGGAAGATGGGATCGATGCCGCGGGCCGACACCACCTGCGCGAACGCGCTGGACTCCTCGGGGGGATAGTCGACCACGATCACGCCGTCGACGCCGGCCTCGCGGGCCGCATCGGCAAAGCGTTCCGCGCCCATGCGTTCGATGGGATTGGCGTAGCCCATGAGAACGATCGGCGTGCCGGCATCGGTCTGGCGAAACTCGCGCACCTGCCCGAGCACATCACCGAGCCCCACACCGAGCGCGAGCGCACGCTCGTTGGAGCGCTGGATGGTGGGCCCATCGGCCATCGGATCGGAGAACGGGACGCCGAGTTCGATGATGTCAGCCCCGCCCGCCACCAGGGCATGCATGATCGGCACGGTGAGACCGCGCTCGGGGAAGCCGGCGGTGATGTAGGGCACCAGCGCCTTGCGGCCCTGGCCGCGAAGCCGCTCGAAGGCCGCCTGGATGCGGGTCATGGGCAGTCCTCAGGCGCTCTGGCCGGCGCGCAGCGCCACGGTGTGCATGTCCTTGTCGCCACGGCCGGACAGATTGACCAGGATGATCTTGTCCTTCGCGAGCGTGGGCGCGAGCTTGGCGGCGTACGCCAGCGCGTGGCTGGACTCGAGGGCCGGAATGATGCCCTCGATGCGGCAGCAGTCATGGAAGGCCTTGAGGGTTTCCTCGTCGTCGATCGGCACGTAGGTGGCCCGCCCGCTGTCCTTCAGCCAGGCGTGTTCGGGCCCCACACCCGGATAGTCGAGGCCGGCCGAGACCGAGTGGGTGTCGGCGATCTGGCCGTTCTCGTCCTGCAGCAGATAGGTGCGATTGCCGTGCAGCACCCCCGGAATGCCGGCGGTGAGCGAGGCGGAATGGCGACCGGTGTGCAGCCCCTCGCCGCCGGCCTCGACACCCACCAGACGCACGCCGGGCACATCGAGGTAGGGGTGGAAGATGCCGATGGCGTTGGAGCCCCCGCCAACGCAGGCCACCACATAGTCGGGCTGGCGCCCTGCCCGCTCGGGCATCTGGTTGCGGCACTCGATGCCGATCACCGACTGGAAGTCGCGCACCATCATCGGATAGGGATGCGGGCCGGCCACCGTGCCGATGATGTAGAAGGTGTCCTCGACATTGGTGACCCAGTCGCGCATGGCCTCGTTCAGCGCGTCTTTCAGGGTGCGGCTGCCCGACTCGACCGGCACCACCTCGGCGCCGAGCAGCTTCATGCGATAGACATTCTGGGCCTGGCGGACGACATCATCGCTGCCCATGTAGACCACGCACTTCATGCCGTAGCGCGCGGCGATGGTGGCGGTGGCCACGCCGTGCTGGCCGGCGCCGGTCTCGGCGATGACCCGCGGCTTGCCCATGCGGCGCGCGAGCAGCGCCTGGCCGATGGTGTTGTTGATCTTGTGCGCGCCGGTGTGATTGAGGTCTTCGCGCTTGAAGTAGATCTGGGCGCCGCCGAGCATGGCCGACCAGCGCCGGGCGTGGTAGATCGGGCTGGGCCGGCCGACGAAGTGCTCGAGTTCATCGCGGAACTCGGCGACGAATTCAGGGTCGTCGCGGTAGCGCTCATAGGAAAGCCGCAGCTCTTCCAGCGCGTGCATGAGGGTTTCGGCGACGAAGATGCCGCCGTAGGGGCCGAAATGGCCGCGCGCATCGGGAAGATCGTAGGGTTTCATGGACGGGAGCCGATGACGTCAGGGGTTGAGAGACGGGCGTCGGCCTGCATGACCGCTGCCATGAATGCGGCCATGAGGGCCGGGTCTTTGGTGCGGGGATCGGGCCCCTGGATGCCGCTGGAGACATCGACCATGTCGGGCCTGACCTGCACGATGGCATCGCCCACCCCTTGCGGGTTCAGGCCGCCGGACAGCACGAGGCGGAAGGCCCTGGATGCCGGCAGCCACGACCAGTTGAAGCGCTGACCACTGCCGCCAAAGCCCACGGTGTATGCATCGACCAGAAAAGCCTCCGCTGCCCCGAACGAACCTGCGGATTCTAGCAAATCGGAGGGCCCTCGCATGCGCACGGCGCGCCAGAAAGGCAGCCCCGACGGCAGGCTGAGTGCGCACTGCGCCGGGCTCTCGTCACCGTGGAACTGGACCACATCGAGACCGACGGCTGCCACCGTGTCGGCAACCCGCTGCGGAAGCTCATTGACGAACAGGCCCACCGCCGACACCCAGGAGGGCAGTCGCCGCCGAAGGCTGCGAGCGGCATCGGCATCGAGGGCTCGGGGGCTGCGCGCGTAGAAGACGAAACCCACCGCATCGACACCGAGACGGACCGCCTCGTCGACATCGGCGGGGCGGACCAGGCCACAGAATTTGACGCGGGTTCGGGACACGGCGGGGGGCAGGCAGGTGGGCGATCGGCGCGGAGCGGCCACCGGGCCCGCTGAACGATCAGAAGGGCGGAAGCGGCGGCCAGGAGCCGATGTCGCTGAGTGAGAGGTACTCTACCCCGGAAAGGTAAAGCCCCTGGGCAGCCATGGTGGGCGCAGCCAGCCTGCGGTCGCGACTGGCAAGCACCGATGCCAGCCAGCCGGGTGGGCGGCGCCCCATGCCCACCCACACGAGCGAGCCCACCAGATTGCGCACCATGTGATGCAGGAAGGCGTTGGCGCGCAGATCGATGACCAGCAGTTCATCCTGCTCGATGAGATCGACCCGCTCGAGCCGGCGCACCGGTGAGCGCGCCTGGCATTGCGAGGAACGGAAGGCGCTGAAGTCGTGCTCGCCGATCAGCGATGCAGCGGCCTCGCGCATCACCGACACGGTGAGCGGTCTGTGCACCCAGGCAGCACGCCCCGCCCAGAGCGGATGGCGGGTGGGTGCGCGACGGATCAGGTAGCGGTACTGACGGCGCGATGCATGGAAGCGGGCATGGAAATCGGGCGGCGCCACCACCGCATGCTGCACCGCAAGGCCTTCCGGCAGATGGGCATTGACCCCGCGGATCCAGGCGCCGAGCGGACGCGAAGCGATGGTGTCGAAGTGGACCACCTGCGCAAGGGCATGCACGCCAGCATCGGTGCGACCGGCGCAGATCGTGGCCACCGGATGACCGGCAACCCGCGCCAGCGCCCGCTCCAGCCCATCCTGGGCTGCCAGACCGCCCGGCTGGGTCTGCCACCCCTGGAAGGCGGCCCCGTCATAGGCCAGCCGCAGCGCAATCCGCGTGGCCGACATCGGGACCTGGGGGCTCAGGAGAGCCGGTCCAGCATCTCCCGGGCGCGCCGCTTCTGATCAGCGTCGCCGGCCTTGAGAACCTCGTCGAGAAGTTCCCGCGCGCCTTCCTTGTCGCCGATCTCCTCGTAGGCCGAGGCGAGATCGAGCTTGGTGCCCATCTCCTGCCAGCGGATCTCGTCTTCGGGCTCCTGCACCGCCACCTCGGAGTCGGGACGGGCCTCATCCCCCTCCAGCGGGCCGAGATCGAGATCGAGCGACGGCGGCTCTGCCGGCGCAGCCACCGTGGGCGGCTCGAGGTCGAGATCAGGCAGATCGAACTTGCCGTCGACCGCCTTCTGCAGGTCGGTGGGCGGGTTGATCTTGGTGTCTTCGAGCTCGAGGTCGAAGTCGAGCGCAGGCTCGGGCTCAGGCTCGGGTTCCGCCTGCGGTGCGGCCAGCGTCGGGCCGGGCTCGAGGCGGTCGTCGAGCGACTCCTGCTCGAAGAGCCCTTCCGCCGGCTCGCCCTCCGCGGGTGCGCCCGCCTGACCGGAATAGAGCGGGTTCTCGGGATCGAGCGCCAGGCCCATCGCCGCAACCTTCGGCCACTCCTCGTTCTGACCGCCGGTCATCTCGTGCATCTCGGCCGCAAGTTCGCCGAACGAGGCGACATCCTTGCGCCCCGCGTAGATCTCGAGCAGTTTGGCGCGGATGGCCTGGCGCCTGGGCTGCTTGCGCAGGGCCTCGCGCAGGATCTCCTCGGCCTGAGCCTCACGGCCGTAGGCGATGTAGACCTCGGCCTCGGCGATCGGATCGACCTCGGTGGCCTGGACATCCACGCCGGTCTCCGGGCTGGCGGTGCCGAACGCGGTGCTGGTGTCGACGCTCTGCCCGCCGGTGGATCCGAAAAGCGAGTTGGGTGACAGCGCCTCGCCGCCGATCAGGTTGTCCTCGGCCTCGGCGGCCTTGCGCCGACGACGCATGGCGAACCATCCGTAACCCGCGCCCAGCGCAAGCACACCGCCCAGCGCGGGCAGCGCGAACGGGTTGTCCAGGAGTTCGTCGACCAGGCTGGGCTCGGCGGGCGGCGGGGGCGGCGCAGACTTGGCAACGACCGGAGGCGCAGCCGGCGCGGGCGCAGGGGCCGGCGCCGCGTCGGCGGCTTTGGCCCCGGCATCAGGCGCTGGTGAGGCGGTGTCTGCGGGTGGGGTCGCCGGTTTGGCAGCCTCCGCAGGCGGCTTGTCGGCTGGCGGGCGACCCGCCTCGGCCTGCTTCTGCAGTTCGGCAAGCTGGCGGCTGCGCAGGTCGATCAGCTTCTGCAGATCGGCCACATTCTTCTCGAGCTCGGCCACACGGGCCTGAGACTCCTTGAGCGCGGCCTCGCGGGCGGCGGTCTGCTCGGCGTTTGCCTGGCCGACCCCGCCGCTGGCGGAGCCGTTGGCGGCCGGTGTCCCCGACTTGGAGATGCGCAGCTGATCCTGGCTGGTGGCGGCCGAGCGATCCTCGACCTTGGCGCCGACCTTGCCGGCACCCGACTGGCCGGCTTTCTCACCGGCCACCTCGGGAGCGGCAGCGGCGACCCGCGAGCGGTACGAGGAGAAGTCGGCTGACTGCCCAAGCAGGAGTTCGCGCGCCTTGGCGGCGTCATAGCCGACGATGTCGGCTGATGGCGGTACCGTGAGGGTGGAATCGGCCTTCAGGCGGTTGACGCTGCCGGCGAAGGCCTGCGGATTGGCTTCATACAGCGCAGCGAGGGTCTGCTCGATGCTGGCGGCAGGCGGGCGCACGCGGCCGGCAATGCCGCCCAGGGTATCGCCACGCTTGACCTGGACCTTGTCGCCGCCGCTCGCGGCG
>CAIZPE010000314.1 GCA_903934795.1 uncultured bacterium | reverse complement strand
GCGCTGGGCTTTCAGCTGGACTGGCAGGAGCTGCCCGATGCGATCGCCTGCCGTATCGCGGCCTGGTACCCGGACGCGTCGATCGAGGATGAGAGCCGCTGGGACGAGTATCTGGCCTGGCTGACGCAGCGGCTGGTGAAGATGGACCAGGTGCTGCGGCCGGTGGTGAAGGGGTTGCCGTGACGGACATCGTGCCGCTTCCCGCCGACTACGGCCCTTGGCTCGCGGAGCTGAAGGGGCGCATCCACGCGGCCCAGCAGCGTGCCGCGCTGGCGGTCAACCGCGAGCTGGTGCTGCTGTACTGGCAGATCGGGCGGGACATCCTGGCCCGGCAGGGCCGGGAAGGCTGGGGCACCAAGGTCATCGAGCGGCTTGCGCTGGACCTTCGCAATTCCTTCCCGGGCATGAAGGGCTTTTCGCGCGCCAACCTCATGTACATGCGGGCGTTTGCCGAAGCTTGGCCTGAGGAGGCAATCGTCCAACAGGCTGTTGGACGATTGCCCAGGGGTCACAACCAGGTGCTGCTCACCCGCCTGAAGCAGCCCCAGCAGCGCCTGGCGTATGCCGAGCGAGCCGTCGAGCACGGGTGGTCCCGCAATGTGCTGAACATCCACATCGAGCGACGGCTGCTGGAGCGGGAGGGCCGGGCGGCGACCAACTTCGCGCTCCGCTTGCCGGCACCGGCGTCGGACCTGGCCCATGAGTCGCTGAAGGACCCGTACCTCTTCGACTTCCTAGGCGTCGGTGACGAGGCAGGCGAACGTGCCATCGAAGACGCCATCGTCCACCACATCACCCGATTCCTGCTGGAGTTGGGGGCCGGCTTTGCCTTCGTTGGCCGACAGGTTCACCTCGAGGTGGGCGGCGAGGATTTCTTCATCGATCTGCTCTTCTACCACCTGAAGCTGCGCTGCTATGTCGTGGTGGAGTTGAAGGCGGGTGCCTTCAAGCCGGAGCACGCAGGCCAGCTCGGCTTCTACCTGACGGCTGTGGACGAGCAGATGCGGGCAGAGCATGACAGCCCCACCATCGGCCTGCTGCTGTGCAAGAGCAAGAACAAAGTGGTGGCCGAGTACGCGCTGCGAGACTCGAGCAAGCCGATCGGCATCGCCGAATACCAGCTCATCGAGGCCCTGCCGGCGGACCTGCAGACCAGCCTGCCCAGCATCGAGGCCATCGAGCAGGCGCTTGCGGGTGACGCGGGCGAATCGACCGACGCCTCGCCATGACCACCCACGCCTACACCGAAGACCAGCTCGTCGAGCAGCCCGCCATCGGGCTGTTCGGCGCACTCGGCTGGCAGACGGTGTCGGCGCAGGAGGAGACCTTCGGCTCCGGCGGCAACTCAGCCTCCACGCTGGGCCGCGAGACCAAGGGCGAGGTGGTGCTGACAGGCCGGCTGCGCTCGGCGCTCGAACGGCTGAACCCGGGCGCGGCGGCCGAGGCGCTGGCCCGTGCCGTCGACGAGTTGAGCCGCGACCGCTCGGCCATGAGCCTGGCCGCGGCCAACCGCGAGGTCTACGCGCTGCTCAAGGACGGCGTGGCCATCTCGGTGCCCGATCCGGTGCACGGCGGGCAGAAGACCGAGCGCGTGCGCGTGATCGACTGGACGAACCCGGCTGGCAACGACTTCCTGCTCGTGAGCCAGCTCAGCGTGACGGGCGCGCTCTACACCTGCCGCCCCGACCTGGTGGGTTTCGTGAATGGCCTGCCCTGGGTGGTGATCGAGCTGAAGAAGCCCGGCGTGCCCGCACGCGCGGCCTTTGACGAGAACCTCACCCACTACAAGGAGCAGATCCCGGCGCTCTTCGTCTTCAACGCGCTGATGATCGCGAGCAATGGCACCGACAGCCGGGTGGGCTCGCTCACCGCCGACTGGGAGCGCTGGGTGGAGTGGAAGCGCATCGAGCGCGAGGACGAGCCGCGCCGCGTGTCGTTGGAGGTGATGCTGCGCGGCACCTGCCAGCCCACCCGGCTGCTCGACCTGGTGGAGAACTTCACTCTGTTCTCGGAGCACAAGGCGTCGCTCGTGAAGGTGCTGGCGCAGAACCACCAGTTCCTGGGCGTGAACAATGCCATCGCCTCGATGCTGCAGGCGCGCTCCATGGGCCATGGCCGCGGTGGCGTGTTCTGGCAGACGCAGGGCAGCGGCAAGAGCTTCTCGATGGTGTTCTTCGCGCAGAAGGTGCTGCGCACCCTGCCGGGCAACTGGACGTTTGTGGTCGTGACCGATCGCGTCGAGCTCGACGAGCAGATCGCCAAGACCTTCAAGGCCACGGGTGCGGTGGGCGATGCCGCCGACAGCCATGCCGTAAGCGGCGCGCACCTGCGCGAGCTGCTCGCGGGCAACCAGCGCTATGTCTTCACGCTGGTTCACAAGTTCCAGAGCGCCGAGGTGTTGTGCGACCGCTCGGATGTGATCGTGCTGACAGACGAGGCGCACCGCAGCCAGTACGACACGCTCGCGCTGAACATGCGCGCCGCGCTGCCGCGCGCCACCTTTCTGGCCTTCACCGGCACGCCGCTGATCGCGGGCGAGGAGCGCACGCGCGAGGTCTTTGGCGACTATGTGTCGGTCTACGACTTCCAGCAGTCCATCGAGGACGGCGCCACGGTGCCGCTCTTCTACGAGAACCGCACGCCCGAGCTGCAACTGGTCAACGCGGACCTCAACGACGAGATCTACGAGCTCATCGAGAACGCTGGCCTCGACCCCGACCAGGAGGCCCGGCTCGAGCGCGAGCTGGGCCGTCAGTACCACCTGATCACCCGCGACGACCGGCTCGAAGCCGTGGCCCGCGACATCGTGCGCCACTTCCTCGACCGCGGTTTCTTCGGCAAGGCGATGGTGGTGTCCATCGACAAGGCCACCGCGCTGCGCATGCACGACAAGGTGCGCCAGCACTGGGCCGATGAGACGAAGCGGGTGCAGACCGAGCTGGGCGAGCTGGCGATGCGCCCGCTGGGGGACGAGCGCTCCGCCGAGCAGGCGCGGCGGGATGTGCGCAAGGCGGAGTTGCTGCGACGGCTCGATGCGCTGAACACCACCGACATGGCGGTGATCGTGTCGCCGGGCCAGAACGAGATCGCGCAGATGGCCGCGCTGGGCCTGGACATTGAGCCGCATCGCAAGCGCATGAACGACTCGCAGCCTGGGCTCGACGAGAAATTCAAGGACACCACGGACCCCTTGCGGCTGGTCTTCGTCTGCGCGATGTGGCTCACCGGCTTCGATGCGCCAAGCTGTTCCACGGTGTACCTCGACAAGCCGATGCGCAACCACACGCTGATGCAGACCATCGCCCGGGCCAACCGCGTGTTCCCCGGCAAGCACAGCGGCGTGATCGTGGACTATGCGAACGTCTTCGCGTCACTGGAGAAGGCGCTCGCCATCTACGGCAAGGGCGGTGGCAGCGCCAACCCGGTGCGCGACAAGGCTGAGCTCGCGCAGGCCCTGGCCCGCGCGGTGGAGGACGCGAGTGCGTATTGCGCGAACAAGGGCGTGGACCTCGCCGGCATCGAGGCGCTGCCGCTGGGCGACTTCCAGCGGCTGAAGAAGATCGACGATGGTGTGAATGAGCTGATCTCGCCTGACGCGCTGCGCCGCGATTTCTTCGCTCACGAGCGGCTGGTGGGCACGCTGTACCGTGCGGTGAAGCCCGACCTATCGGCCCTTGCGCACACGGGTCGCGTGGCCTGTCTGGCCACGCTGGCCGAGGCCATCCGCGCCAAGCTCAACCCCAATCCGCCCGACATCGGCAGCGTGATGGCGGGCATCAATGCGCTGCTCGATGCGTCCATCACCGGCCACGAGATCCGTGAAGGCACGGTGCCGGCGCTGGACCTCTCGAAGATCAACTTCGAGGCGCTGGCCAGCAAGTTCAAGCAGTCCAAACACCACAAGACCGACATCGAGGTGCTGAAGGCGGTCGTGCGCGCGCAGCTCGAAAAGATGATCGAGGCCAACCCGCTGAGGGCCGATTTCGCCGAGAAGTTCGAGGCGCTGATCGAGAGCTACAACGCCGGCAGCCGCAGCATCGAGGAGCTGTTCCAGGAGTTGGTCAAGCTCTCCGGCAGCCTCGACGAAGAGGAGCAGCGCCATGTGCGCGAGAACCTCAGCGAGGAAGAGCTGGTCATCTTCGACATCCTCACGCGGCCCTCGCCTGAGCTCTCGACGGCGGAGCGTAACGAGGTGAAGAAAGTCGCCCGCGACCTGCTCGCGCGGCTCAAGGATTTGCTGGTGATCAGCTGGCGGCAGAAGACGACGGCGCGGTCACAGATCAAGATCGCCATCGAGAACACTCTGGACAGCGGCCTGCCGCGCGCCTACACGCCCGAGCTCTACAACGAGAAGTGCGCGGCGGTGTTCGAGCATGTGTATGAGCGGTATCCGGATCGGGGTGCGGGTATTGCCGGGAGTTCCTGAATGGACAAGACCACTGTCGCTATCCGCGATTTCCGCGCGTCGCTCGCCGAGTACATCGACGCTGACGCCCCGGTCACCATCACCCGTCATGGTCGGGCGATCGGCCTGTTCGTTCCACTGCGGCGGCCCAGCGCTGAAGACCTGCAGCGCCTGGAGGCGGCGGCGGCCAAGGTCCGCGAGGCCCTGCCGTTGAGCGCAGACGAGGTCGAGGAAGTGGTGGCGGATTTCGACGCGTTGCGGCGAGGCCTGCCTCTGCCCAGCCGCGATCGCGGGTGAGGGCACGCGTCCGATCAGGACGATGACACGGTATGGAGGGATCTTTCCGTGTACACGCCCATGTACACATCAGCCCCCCACCCGCCAAACCCCGGCAACCACGCGCCTTCCAGCCCATGATGCAGTTCTGCATCGGGAAGTAAACCGAGGAAGCTGTGCGGGATCCTCTGCGGCCGACTTTGACCCAGGCCTCAGTTTTCGAGAACGGCAAGAAACTCAGCCACGATGCGAAATCCGTGGTCGTTAGACTCCCCGTCATCGACCTCGATCACGATGGGCTCAAACCCGGGCTGGTCGGTATCGGGCCGCAGCGTGATGCGGGTGTGTCGCCAGCCCCCGTCTTCACTGGCGGTCTTCTCGCTGGTGTAGAGCTTGATTGTGTACCGCCCGCCGGTCTCTGAATCGGCGATGCGGCGATGCTCGACGACAACAACCTTCCCTTCGCGCGATCCCTTAGGGTTGGCGCGAAACAGGCACCATGACCCGTTGGGAATCCTCCGGTTCATGGATTCTCCCAGCACTTGGGCCACGAAGAGCCCTGGACCAGGGCGGACCCAGTCGGGGAGTTCCACCCATTCCAGGCCGTCTTCCCCGGATGATTGGGGATTCGAGAACATTCCCGCGGCCATACGAAGCTCGATGAGCGGCGCGGCCACCGCGCCCTGTTCGCGTTGTACTCGTGACACGCGCCTCAGCGAGAGGCCTGGCTTGGCCACCGTCGGCCTCTTGGGCGCCGAAGCAATCACGGTGTCCCCAGGGGCTTGCTGGGTCGCCGTCATGGCAAGACGGCTTCGCAAGTGGGAGGCGAGAGCCGCGTCGGTGCAGTACACGAAGCAGCCCTTCATGCCCCTCGTCATCAATGTGCGGTAGGTATTCCTGACGATGCGGTCGGCTGTCGTGGCCGCCTCCGTGGGTTCCTGTCGAAGCCACTGCTTGAGGCCCCGCACCGACTTGTCCGACTTCGCTCGCCGGGTTGCATCGGTGACGATGCGGTCGTCCTTGAAGAACAGGTCCGGACCGATGACCACCCCGACATAATCGAGCTCGAGGCCCTGGCAGGTATGGATACACCCAACCTCGTTCACCGAGTTGGGCGAGACGATCCACAGGCTGCCGTCCTTGTCGAGGTTCCACCGGCGCTTGTAAGCGAAAGGTGGTATTTCGATGTCCCAGGCCTGCGGGTCTTTTCTGCTTGGCCATGGCCAGCAGTAGCCGGCGACAACCCTCGAGCGGTTGCTCGCGCGGTTCTTCATCTCGATCACCGCGTGCATCTGTGCCGGGTCATCGAAGACGCGGAAGTCGTACTCTTTGGTATCAAGGACCGTGTTGGCGGTGTCCCTGATGCCTAGGGTATGGTCCAGCCACGCCAGATAGCCATCGGATCCACCGCACCGGAATTGCGACGAAAGCTCGAGTTCGGTCACCTCGGCCCCGGCTTCCTGTCCTGCTTGACGCAAGGCTTCGCTATGGCCGATATCGAGTAGGGTCACTCGTTGATCATCGTCCACGAAGAAGACGGTGCACCTCGATGCGTGGATCACCTCGCGAATCTGGTTGTCACCGAGATTTCCGTAAAGCCCGCTCTTCTCGTTGAGTCGATGAGCCTCATCGACGATGAGCGTGTCGTAGGTGTCGGGAGCGCAACCCACGAAGGCCCCCGAGCCGCTGAACAGGTTGCTGATGCGCGTCTTGGAGAAGGTGCCTGCGAGTCTGGATTCGTAGACCGCGCGCGGTGCCGCGTTCTTCGAGACATAACGGGTGTTCTGGCCGAGACCGAGCAGCGTTCCCAGGAGGTTGACGGCGATCACCGACTTCCCCGTTCCTGGTCCCCCCTCACGATCACGACCTGCTTTCGCAATGCGCCCAAGGAGGCCGCCGCGAGTATCGATTCGTGGGCGATCTTCTGATCGTCGATCAGCACGAACTCGGATCTGCCCTGCAACATTGCGGCCACAGAGTCGCTGAGCGTCTTCGAGGGCCTGATTCGTCCGTTCTCGATGGCGTAGAGCGCTCCCCTGCGGTCGCCGTATCGGACATGCTGGCGAATGAAGGCCTGCAGCTTGGCCCGTTCCCTGGCCAGGAACAGAGGGGCGCGCGACATGTGTTGCGCGTAGTGGGGGTGGTCGATCTCGCCGTCGCGCGGGTGGTTATGCAGGTAGGCGCAGGGGAAGAGCCCGAGATCCGCTTCGCGCACCGAGGTGTTGAAGTCCTCCAGGTACGCCGCGTAAGACCATGCCTGGTAGGAAGGGTGAGGGCCCTCTCTCTCGCCTGCGGGCCCGCCCCGGTGCGCCCAGACTACTGCGTCCTTCTCGCTGCGGCGAGATGACGACCATTGCTTGAGCTCGACGATGATGACCTTGCTTCGGTCTGCCTCGTCCTGTCCGGTGAGGATGAAGTCGATCCGCTTGGAGCTCTGGGGCAACTGGTATTCGATGGCCACACCAGCGTCCGAGGGAATCTCTTCGTCACCGAGAACCTTTGCCATCTCCAGCAGCGATTGCCGCCACGCGCGCACCTCGGACTCGCCAACTCGATGCCCGGTGGCGCTCCGGAAATGGAGCGAGATGATGTCCTCGATGTCGTCCCGGAGCGCGTGGTGGAGGAACTCAGCCTTGCTGGCCTGGTAGATGATCATCGATGCTCGCAGGCAGGGTACCGCGCGTTCATGGCTCGTTGTACTTCCGACTGTGGCCCCGGGACCGCTCCACGGGGTATTTCAAGGCGTTCGCGGCGAGCTTGGCTCGGGCTGCCGACACCAAGTCGATATCGAGGGACGCAGAGAGTTGCACGAGATAGAGGAGCACATCGGCCATTTCCTCGCCTACGGCGTTGCGCTTTTCCGCCGAAAGTTGCCGACTGGCGTGCTCGTTCATCCACTGGAAGTGCTCTAACAGCTCACCCGCCTCGACGATGAGGGCTGACGCGAGATTTTTGGGGGAGTGGAACTGGCCCCAGTCCCGGTCCGCAGCGAATTGAGCAAGGTCTTGCCGGAGTTGTTCGAGGGAATCGCTCATGCCGCCATTCTCGGCCCGGTCGCGATGCGATTGAAGGGGTACGGAATCGGAATAGGCCGCGGCGGCCAAAGTCCGCTATGCCCTGCCCTTGAGCGACGACGAGGTCGAGGAGGTTGTGGCGACTTCGACGCATCGCGGCGAGGCGTGCCAACGCCGAGTCCAGACCGTAGGTGAGGCGCTCGCGGCGGCTGTCGCAACCGGAGGCGCCGGCAGATGTGTGGTTCAGGCGGCATAAAGCGAGTGGACGCAGCCGATGTGGGCTACATCCAACGCAAGCCTCTGTTCAGTCTATAATTTCGCATTTCGCGAAACACGAAAGACGCCATGCCTCGAGCCGCCAACCGGCAGCCCGCACTCAAGCCCCAGGATTTCTACCTCCTGCTGGCCTTGGCCGCCTTGGGCGACCGGGTGATGACCTATCCGGAGCTTGCGGCCTTCAGCGGGTTGTCCATGTCCGAGGTGCATGCCGCTCTGAAACGCGCCGCCGCGTCGCGTCTCCTGTTCTTCGACGGCAAGCGGCCCCGCTTGCTGCTTCCGGCGTTCAGGGAGTTCCTGCTACATGGGGCGCGCTATGCCTTTCCGGCGGTACGCGGCAGCATGGTCGTGGGCATTCCAACGGCACACGCGGCGGCGCCGTTGAATGCGCGTATCGCGCCATCAGCCGACCCGCCGCCAGTGTGGCCTGCGCTTGAAGGCTCGGTGCGGGGCGCGGCGCTCTTGCCGCTCTACCCGTCCGCTCCCGCCGCCGCACAGCGAAGCCCTGCCCTTCACGAAAATCTCGCGCTGTTCGATGCACTGCGCGTGGGCAACGCGCGCGAGCGCAAGCTGGCGACCGACGCGTTCGAGGCTCGGCTGTGATTACGGGCGACCCGAATGTCGCAAGCGTTGAGCTGGTCGCTGCTGCCCTCGGCGAGCTGTGCGAGGAGGTCGTGTTGGTGGGGGGCTGCGCCGCCAGCCTGCTGATCGACGCGCCTTCGGCGCCGCCGCCTCGGGTAACGACCGATGTCGATCTGATCGCGGGGGTGACCGCGCTGCGCGACTACCACGCGCTCGAACGGCGCTTCACGCAGCGAGGGCTTACCCGCGATCTGACCCCCGATGCTCCGATCTGCCGGTGGCGGGCGGGTGCGGTGGCTGTCGATCTGATGCCCACCGATGAGTCCGTGCTCGGATTCTCGAACCGCTGGTACGCCGAGGCGGCCAGTTCGGCGACGCGAGTGCTGCTGCCCAGCGGCAGGCCTGTCAATCTCATCTCGGCCCCCGCCTTTCTGGGGACCAAGTTCGAGGCGTTCCGCGCGCGCGGCCACGCGGACATGCTGATGAGTCATGACTTCGAGGACATCATCAATGTTCTCGAAGGGCGAAGTCTTGTCGTGGAGGAGATCCGTCGCGCATCGCCGCCGTTGAAGCACTACCTGTCGGTGGCATTCGGGCAGGTCATGGCGACGCCCTCTTTCCACGACATGCTGCCCGGGCTGGTTGCCTACGATGAGCTGCACGAGCAGCGCGTGTCGGCGGTCCTGCTGCGCATCCGGGCGGTTGCCGCCATGTAGTCGCCAAGCCCGGCGTGACCCGTGAGGCCTTCGTCAAGGGATTCTCAGGTGATGCATGCCCAGTGCCCCGAACAGAGAGGCCTGCCGCCGCAGCAAGCCCCCGCTTGCGTGATACGCCGCGCCACAGGCAATCTCGGGATGCCTGTCGTCCGGTGGCCAGGCCGCCTTGCCCCGGTCAGCCCATGCCCCTCTTCTTCCCCGAACCTGTCATGCCCTCCATCCTGCGACTTCCCCAGCGCGGCCAGGCCGGCACCCGCACCCGCACGGCCCTGATTTCCATGGCGCTTGCCGCCACCGCGCCGGTGGCCCTCGCCCAGCCCACCCCGGCCGGCCTGTGGAAGACCATCGATGACGAGACTCGGCAGGAGAAGTCTCATGTGCGCATCCTGGATGCAGGGGGCACGCTGATCGGGCGCATCGAGCGCATCACCGACCCGGCCCACCACGACGCGAAGTGCGAGAAGTGCGAAGGCGCGCGCAAGGACCAGAAGGTACTCGGCATGACCATCATCGAGGGCGTGAAGCGCGACGGCACTCACTGGGACGGCGGCACCATCCTCGATCCGAACAACGGCAAGGTCTACAAGGTGCGCCTCACTCCCAAGGAGGGTGGCCGCATGCTCGAGGTGCGCGGCTTTCTCGGGCCCTTCTATCGCAACCAGACCTGGGTGCGGGTGGAGTAGGGCGCGAGGTCATGCCCCCCAGGTTTTGGAGGTGAGCACCGGTGTGGCCGGTGCCGCCGAGGCGCAGGGCGAGGCCGCTTGCGCGCTTCAGTCCAGCGTGGCCCCGGAGCTCTTCACGATCTTCGTCCACAGCTCGAGGTCATCGCGGGTGAGCCGCGCGAGCTCGGCCGGGGTGCTCGGCGCGGTCTCGGCGCCCTGGCCGGCCAGTCGCTCGGCCAGCGCCGGGTCGGCCAGCGCCTTGGCGCCCTCGGCGGCGATGCGGTCGACCACTGCCTTCGGCGTGCCGGCCGGGGCAAACAGGCCATACCACGAGTTCACATGGAAGCCCGGCAGGGTCTCGGCCAGGGTGGGCAGATCAGGCGCGAGTTTCGTGCGCCGCTCGGTGGCCACGCCGATCACCTTGAGCTGGCCGTTGCGCACGAAGGGGATCACGCCGGGGAAGCTGCCGAAGGTGATCGGCACCTGACCGGCGACCACATCGGTGGCGGCCGCGGCCGCGCCGCGATACGGGATGTGCACCAGATGCAGCCCGGCGCGCTGGTTGAGCATCACGCCAAGCAGATGGTTGAGCGTGCCGTTGCCCGCCGAGGCGTAGTCGATCTTGCCGGGGCGGGTCTTGGCGTAGGCGATCAGGCCCTTGAGGTCATTGGCCGGGAACTTCGGGTTGGCCACCAGCAGGTAGGGCGCGGTGGCCACCGACATCACCGGCTCGAAGTCCTTGATCGGGTCGAAGCCGGCATTGCGGTAGAGCGAGGGGTTGATGGTCTGCGCGCTCTGCGCGGTGAGCATCAGGGTGTAGCCGTCGCGCGGCGCGCGGGCAACGAAGGCGGTGCCGACGTTGCCGCCGGCGCCTACGCGGTTCTCGACCACGATGGGCTGGCCGATCGCCTGCGACAGGCGGGTGGCAAAAGCCCGCGCCACGGTGTCGTTGGCGCCCCCGACCGCCTGCGGCACCACCAGGGTCACCGGCCGCGCCGGCCAGCTCTCCTGGGCGTGGGCAGCACCGACGCGGGTGGCGGCGGCGGTGGTCAGCGCCCAGGGCGCCAGCGGCGCAAGCAGGCGGTGTCGTTGGGGCAGGCGGTGGGTCATCGGGGTGCGCTCCTCGGGGAACCGGTGCGGGAGCCCGATTGTAGGGGCCGGCGCCCCGGGATCACAGCCAGCGGCTCACCCGCACCGCGCCCGCCGAGCCTGTGCCCACGACCGCGGCCCAGCCGGCAGCCAGCCAGCGTGCCGGTCCGGTGAGCGTGGCGTGCGCCTGCCGCGCGCGAGCCTCGTCGCGGTGGGCCTGCTCGTCGCGCTGGCAGTCGGCCAGCAGCGCGCGCAGCGCCCGCAGGGCGGGCCGGGCCTCGGCGGGCGTGTCCGGCAGCAGGGCATCGATCTGATCGAGCTGCGCCGCGTAGTGATGGTCCACGAAGATCTCCACCGCCTCGATGGTGGCGTACACCGCGCGCGGGCCCAGGCAGGCCGGCAGCGCGCCGGTGAGCCAGCCCGCCAGGCGCCACAGCGGCAGCAGACGGCTGCGTCCCGCGCGTGGCACCTGGGCCTCGATGAGGCTCAGGTGGCGGGCCTCGGTCTCGAGGTGGTGGCGCGCGAACTCGCGCAGCCCGGCATCGCGCGCAAGCGCGAGCACACCGCGATAGATCATCACCGCCCCGGCCTCGCCGGCATGGTCGGTGCGCAGCTCGCGGCGCAGCGCCGCGGGCCAGCCGGCCCAGGGGGCGGTGTCTGCGAGGGCGGATCGCCACAGCGGCCGCAGGCGCAGGAACGCGCGGTAGGCGCCCTCCATCACCCACCCCGCGCCCGGTATCCGCGCCAGCAGCGCCAGGGCGCGGAAGGCCGGCAGCTGCTCCCAGATGGCCACGAAGGCCCGCGCACCGCTGATCAGCCGGCCATCGGGCAGGCGCACATGCAGGCGCGCCAGCGCCGCCTCGCGGGTCAGCGCGGGCCCGAGCGCCGCGCCCTCGCACGCCGCGGCATCCACCCACTGCAGCTGATCGCCGCCGCGCGCGCCTCGGTAGGTGGCGATCTCACGCGAGCAGAGCGGGCAGGCGCCATCGAAGTAGACGCAGGCCGCGCCGTCCGCCGGCGTGGCGCCTGGGAGCGTGGGAAGCGCCGGTGACTGCGACCGGGACGGTGACGGGGACGGGGACTGGGGCAAGGCTTGGAGGGCTCGGGAGACGGGCGGGGATCCGCAGGGTATCCCGGCCACCGGGTCGGCCTTGGCATGCCCCGGCCCCGGGCGGGCCCTTAGACTTCGCACCTCAACCAAGGAGACCGCCATGATTCCCGACCACGCCGACTTCAGCGACATGCTGGCCCGCTGGGCCACCGAGCGGCCGCAGGCCGACGCCCTGGTCTTCGGCGAGCGCCGGCTCAGCTGGGCGCAGCTCGCCGACCGGGTGCACCGTCTGGCCGGTGCGCTGCGCGCCTCGGGCCTGCAGCCCGGCGAGCGCATTGCCGTGCTCGATCTCAACCACCCCTCGTGCCTGGAGCTCACGCTGGCCTGCGCCCAGATCGGCACGGCCAATGCGGTGGTGAACTTCCGGCTCGCCCCGCCCGAGATCGTCTATGTGATCAACGACGCCAAGGCGCGGCTGCTGTTCGTGGGCCCCGAGTTCGCCGGCGCGGCCGCCGCGGTGCGCGCGCAGTTGCCGTCGGTGGAGCGCGTCATCCGCGTGGGCGGCCCCGAGGACGAGTACGAGGCCTGGCTGGACGCGCAGGCGCCCGACACCCGGGTGCACCCGGCCGCGCGCACCGACTCCTTCGTGCAGCTCTACACCTCGGGCACCACCGGTTTTCCGAAGGGCGCGATGCTCACCCACGGCGGCATGCTCGCGCATGCGCGCAATGTGGCCGCCATGCAGGCCATGGACGGCGACTCGCGGGTGCAGGTGGCCATGCCGCTCTTCCATGTGGGCGGCACCAGCTATGCGCTGGTCGCCTGGGCGGGCGGCGCGCCCATCCACCTGATGCGCACGCCCGATCCGGCCGGTGCGCTGGCGATGCTCGAGCGCGAGCGCATCACCCACACCTTCTATGTGCCGGCGCTGATGGCCGCGATGGCGCAGGTGCCGGGCGCCGCCGATCGCGACTACTCGGCCCTGCAGGCGCTGGCCTACGGTGCCTCGCCGATGCCGCTGCCGGTGATGCGGGCCTGCCTGAAGATCTTCCCCGGCGTGATGCAGCAGGTCTACGGCATGACCGAGCAGAGCGGCGTGGTCACCGTGCTGGGCGCCGAAGACCACGAGAACCCGGCGGTGGCCCACCGGCTGGTGTCGGCCGGCAAGGCGATCACGGGTGTGGAGATCACCGTGCGCGATCCGGCCACCGGCGAGCCCGTGCCGGTCGGTCAACCCGGCGAGATCTGGGTGCGCAGCGAACAGGTGATGGGCGGCTACTGGGGCAAGCCCGAGGCCACCGAGGCCGCGATCACGCCGGATGGCTGGTACCGCTCGGGTGACGGCGGGCACATCGATGCCGACGGCTACGTCTATGTGACCGATCGCATCAAGGACATGATCATCAGCGGCGGCGAGAACATCTACCCGGCCGAGATCGAGCGCGTGCTCGCCGAGCACCCGGCCATCGCCGATGTGGCGGTGATCGGCGTGCCCGACGAGCGCTGGGGCGAGGTGCCCAGGGCGGTGGTGGTGCTCAAGCCGGGCGCAATGCTCGATCCGCATGACCTGGTGGGCTGGGCGCGGGAACGGCTTGCTGCCTACAAGGTGCCCAAGGCCGCTGACATCGTCAGCGAGCTGCCGCGCAACCCCACCGGCAAGATCCTCAAGCGCGAGCTGCGCAAACCCTACTGGGAAGGACGCGATCGTCAGGTGGTCTGATCCGGAAACCGCCCACCGGGGCTGGCGCGGGTGTCCGGACCGGTCTATGAGTGACCGGATCAAGGAGGGTGCGTGATGAATGATTCCTGGCGGGCGATGCGGCCGGTGGCGGCAATCCTGGTCTGTGCCTCGCTGATGCTCACGCTCAGCCTGGGCCTGCGCCAGAGTCTCGGGCTGTTCATGCAGCCCATGACCCGCGACATCGCGATCTCGGTGTCGGAGTTCACCTTCGCCATCGCCATTCAGAACCTGGCCTGGGGGCTGGCCCAGCCCTTCACCGGGGCGCTGGTGGTGCGGGCGGGCTTTCGCACCGTGATGGTGGCCGGCGGCGTGCTCTATGCGCTCGGGCTGGCCTGCCTGGCCATGGCGCAGGGCGTGCTCACGGTCACGCTCGGGGCCGGCGTGCTGATCGGTCTGGCGCTGGCCTGCAATGCCTCCTCGATCGCCAATTCGGTGGCCTCGCGGGCGGTGCCGGCGGCGGTGCGCAGCACCGTGCTCGGCCTGGTGTCGGCCGCGGGATCGCTGGGTGCGATGCTCGCGGCCCCCATCGGCCAGTGGCTGCAGACCAGCCTGGGCTGGCGGGCCGGGGTGCTCGGTTTTCTCGCACTGGCGCTGGTGCTGATTCCTGCGGGCTGGATTGCCGGGCGCGTTGACCGCCTCAAGCTGCCGCCGGCTTCCGGGGGCGAGGCCGATGGCGAAACCCAGGCCCGGCGCGTGGCGATGGCCGCGCTGCGCCACCCGCCCTTCGTGGTGATGACCCTGGCCTTCTTCGTGTGCGGCATGCAGCTGGTGTTTCTCACCACGCACCTGCCCTCGTATCTTGCGCTGTGCGGCATGGATCCGATGCTCAGCGCGCAGGCCCTCGGGATGATCGGCGGCTTCAACATCCTGGGCAGCCTGTTCTTCGGCTGGGCGGGCGGGCGCTGGTCCAAGACCGCGCTGCTTGGCGTGCTCTACGTCACCCGCTCCCTGGTGCTGGCCTGGTTCTTCGCGGCGCCGCCCACGCCGGGCAACACGCTGCTCTTTGCCGGCCTGATGGGCTTCCTGTGGATGGGGGTGTCACCGCTCTTCGCGGGCGCGGTGGCCGAGATGTTCGGCCTGCGCTGGCAGGCCATGATCCAGGGCATCGCCTTCTTCAGCCACCAGATGGGCAGCTTCCTGGGCGCCTTCGGCGGCGGCATGGTCTTCGATGCCTTCGGCTCGTATGACCTCGCCTGGCGCTTCGGGGTGGGGCTGGGCCTGACGGCCGGCATCGTGCAGATCGGCTTCGCGCTGATGCGACCACCGCCGCCGGCGATGGCCCACTGAGCTCGGTGCCGCAGCGAAGCTCGGCGCGCGCCGAGCGGGCGCCTCAGCTCGGCGGTGCGGTCTTGTGCAGGCCCAGCGCGTCGAACATCTGGCCAAGCAGGCCGGTGATCACCGGGGTCTGCTTGGCCGGATCGATCCGTCCGGTGGGCAGCGCGCCATCGACCCACAGCGTGGCCAGGCCGTGGACCAGCGACCAGGCGGTGAGCACCAGCGCGCTGGAGTCGCCGGCGGGCGCGCGGCCGGCGCGCTGGCAGTCCTCGACCACCTCTCGGAGCAGCTGATAGGTCCGCTGGCTGGCGGCGCTCAGCGTGGGGTTGCGCCCGGCAGGGCTGTTGTCGCGGAACATGACGCGAAAGTGGCCGGGGTGGGAGCTCGCATACAGCACATAGGCCTGACCGATGGCGTCAAGCCGGGCGATGGGATCGGCCGGGGCGGCATCGCGGTGGCTGAGCATGGCCTGCGCCAGCTGCTCGAAGCCCTCCAGGGCAATGGCTGCGAGAAGATCGGCGCGGTCAGCGAAGTGGTGATAGGGCGCGCCCGAGGACACGCCGGCGCGCGTGGCCAGCGCCCGCAGGCTGAGGGCGTCGAGCCCCTGGCGGGTGATGACATCGACACTGACGGCGATCAGGGTCTGCCTGAGATCGCCATGGTGATAGCCGGCCTTCTTCTTCACTCGCATTGGAGGCCGAGTGTCCAACAACTCGACCGGCGACGCAATTCGGCGCGGGCGCACCCGATCAGCGAGGGCGCATCATGCCGGCCCCCATCTTCGCGACCATCGCCCTGGGCGAGATGCGCGACGCCTGGGCGAGCGCCCAGTTGCGCAGACCCACCACGTGACTGGGCGCGCTGCCGGTCAGCGCAGCGATGGCCCCTCGGGCGACCGTGGCCACATCGAGCGTGCGCGAGAACACGGCCGTGTTGCGCACGCCGGGATCGCCGAGCTTGTCGATGAAGCCGGTGTCGACCGCGCCCGGGCACAGGGCCGTGACATGCACGCCGCGGCCGCGGTACTCGGCCCACAGCGCCTCGCTGAAGCTGAGCACGAAGGCCTTGGTGGCGGCATACACCGCCAGATACGGGCCGGGCTGGAAGGCCGCGGTGGAAGCGATGTTCAGCACCCGGCCCCGCCCGCGGGCGAGCATGCCGGGGATGAAGGCATGGCACAGGTCGACCACGGCCGCGACGTTCACGGCGATCTGGGCCTGTTCGAGCTCGGGCTCGAGGGCCTCGAAGGCACCGTAGGTGCCGAAGCCGGCGTTGTTCACCAGGATGTCGACGGTGAGGCCCCGGGCCTGGACCGCCTGCAGCAATCGCGCGCCGCAGCCGGTTTCGGCGAGGTCGGCGGCGATCACCACGGGGCGCTGCCCATGGCGGGCGGCGAGGGTGTCGGCAAGCTGATTCAGCGCGTTTTCCGAGCGCGCCACCAGGATGAGTTGCGCGCCCTGGGCCGCGAGGTCGGCGGCGATGGCGGCACCGATGCCCGAGGAGGCGCCGGTGACGAGTGCGGTCTGTCCGTTCATGGCGGCCTCGGTTCAGTAGCCGAGCTGGATGGCTTGCGTGGTCACGGCGCCGGCCTTGACCACGAACGAGGCTTCGCGAAAGCCGGGCGCCGAGAAGCGCGGACGGACATTGTTCGAGGCGCCGTAGCCTTCCTGCGGGATGCCCATGAAGTTGCGGTCCATCTTGCCGTTGAGGTTCTCGTCGTGCCAGACGATGGCGGCGTAGCTGCCCGGTGCGAGCTGCTCGAACTCGCACACGGCGCGGCCGGCTTCGATGCGGGCGTGCTTCTCGCGCAGCGCCTTGCCGTGGTCCTCGGGGTAGCCCTCGGGGGCGCTGAAGATCATGCAGCCGACATCGCCGCTGGCGTTGCGCACGCCGGTGACCTCCAGGCGCACGGTGGCGTCGCCAGGGGCGGCGGTGGCGAGCATGGGTGCCGAGCCGCACAGCAGGGCGGTGGCGAACAGGGTGGCGAAACGGGTACGGGCAAGGGTCATGACAATCTCCATCGGGGTTAAAGTGAGCACAGCTTAGATTGCTGCGCACCCGATGTCCAGAAAAATCTGAGCATTGCTCAAATTTATTGCCAGATGCCCTGCCGTTCCTCCCGCGGGGTGGTGCCGAACACGAAGGCATCCATGGCCAGCATGCCGTGGTCGATATCGCCCTCCAGCACCTGCCAGCCCGTGCGCGAGCGCGCGGCGCCGGCGGCCACCAGCAGCGGCCAGAAGTGCTCGGTGGTGGGATGGGCGCGATCGGCATCGAGCCCGCCAGGCAGTGAGACCTGGAAGACCGGCACGTCGGCCTGCGGATAGAGATGGCGCATCGGCACCCAGGCGCCGTGGTCGAGGCCCTGCTGCGCGTCGGGCTCGGCCGCCCAGCCGGCAGCGTGCAGCCG
>CAIZPE010000313.1 GCA_903934795.1 uncultured bacterium | reverse complement strand
CGTCGCGGTCGGCACCGGCAGCGCGAGCCGCGGCGCTGGCCGCGGCGACATCGAAGTCGGCCAAGGTCTCGCGCGGCAGGCGCCGCTTGAGCAGCCGCTCGATGTCCTGCAGAAAGGCCCGCTCGTCGCTGCCCACCAGGGACAGCGCGCGGCCGCTCGCGCCGGCGCGGCCGGTGCGGCCGATCCGGTGGACATAGTCTTCCGGGACATTGGGCAGCTCGTAGTTCACCACCTGCGGCAGCTCCTCGATGTCGAGGCCGCGAGCCGCGATGTCGGTGGCCACCAGCACCTGCAGCGAACCGTCCTTGAACTGGGCCAGCGCGCGGGTGCGCGCGTTCTGGCTCTTGTTGCCGTGGATGGCCAGCGACTCGATGCCGTCCTTGGTGAGCTGCTCGGCCAGCCGATTGGCGCCGTGCTTGGTGCGGGTGAACACCAGCACCTGGAACCACTGCCGCGTGCGGATGAGGTGCGAGAGCACCGCGCGCTTGGCGCCCTTGTCGACCTCGATCACGGTCTGCTCGACCGCCTCTGCCGGGGCATTGCGACGCGCGACCTCGACCGTGGCCGGGTTGTCGAGCAGCCCGTGGGCCAGGCTGCGGATCTCGTCGGAGAAGGTGGCCGAGAAGAGCAGGTTCTGGCGCTGTGCCGGCAGCAGCCGCAGCACCTTGCGGATGTCATGGATGAAGCCCATGTCGAGCATCCGGTCGGCCTCGTCGAGCACCAGGATCTCCACATGGGACAGGTCGACGGTGCGTTGACCGACATGGTCGAGCAGCCGGCCGGGCGTGGCCACCAGGATGTCGACCCGACCGCGCAGCTGCGCGATCTGCGGGTTGATGTTCACGCCGCCGAACACGCACGCCGAGGTGTGCGGCAGGTGGCGACCATAGTCGCGCACGCTGTCGTGTACCTGGGCCGCCAGTTCCCGGGTGGGGGTGAGCACCAGCACCCGCACAGGGTGGCGGCCGTTGGCCAGCTTGCCGGCGGGCTTGTCCTGCAGTCGCTGCAGGATGGGCAGGGTGAAGCCGGCCGTCTTGCCGGTGCCGGTCTGGGCTGCGGCCAGCAGATCGCCGCCCTTGAGGACCTGCGGGATGGCCTGCAGCTGGATGGGGGTGGGTTCGGTGTAGCCGCACTCGTTGACGGCGCGCACCAGGGGCTCGCTGAGCCCGAGACTTGCAAAGGACATGTCGCCTCGATGGAGGTGATTCGCGTCGACCGGCCGCAGTGCGAGTCGGGCCTGGACGGGCGGAATCGACGGCACCCGGACCTCAGGGGTCCGGCGGCACCAGTCAGGAAGACGACGGGGGTGGGTAGGGTCGAGGGCTGCGGAGAGAGTGCCCGAGGGGCAGACGCAGAACGCGGGGGCCGAAGACTGCGGCGAGAAAGACTGGTATTGGACGCCGCGAGCCGCACCATAGCACATCGGCGGCGCAGCGCAGGCCGCTGCCCGGACCAGCGGTCGGGTGCCGCAGCCCGAGACGATCAGGGCGCGGGCCGCTCCAGCAGCCAGGCGATCGCGCAGCCGGCGACCAGTCCCCAGAAGGCCGCGCCGATGTTGAGCACCGCGATGTCGGCCACGGTCACGAGGAAGGTGACCAGCGCGCCGAGCGGGAAGCGGCCGCCGAAGGCGGTGGTGAATGCATTCTGCAGCACCCGCAGCATGGCCAGGCCGGCCAGTGTGGCGATGAAGGCCGGCGGCGCGGCGAGCATGGCCCGGGTGGCCAGCGGCGAGAGCAGGCCGAAGACCAGCGCGAGCATCGCCACGACCAGCCCGGCGGTGTAGTGCCGCTCGCGTTCGCCCGAGCTGCTCAGGATGGCGTTGGTAGGCCCGGTGAGGCAGGTGGACACCGTGCCCACGCAGGCGGTGAACATCGACCACACCCCGCAGCCCAGGGCCACCGCGTTGACCGGCGCGTCATGACCCGCGGCCTTGAGCACGGCCACGCCCTGACCGTTCTGCACCACCAGCACCGTGATCAGCAGCGGCACCACCAGTTCGATCATGGCCTGCCAGGAGAACACCGGGGTGTGAAGCAGGGGCTGTGCGAGCACCGCGCTGCCGGCCGGGCCGGGATCGAAGCGACCCGACAGCGCTACCGCGAACACGCCCACCAGCAGGGCGCCGATCAGCGGTGGCAGGCGACGGCCCGCCGCGGGCCAGGCCGACAGCACGATGAAGCTTGCCACCATCGGCACCGCGATCGCCGCGTCTTCATGGACCGACCGGACGAGGTCGGTACCGAAGCGCAGGAATACGCCGGCCACCATGGCCATCACGATCGGCATCGGTGCGCTCGCCATCGCGCGCCTCACCCAGCCCGAGGCGCCGAGCAGCGCCATCAGCGCACCGGTGACGATGAAGGCACCGATCACCTCGGCGTAGCTCAGGTGGGTGAGGGCCGGGCCCACCAGCACGGTGCCGGGGATGGTCCAGAAGAAGGCCAGTGGCTGGCGGTACAGCCAGCAGGCCAGCAGCGTGAGCAGGCCGTTGACGAAGAACGAGCCGAACACCCACGAGGCCAGTTCGGCCTGCCCAAGACCGCCGCGGCTGCCCACCGCGAGCACCACCGCCACCGGCCCGGTGCTGGCGAAGATGAAGCCGATCAGGCCGTTGGCGAGGGAGGTGGGGCTGAAGTCGCGGGCGGCTCGTGCCGGCGTGGTGATCGGCCTGGCGAAGGCTTCGATCATGCGCACGATGGCGGGCTGTGACGCAGGGGCGGACGGGCGGTCATGGACGGATCCGGTCGGGGCAGGGGGCTGCGGGCCGGCAGCGGCCCGGTCGCCGGGATTGTCGCCGCCGCGCGCCGGCGGCGTCCATCGGGATCGGCCGTGGCGGTTCCGAGGCCCGGCACGGCGCAGCGCCGGTGCGGGTGGCGACTGGCAAGATCGGGCTTTACGGTTCCGGAGCCTTTGCGATGAACGAGTCCCGCGGCATGCCCGCCGCCCTGTCCCGGCGCTTTGGCGCGCGACTGAGCCTGCCGCTGATCGCGGCGCCGATGTTCCGCGTGTCGGGGCCCGACCTGGTGATCGCGGCCTGTCGCGCGGGCGTGATCGGCGCCTTCCCCACCGCCAACTGCCGCAGCCTCGAGGAGTTCGATGCCTGGCTCACCCGCATCGCCGCGGCCCTCGGGCCCGGGCACGCGCCCTGGTGTCCCAACCTGATCATGCGGCGCGAGTCGCTGCGCGACGAGCTGGCGGTGCTGCTGCGGCACAAGCCCGAGGTGGTGATCACCAGCGTCGGGCCGCCCGATCCGGTGGTGGCGCCGCTCCATGACATCGGCACGATGGTGCTCTGCGATGTGGCCTCGGTGCGCCATGCCGAGAAGGCCGTGGCCGCAGGCGTGGACGGCCTGATCCTGCTCACCGCCGGCGCCGGCGGCCAGACCGGCTGGGCCAACGGCTTTGCCTTCGTGCGCGCCGTGCGCGAGTTCTTCGACGGTCCGGTGGTGCTGGCCGGTGGCGTGTCCGATGGGGCCGCGGTGCTTGCGGCCCAGGTGCTCGGCTGCGACGCGGCCTACATGGGCACCAAGTTCATCGCCACCGAGGAGAGCATGGCGGTGGCGGGCTACAAGCGCATGCTGGTGGAGAGCCGGCTCGACGACATCCTGCTGTCGAAGGCCTTCACTGGCCTGGAGACCAACACCCTGCGGCCATCGATCATCGCCGCCGGTCTGGACCCGGCCGCGCTGCCCACCGACATGGCGCCCGAGCGGGCTCGTGAGCTCTATGGCAGCGGTGGCAGCACCGGGGTCAAGCGCTGGGCCGACATCTGGAGCGCGGGCCACTCGGTATCGGGCGTTCACGCGGTGTGCGATGTGGCCACGCTGGTGGATCGCACCCGGGAGGAGTATCGGCAGGCCGCGCGCGCGGCGCTGCCGGTGCTGAACGCGGCAGCCGGCTGACGCCTGGTCAGCCGGCGCAGGGGCCCGGTCGGCCCGTCGCTCAGTCGGCCGCGATCGCGGCGGCCAGGGCTGCGCCCAGGGTGGCGGGCAGACCCCAGCGCTCCCAGTGCGAGCTGGACTTGCCGACCACGACCTCCACCGGCACCGACGCCTGGTCGAGCAGGCGCGCGGTGACCGAGTTCTCGATCAGGCGCG
>CAIZPE010000312.1 GCA_903934795.1 uncultured bacterium | reverse complement strand
CGGAGCAGAAGGAAGAGATCATCGGTCTCATCGAGATCCGTCAGATCTTCCGGATCTCCAAGCTCGGCACGATCGCCGGTTGCATGGTGCAGGAAGGCATCGTGCGCCGCAGTTCGCGGGTTCGGTTGCTGCGCGAGCAGACCGTCATCTGGACCGGCGAGCTCGAGTCGCTCAAGCGCTTCAAGGACGATGTCCGCGAGGTCAAGGAAGGCTTCGAGTGCGGCCTGTCGCTGCGCGGCTACGACGACATCAAGGAAGGCGACCAGCTGGAGGCCTTCGAGGTGAAGGAGGTCGCTCGCAGCCTATGACCCGCCACAAACCCGGCGGCAGCGGCCGCGGCGCGCGCGTGGCCGAGCAGATCCACCACGAGCTCGCCGAGATGGTCCGCGGCGAGCTCAAGGATCCCAGGGTGGGTCTGGTCACCCTCACCGGTGTCGACCTCACGCCCGACTACGCCTATGCCACGGTGTGGTTCAGCGTGCTCCCCGACGACCCGGCCACGCTCGAGCTCACGCTCCAGGGGCTGCGCCGCGCGGCGGGCTTTCTGCGCTCGCAGCTCGGCAGGCGGGTGCGCATCCACACCACGCCGGAACTGCGTTTCGTCCACGACCCTTCGGTGGGGCGTGGCGCGAGCATGTCGGCGCTCATCGACGCGGCCAACTCGGTACAGGCCCGCGACTGACCCGCTCGGCGGGTCGTCTTCGGCCGGTCATCCCGGCCGCTCATGCTTCACCGCGGCCTGCGCCGCGTCCTACCCGCGGCCACGCCGCCCGATCATGAATCGCCAGGAAACACAGGACATCGACGGCGTGATGCTGCTGGACAAGCCGGCGGGCTGGGGCTCGACCGACGCGCTCAACCGCGTCAAGCGGCTGCTCGGCGCGCGCAAGGCTGGCCATGGCGGCACGCTCGACCCGATGGCCACCGGCCTGCTGCCCCTGGCCTTCGGGCTGGCCACCCGGTTCTCGCATGAGAGCCTGCAAGCCGACAAGGGCTATCGCGCCACGATGCTGATGGGCATCGTCACCGACACCGCCGATGCGCAAGGGCGCGAGCTTCGCCGGCGGCCGGTGGCCGTCAGCGAGGCGGCGCTGCGCGAGGCCTGTGCCGCCCATGTCGGGCGCATCGAGCAGGTGCCGCCGATGTTCTCGGCGCTCAAGCGCGACGGCCGACCGCTCTACGAGTATGCCCGCGAAGGCATCGAGCTCGAGCGCGCGCCGCGCACGGTGCACATCGATGCCATCGAGCTGCTCGGCCTCGAGCCGGTGCCCGGCGTGGCCGAGGGTGAGCCCGGTTCGCTGCGGGCCGAGATCTCGGTGCGCTGCGGCAAGGGCACCTACATCCGCACGCTGGCCCAGGACATCGGCGAGCGCCTGGGGTGCGGCGCGCATCTCGTGGCGCTGCGGCGCGAACGCGTCGGTGGGCTCGGCCTGCAGGGCGCGGTGACGCTGGCCCTGCTCGAATCCCTCGACCTGCCCGAGCGGCTGGCGCTGCTGCGGCCGGCCGACACGCTGGTGGCGGGACTGCCGCCGCTGGTGCTCGACGAGCCGCATGCACGCCGCTTCCTGCACGGCCAGCGCCTGCGGCTGGCCGCCAACACCCGCGCGGAACCCGATCGGGCCTGCGCGCCGGACAGCGGTCAGCGGGTGCGCGTCTACCACGGTGCGCGCCTGATCGGCACCGGCCAGTACGACGACGGGCTGCTCGCGCCGCGCCGTCTCCTTCCCTTTTGCATCAACCCAACGAGTCCCTCATGACCACCCCGATCCGCAACATCGCGATCATCGCCCACGTCGACCACGGCAAGACCACCCTGGTCGACCAGCTGCTGCGGCAGTCGGGAACCTTCCGCGCCAACCAGCAGGTGGCCGAACGCGTGATGGACAGCAACGACCTCGAGCGCGAGCGTGGCATCACCATCCTCGCCAAGAACTGCGCGGTCGAATACGACGGCACCCGGATCAACATCGTCGACACCCCCGGTCACGCTGACTTCGGCGGCGAGGTCGAGCGTGCGCTCTCGATGGTCGATGGCGTGCTGCTGCTGGTCGACGCGGTCGAAGGCCCCATGCCGCAGACCCGCTTCGTCACCCGCAAGGCACTGGCGCTGGGCCTGCGTCCCATCGTCGTCATCAACAAGATCGATCGCCCGGGTGCCCGCCCCGACTGGGTGGTGAGCCAGACCTTCGACCTCTTCGACAAGCTTGGCGCCACCGAGGAGCAGCTCGACTTTCCGGTGGTCTATGCCTCTGCGGTCAACGGCTTCGCCCTGTCGGCCATCCGCGACCTGCCCGCGGGCGGGGTCGACGGCGCGGCCGCGGCCCAGGCGATGGGCCTGAGCATGGCGCCGCTTTTCGAGGCGGTTCTCGCGCATGTGCCGGCCCGCGCCGACGATGTCGAGGGCGCGCTGCAGCTGCAGATCTCGGCGCTCGACTACTCCAGCTATGTCGGCAAGATCGGCATTGGCCGGGTGGCGCGCGGCCGGGTGCGCACCGGCCAGCAGGTGCTGGTGATGTTCGGCGATCCGGCCGTCACCGGGCGTGCCCCGGTGAGCGGCAAGGTCAACCAGGTGCTGCGCTTCAAGGGCCTCGAGCGCGAGGTGGTCGATGAGGCGCAGGCTGGCGACATCATCGCCATCAACGGCATCGAAGACCTGGACATCGGTTGTACGGTGGTCGATCCGCAGCAACCCCAGGCGCTGCCCATGCTCGAGGTCGACGAGCCCACCATGACCATGGAGTTCCTGGTCAATGCCTCGCCGATGGCCGGGCGCGAGGGGCGTTTCGTCACCAGCCGGCAGATCCGCGAGCGCCTGGAGCGCGAGCTGAAGAGCAATGTCGCGCTGCGCGTGGACTTCGCCGCCGACTCCGATACCTTCGTGGTCTCGGGCCGCGGCGAGCTGCACCTGACCATCCTGCTCGAAAACATGCGCCGCGAAGGCTACGAGCTGGCGGTATCGCGACCCAAGCCGCGGCTGCGCACGGTCGATGGCGAGCGGCAGGAGCCCTACGAGATCCTCACCATGGATCTCGAGGATGCCAATCAGGGCGCGGTCATGGAACTGCTCGGCCGTCGCCGCGGCGAACTGCGCAACATGGAGTCCGATGGCAAGGGCCGCACCCGCCTCGATTACCGTGTGCCGGCGCGCGGGCTGATCGGCTTCCACAACGAGTTCCTCAACCTCACCCGTGGCACGGGCATCATGAGCCATGTGTTCGACGACTACGGCCCCTGGGCGGGCGAGATCGAAGACCGGCGCAATGGCGTGCTCATCTCGCAGGACGACGGCGCTGCCGTGGCCTATGCGCTGTGGAAGCTGCAGGAGCGGGGGCGCATGTTCGTCAAGCCCGGAGACCCGCTCTACGAGGGCATGATCATCGGCATCCACAGCCGCGACAACGACCTCGTGGTCAACCCGGTCAAGGAAAAGAAGCTCACCAATGTGCGGGCCTCGGGCAAGGACGAGCACATCGTGCTCACGCCGCCGATCGAACTCACCCTCGAGAAGGCGGTGGAATTCATCGCCGAGGATGAACTCGTCGAGCTCACGCCGCGCAGCATCCGGCTGCGCAAGCGCCTGCTGAAGGAACACGAGCGCAAGCGTGCCGGGCGCGAGACCGAGAACGCCTGAGTCCCTGGAACAACACGGCCGCGCGTGCGCCGGAAAATTTTGCACGCGGCCTATTGGCGAGCGCCCAAAGAACCGTCATTCTTGCGTCTGCGTGAAATACCCGGCCCGTGCGGGCCGGTGTGCTGACATCGCGAACATTCCAACCCACTGACGGAGGCATACACATGGCAACAGCCAAGGGTGGCGCCAAGCAAGCTGCCAAGAAGCCTGCCAAGGCACCGGCGAAGAAACCCGCTGCCAAGAAGCCGGCGGCGCCGGCCAAGAAGGCTGCGGCACCTGCCAAGAAAGCTGCGGCGCCTGCCAAGAAGCCGGCGGCGCCCGCCAAGAAGGCTGCGGCACCCGCCAAGAAGGCGGCCGCCAAGAAGCCCGCCCGCAAGCCCAATGCGGCATTCATGAAGCCCCTCACGCCCAGCGCGGCGCTCGCCTCCATCGTCGGCGACAAACCGCTGCCGCGCACCGAGGTGGTCAAGAAGATGTGGGACTACATCAAGAAGGGCGGCCTCCAGGATGCCGTCAACAAGCGCATGATCAATGCCGACGCCAAGCTCAAGGAAGTCTTCGGCAAGGCCCAGGTCAGCATGTTCGAAATGACCGGCCTGGTCGGCAAGCACCTGAAGTGATCCTGCGGTGCTGAGCGCACCGTCGCTTGCCGGCGGTGATGCACGGGGCGGTCTTCGGGCCGCCCTTGTCGTTTCCGGGGCCTGCGCTCAGGCGGTACCGGACCAGTAGCCCGGGCTGGCGTACGCCTGCTTCAGGTAGTCGATCAGAAGGCGCATGCGCAGCGCGAGGTGTCGGCGCTGCGCGAACACGGCGTGAATCGCGTTGTCGGGAGCCTCGAATGTGTCGAGCACGCTTTCCAGCCGTCCGGCCCGCAGCTCGTCGGCCACCTCCCACATCGAGCGCCAGGCCAGGCCCTGGCCGGCCAGGGCCCATTCATGCAGCACCGCGCCGTCGTTGCACTCCATGGCCCCGCTGACCCGTACCGCCTCGACCTTGCCGTTCACGGTGAACAGCCAGCCGCGGGCCTGATTGCCATAGCGTCCGAAGGTCAGGCACTGGTGAGTGGCCAGATCGGCCGGCGTGCGCGGGCGACCGTGTCGCGCGAGGTAGTCGGGGCTGGCCACCACCACCCGGCGGTTGGCGGCAAGGCGCACCGCCACCAGGCTCGAGTCCTCGAGGTGACCGATCCGGATGGCGAGGTCGATGCCTTCGGTGACGATGTCGGCGAGCCGGTCGGAAAGCTCCAGCGAGAGGGTCACCTGCGGGTTGGCCGCAAGGAATGCCGGCAGCAGCGGCGCGACATGGCGGCGGCCGAATCCCGCAGGCGCACTCACCCGCACATGGCCGCTCGCCTGACGCCCGCCGAGCGAGACTGCGCTCTCGGCATTGTGGAAGTCCTCGAGGATGCGCTGGCAGTCCTCGAGGAAGGCCGTGCCCTCCTGGGTGAGACTGACCTTGCGGGTGGTGCGCACCAGCAGCTTGACGCCAAGGCGGGCCTCGAGCGCGTCGATGCGCCGGCCGATGATCGCCGGTGCCACCCCCTCGAGCGCCGCAGCCGCCGACAGGCTGCCGCGCTGGGCCACGGCGGCGAAGGTTTCGATCTGCTTGAATCTGTCCATGGCGGTGCGCGCAGGGCTGCCGGATTGAGTCGCTATGGTATGCCGGGCCGGACCGCGGCGGGCCGGCGCCTCGACACCGCCTGCGCAATGCCGCGATACTGCCGCACACCCCGGCGCGCGCGGTCTGTTGAGGGCTGCGCCCGGATGCTCATCTCCCTGGAGACATGCCATGGCCGAACTGGTGCTGCGCAGCGATCGCGACGGGCTGGTCACGCTCACGCTGAATCGCCCCGACAAGCTCAACGCGCTCACGGTGCCCCTGTTCATCGAACTGCGCGCCCATGTCGAGGCCATCGCAAGGCAGACCGACAGCGTGGGTCTGGTCATGGTGCGCGGCGCCGGGCGCTGCTTCTCGGCTGGCAACGACCTCACCGCGATCGCCGGCGGCGTCGAGGCACCCACGCCCGGCTACCAGTCCGAGACCATCGAGATGCTGGCCAACCTCCCGCAGCCGGTGATCAGCGCGGTGCATGGCCACTGCTACACCGGCGCGCTCGAACTCGCCTTGGCCGGCGATCTGATCGTGGCTGCGCATTCGGCGCGCTTTGCCGATACCCACGGCAAATGGGCGCTGACCCCTCGCTGGGGCATGAGCCAGCGTCTGCCGCGCCGGGTCGGACGATCGCAGGCCAGCCTGATGAGCTTCACCGCGCGCACCTTCACCGGCGAGCAGGCCCTGGCCATGGGGCTTGCCGACGAGTGCGTGCCCGACGAGCGCTTCGATGCGCACCTGCAGGCGCTGGCCACCGAGATCCTGGCCAACTCCTGGTTCAGTCACCGGGCCAACAAGCGTCTGATGCGCGAGACCGACTCGCTGCCGTTGGCGGCCGGTCTGGCCCACGAGAGTCATCGCAGCGAAGGCCGTGGTCCCGACATGCAGCAGCGCATCGCCGCCTTCACCGCCAAGGCCGACAAGCGCGGCTGAGCGCGTGCGGCCCTTCACCCATACCCCCCACAGGAGACCCCCGATGGCAGCAGCCGAAGCAGTCGCCGACCTCAAGGTCGAAGGCGATGTCGCGATCCTCACCCTCAACTCCCCGCCGGTGAACGCGCTCTCGCAGCCGGTTCGCGCCGGCATCCTCGAGGGCGTGCGCGCCGCGGTGGCCAACCCCGCGGTGAAGTCGGTGGTGCTGATCTGCGAAGGCCGCACCTTCATCGCCGGCGCCGACATCACCGAGTTCGGCAAGCCGCCCCGCGAGCCGGGCCTGAAGGAGGCCCAGGACGCGATCGAGAACTCGCCCAAGCCGGTGGTGGCGGCCATCCATGGCACCGCCCTGGGCGGCGGCCTCGAGGTGGCGCTGTGCTGCCACTACCGGGTGGCGGTGCCCTCGGCCAAGTGCGGCCTGCCCGAGGTGAACCTCGGACTGCTGCCGGGCGCCGGCGGCACCCAGCGGCTGCCGCGCATCGTGGGCGCGGCCAAGGCCCTCGAGATGATGACCTCGGGTCAGCATGTCGGCGCGGCCCAGTGCCTGGAGATGGGCCTGGTCGACGAGATCGTGCCCGAGGGCGAACTGCGCGCCGGCGCGATCGCCCTGGCGCGGCGCATCGTGGCCGAGAACCGGCCGCTCAAGAAGGTGCGCGAGTCCGACGAGAAGATGGTCGCCGTACGCGGCAAGCCCGAGATCTTCGCGGAGTTCCGCAAGGCCAATGCCCGCAAGTTCCGCGGCTTCCTGGCCCCCGAGTACAACATCCGCTGCGTCGAGGCGGCGGTAAACCTGCCCTTCGACGAGGGCATGAAGGTCGAACGCCAGCTCTTCATGGAACTCATGTCGGGCACCCAGTCGGCCGCCCAGCGCTATGTGTTCTTCGCCGAGCGGCAGGTCTGGAAGATCCCCGATGTGCCCGAGGACACCCCGCTGGTGCCGGTGCGCAAGGTGGGCATGATCGGCGCAGGCACCATGGGCGGCGGCATCGCGATGAACTTCGCCAATGTCGGCATCCCGGTCACCCTGGTCGAGTCCCGCCAGGACGCGCTCGATCGTGGCCTCTCGGTCATCCGCCGCAACTACGAGACCACCGCCAAGCGTGGCCGTCTGACCATGGCCGATGTCGACAAGCGCATGTCGCTGCTGACTGGCTCGCTGTCGCTCGAGTCGCTGGCCGACTGCGACCTGATCATCGAGGCGGTGTTCGAGAACATGGCGCTGAAGAAGGAGGTCTTCGCCAAGCTCGACAAGATCGCCAAGCCGGGCGCGGTGCTGGCCACCAACACCTCGGCCCTGGATGTGAACGAGATCGCCACCGCGGTGTCACGGCCCGAGGCGGTGGTCGGCATGCACTTCTTCTCGCCGGCCAATGTCATGCGCCTGCTCGAGGTGGTCCGTGGCGAGAAGACCTCCAAGGCGGTGCTGGCCACGGCCATGCAGATCGGCAAGAAGATCGGCAAGATCGGCGCGGTCTCGGGGGTGTGCCCGGGCTTCATCGGCAATCGCATCCTGCGCGCCCGCTCGCTGCAGGCGCAGGCCATGCTCAACGAGGGCGCCATGCCCTGGGACATCGACAAGGTTCTCTACGAGTTCGGCCTGCCGATGGGGCCGTTCGCGATGTCCGACCTTGCTGGCCTGGACATCGGCTGGTCGCGCGAGACCTCCAAGGGTGCCACGGTGCGCGAGGTGCTCTGCGAGATGGACCGGCGCGGCCAGAAGACCGGCGGCGGGTTCTACGATTACGACGAGCAGCGCAATGCGCGGCCCTCGCCGGTCACCGAGAAGATCGTGCGCGAGTTCGCCGCCCGCGCTGGTAACGCGCCGCGCGAGATCAGCGAGCAGGAGATCCTCGAGCGCTGCGTGTACCCGATGATCAACGAGGGCGCCCGCATCCTCGAGGAGAAGATCGCGCTGCGCGCCTCCGACATCGACATCGTCTGGATCAACGGCTATGGCTGGCCGGTGTACCGCGGCGGTCCGATGTTCTACGGCGACACGGTGGGGCTGGCCCATGTGGTCGAGCGCCTGAAGGCCTACGCGCCCAAGCTCGGCCCCGAGTTCGTGCTCTCGCCGCTGCTGCAGCGGCTGGCCGCCGAGGGCAAGCGCCTGCAGGATGTGAAGTAGGCGGCGCGGCGCCGGGTGGCTGGCTCAGCCACCCGGTGCGGGCGTGCCGGCCGGCCGGCGCATCAGCAGGCGCAGCGGGTCGAGCTCGCCCTTGCGCTCGAAGGGAATTCGGATGGCGAGCGGCCCCCAGGTGGCCGTGCCATGCAGCCGATAGTCGATCTTGCTCAGCGGCAGGCGACGCGCGGCCTCCAGCAGTCGGCCGGTCGGGCTGGTGAAGGCAAGCGTGATCTCCCGACTGCCCCGGGCGGGCAGCTCGAAGGGCGCCTCGGCGGCCACCGCCTGGGCGATCTCGACCCCGCCCACCTCCACGGCGAAGCCCAGCGCGCGGATCGGGAGCGCGCTGCTGTTCGGGTTGGTGGCCGTTACCCGCACATTGAATCGCAGCTGCTCCCGGCTTGCGTCCACCGGCTCCAGGCCGCTCACCGACAGCGTGGGCGGCGTGAGCGTGGGCAGCGGCACCACACCGCAGGCGGCCAGGTTGCCGAAGCCGGCGAGCACGCCAAGCAGCAGCGAACGCCGGCCCTGCAGGGGCTTGGCCTTCAAAGCCGCCCCAATCGGGTCAGCGCCTCGTGCAGAGTATCGTCGCGCTTGGCGAAGCAGAATCGCACCTGGCGGCGGTCGACCGGCGAACGATAGAAGGCCGACATCGGGATGGCGGTCACGCCGATCTCGCGGGTGAGCCACTGCGCGAAGGCATCCTCGGGCAGGTCGGAAATCGCCTCGTAGCTGGCCACCTGGAAGTAGGTGCCCTCGCAGGGCAGCAGATGGAAGCGGGTACCGGCAAGACCGTCGCGGAACAGGTCGCGCTTGCGCTGGTAGAAGGCCGGCAGATCGAGGTAGGGCGCGGGGTTGGCCATGTAGCGGGCCAGGCCTGCCTGGGCCGGGGTGTTCACGGTGAACACGATGAACTGGTGGCTCTTGCGGAACTCGGCGGTGAGCGCGGCCGGCGCCGCGCAGTAGGCCACCTTCCAGCCGGTGACATGGTAGGTCTTGCCGAAGGACGAGATCACGAAGCTGCGCGCCGCCAGCGCCGGCCGGCTGCCGGCCGAACAGTGTGCGCGACCGTCGAACACCATGTGCTCGTAGACCTCGTCGGCGATCACGAACAGGTCGTGCTCGATGGCGATGCGCTCCAGGGTGGCGAGGTCTTCAGGCGTGAAGATCCGCCCGCTGGGGTTGTGCGGCGAGTTGACCAGGATGGCGCGGGTGCGGGGCGTTACCGCGACCTGCACCGCCGGCCAGTCGATGGTGAAGTCATCGCGCATGGGCACGCACACCGCGGTGGCACCGGCCAGGGCGATGTTCGGCAGATAGCTGTCGTACATCGGCTCGATGACGATCACCTCGTCACCGGCCCGCACCACCGCCATGATCGCGGTGAAGATTGCCTGGGTGGCCCCGGCGGTGACCGTGATCTCGGTGTCGGGGTGGTAGCGCGCGCCGTAGAGCGTGGCCAGCTTGGCGGCGATGGCCTGCCGCAGCTCGGGCACCCCGCTCATCGGGGGGTACTGGTTGCGGCCCTCGCGCATGGCCTGGCTGACCGCGTCGAGCAGTGCCGGGTCGCAGTGGAAGTCCGGAAAGCCCTGACCGAGATTGACCGCGCCGTGCTCGGCGGCGAGCGCCGACATGACCGTGAAGATGGTCGTGCCCACCTCGGGGAGCTTGCTCTGGATGACGGGGGCGGCGGGTGCGTTCATGGCGGCTCGGGCAGGGCGCAGGGCGGCTGATTATAGGCAGCGTCGAACTGAAGCGGCGTCAGCACCCGCAGGCCGTGCCGGGCCCGGGCCTGCCTGCCCAGCCGCAGCAGCGCGCGGTCCTTGCTGATCAGCCAGCCTGCGCGCAGGTGGCAGGCCAGGTCGATGAACATCTGATCATCCGGATCGGTGCAGCGCAGGCCGCAGGCCGGCGCGGGCGGATGGATCGCGGCCACGGCATCGAAGCCCGCGAGGCAGGCGAGGGCATCGCCATGTCGTGCATGGATCATCGGGCGCTCCAGCACCGCGAGCAGCTCGGCGCGCATCACCGGCGTGGCCATCACCCGCAGGCTGCCCGCCGCCACGGCGGCGCGCAGCCGGGTCACACCGGGGTCGTCGAACACCAGCCAGTCCAGCCAGATGTTGGTGTCGATCACCACCGGTTCGCTCATGGGGCGGTCCCTATAATCGGCGCTTCGTCCGGAGAAGCCGATGCTGATCGTCCTGTCACCCGCCAAGACCCTCGATTTCGAGTCGCGTCTGCCCACGCGGCGGCACTCGCTGCCGGCCATGCTCGATGCGTCGGCGATGCTGATCGAGCAGCTGCGCGGGCTGCCGGCTGCCGAGATCGGCACCTTGATGGACATCTCCGAGCCGCTGGCCGAGCTGAACGCCGCACGCTTCAGGCAATGGCAGCCGCCCTTCACGCCGGCCAATGCGCGACCGGCGGCGCTGGCGTTCGCGGGCGATGTCTACGAAGGCCTGCAGGCGGCCTCGCTGGGCAGCGCCGGCCTCACCTGGGCGCAGTCGCATGTGCGCATCCTCTCGGGCCTTTATGGCCTGCTGCGGCCGCTGGATCTGATCCAGCCCTACCGGCTCGAGATGGGCACGCGGCTGGCCAATGCCCGCGGGCGCGATCTGTACGCCTTCTGGGGCGACCGGATCGCGCAGGCGCTGCGCGAGGCGCTCGACGCGCAGCGCCGGCCGGTGCTGGTGAACCTGGCCTCCGACGAGTACTTCCGCGCGGCCCGCGCCGACAGCCTCGGCCACCGGGTGGTGCAGCCGGTGTTCCAGGAGCGGCGCGCCGGCGGCTGGAAGGTGGTGAGCTTCTCGGCCAAGCGCGCCCGTGGTCTGATGACCCGTTTTGCCGCCGAGCAGCGCCTCACCGACCCGGAGGATCTGAAGGCCTTTGCGCTTGAGGGCTATCGCCACGACGCGGACGCCTCCGACGAACGCCACTGGGTGTTCCGCCGCGAGCAACCCTGAGGGCGGCTGCCCGGCCGTCCGGGCGCCCCGCCTCACGACCCGCCCACGATCCGCGGCTCGGGCTCCAGCCAGAGTCCGAAGCGCTCGTGCACGCTGGCCCGGATCGCCATGGCCAGCCGCAGCAGTTCGGCACCGCTGGCGCGGCCGTGGTTGACCAGCACGAGTGCATGATCGGCGTGCACGCCGGCATCGCCGTCGCGGTGCCCCTTCCAGCCGCACTGCTCGATCAGCCAGCCGGCCGACAGTTTCACGGGGGCGTCGCTCAGGCTGCTCCCGCCCGGATGCATCGGCATGCCGGGGTGTCGCTCATGCAGGGCCTGCGCGAGCGCGGCGTTCACCACCGGGTTCTTGAAGAAGCTGCCGGCATTGCCGATGCGGGCCGGATCGGGCAGTCGCGAAGCCCGGATGCGGCGCACCTCGGTGGCCACCTCGGCCGCGCTCGGCGTTGCACTACGCCCGGCGAAGGCCGCCGCAAGCGGCGCGTAGCTCAGCACCGGCGCGAACTGCGGCCCCACCCTCAGACGCAGGCGCAGGATCAGCCAGCGCTCGCCGCCGGGCTGCTTGAAGACGCTGTCGCGGTAGCCGAACCGGCAGGCCTCGGGCGTGAAGGCCTGCTGCCTGCCGGTGTCGAGATCGACCGCCGACAGCCCGGCGAACCGCTCGGCCAGTTCCACCCCGTAGGCGCCGATGTTCTGGATGGCGGCGGCCCCGCAGGTGCCAGGGATCATCGCGAGATTCTCGAGCCCCGCCAGACCCTGATCGAGGGTCCAGCGCACGGCCTCGTCCCAGGACTCGCCGGCCTGCAGGCTCACCTCTTCGCCGATGGCCGCTGGCTGGCGTTGCCGGCCGCGCGTGCGCATGCGCAGCACGGTCCCGTCGAAATCACCGGCGAGCAACAGGTTGCTGCCGCCGCCGAGCACCAGCCGGGCGGGCGCACCGACGAGCGCGGCCAGTGCGGCCGGCAGATCGGCGGGATCGTCGAGTTCGACGAGACGGCGCGCGCGAGCGCTGACCCCGAAGGTGTTGAGCGCGTCGAGCGGCGCGTTGTCGGTGATGCGCAGCGGCATCGGAGCCGGTGCGTCTGCTCAGCTCGGCCGGTAGGCCAGGCGCACGTAGATGGGCGCGTAGGCCTCGGCCTGGGTGATCTCGACCAGCGACTCGCGGGCGAGTTCCAGCAGCGCGATGAAGGTGACCACCGCCACCGGCACGCCGCGCCCCTGCTCGAAGAGCTCCTGGAACTCGGCGAATCGGCGGTGCTGCAGGGCGCGCAGCACCGTGGTCATGAACTCGCGTACCGAGAGCTCCTCGCGGCTGATGCGGTGATGCTGGGTGAGCCGGGCGCGGCGCAGCACATCGGCCCAGGCGCTGTGCAGGTCGGGCAGCTGGACGTCGGGCAGCTGCACGCTCACGGTCTGGTCGAGCAGCACCCGCGCGGCGAGGAAGTCGCGGCCGATCTGTGGCAGCTGGTCGATCTGCTGGGCGCCGTGCTTGATGCGCTCGTACTCGAGCAGCCGCCGGGCGAGCTCGGCGCGGGGGTCTTCCACCTCCTCGCCGGTATCGGCCTTGCGCACCGGCAGCAGCATGCGCGACTTGATGTCGATCAGCATGGCGGCCATCAGCAGGTACTCGGCCGCCAGCTCGAGGTTGTGCTCGCGCAGCTGCTCCACATAGGTGAGGTACTGGCGCGTGACCTCGGCCATGGGGATGTCGAGGATGTTGAAGTTCTGCTTGCGGATGAGGTAGAGCAGCAGGTCGAGCGGGCCCTCGAAGGACTCGAGGATGACCTCGAGCGCATCGGGCGGAATGTACAGATCGAGCGGCAGCTGCAGCACCGGCTCGCCGTAGAGCCGGGCCAGCACCTTCAGCTCGAGCTGGTCGTCCGGCGCCTGCAGGGCATCGCCGGCGGGCTGGGTCATCCCCGGGTCTGGTAGACGTAGGCCTGCTGGCGCACCCGCGATGCCTGGTCACGGGTGGAGGTGTCGAGATCCTGGGGGCGGTCCCACCAGATGGCCCGGCCCTTGCGCTGCTCTTCCTCGAGGTGGGGCTTGTCCTGCTTGAGCTGCTGCAGGAAACGGGTGATGTCGGATTGGTAGATGGCCATGGTGCGCTCCAGATGCCGGATTTTACGCCAGCTCGGGGGATGGGGTCCGGCGTGCGGCCTCCAGGGCCGACTCGAGATCGGCGAACAGGTTCTCGCGACCGAGCTCATCGAGCAGACCGGCCCGCCGGATCAGGGACAGCGGCTGCTCGGTGGCTTCGGCCAGGATCAGTCGGCCGCCCCGACGACGCAGCGCGCGCAGCAGCCCCTGCAGCGCCTCGAGGCCGGTGGTGTCCATGCTGATCAGCTGATGCAGGTCGAGCACCACGATCTCGCCGGGCGGGCCGGCCGGGTCGGCGAGTTGCTCGATGCGGGTTGCCGTACCGAAGAAGAGCGACCCGAAGAGCCGGTAGGCCCGCACCCGTCGGCCGTCGGGGAGCTGGCCCAGGTCAGCGGGCAGGCGCACCGGCTCGAGCCGGGTGAGCGAGGAGATGCGATAGATGAAGAACAGGCTGGCCAGCACCAGTCCGACCTCGATCGCCACGGTCAGGTCGAAGATCACCGTGAGCAGGAAGGTGCAGACGAGCACGATGCGGTAGTTCAGGCTGAACTGCCGCAGCCGCCGGAAGGCCTGCCAGTCGCCCATGTTGAAGGCGACGAAGAGCAGGATGGCCGCGAGCACCGCCATGGGCAGGTGATGCGCGAGCGGCGCAGCCAGCAGGACGATCAGCAGCAGGCAAAGTGCGTGCACCATGCCGGCCACCGGCGAGCGCGCGCCGCTGCGCACATTGGTGACGGTGCGGGCGATGGTCCCGGTGGCGGCGATGCCGCCCACCAGCGGGCTGACCAGGTTGGCGATGCCCTGCGCCATGAGTTCCTGGTTGGGGTCGTGACGGTCATCGATCATGCCGTCAGCCACCCGAGCGCACAGCAGCGACTCGATCGCGCCGAGCAGCGCGATCGACATCACCGGACCGGCCAGGCTGCGCACGGTGTCCCACGCGAAGACCGGCAGCGCCAGCGCGGGCAGCTCGCGCGGGATGCCGCCGAACCGGCTGCCCACGGTCTCCACGGGCAGACCGGTGATGGCCACCAGCGCGGTGCCCAGCACCAGCACCACCACCGTGCCGGGCACGGCCGCCATCCAGCGCCGCCAGCGCGCTGCGTTGGGGTGATAGGACTTGGGCCACAGGGCGATCAGCACCAGCGCCGCCAGCCCCATGGCGACGGCGGCCGGGTTGATGGTACGGATCTGGCTGGCAATGGCATCGAGCTGGCCGAAGAAGTGCGCCGGCATGCGCGGGATGGCCAGCCCGAGGAAGTCCTTGACCTGCTGGAGGGCGATGATGACCGCGATGCCGTTGGTGAAGCCGATGATGATCGGCAGCGGGATGAACCGGATCATGCCGCCCATGCGCAGCGCGCCCATCAGGAAGAGCAGCACGCCCGCACCCATGGTGGCCAGCAGAAGCCCCGATACGCCATGACGCTCGACGATCCCATAGAGCAGCGCGACGAAGGCGCCGGCCGGCCCGCCGATCTGCACCCGCGAGCCGCCCAGGGCCGAGATCAGGAAGCCGGCGACGATGGCGGTGAAGATGCCGGCCTCGGGCTTGACCCCGCTGGCGATGCCGAAGGCCATGGCCAGCGGCAGCGCCACCACACCCACCGTGAGACCCGCCGAGAGGTCGGCGGTGAGGTCCTGCCGCTTGTAGTGCTGCAGGCTGTCGATCAGCCGCGGCCTGAAGCGCGCCAGTCTCATCGGGCGCGCCTCATGCCTTCAGCGGATCCGCATGCCCGGCTCGGCGCCGGCCTGCGGATCGAGCAGATGGATGCCGCCGCCGCGGGCGGGGTCGTCCCAGCCGGCGGCGAGGACCATGCCCTGCGACACCCCGAACTTCATCTTGCGGGGCGCCAGGTTGGCCACCATGACGGTGAGCCGGCCGACCAGTTGCTCGGGCGCGTAGGCCGAGCGGATGCCGGAGAACACCGTGCGAGTCTGCGGCTCGCCGCAGTCGAGGGTGAGGCGCAGCAGCTTGTCGGAGCCCTCGACCGTCTCGGCCGCCACGATGCGGGCCACCCGCAGGTCCACGCGGGAGAATTCGTCGATGCTGATCAGGCCGTTGGCCGATGCATTGCCCGCGGCCCCGGGCGTCGCGGCCTTGCCATCTGCGGCTGAGCTGCCAGAGGCGGTCTTCACGGCGGCGGACTTGCCTGCAGTCTTGTCGCCGGCGGGCGCTGGTCTGTCGGCTGCCGCTGGCGCCTCGGGGGCGATCAGGGCCTCGAGCAGCCGCGGATCGACCCGGGTGGTGAGGTGCTGGTACCGGCCGACCACGGTGGGCACGCGCAGCGCATCGTCCCAGCTCAGCGCACCGCTGCCCAGGAAGGTCTCGGCCTGTGCAGCCAGAGCCGGCAGCACCGGCTTGAGCCAGACGGTCAGCGCCTGGAAGCCGGCCAGGCACAGCGAGCAGACCGCCTGCAGCTCGGCGCGCCGGGAGTCATCCCTGGCCAGTTCCCAGGGACGGGCGGCATCGAAGGCCTGGTTGATCCGGTCGGCGAACTCCATGGCCAGGCGCAGCGCGCGGCCGAAGTCGCGACCCTCGTAGCACTGCGCGATCTGGCCGGACACCGCCCCGGCATCGAGCTCGGTCCAGGCGGGCATGGCGGACACATCGGCCAGGTGACCGTCGAAGAAGCGGGTGACGAAGTTCGAGGCCCGGCTGGCGATATTCACGTATTTGCCGACCAGGTCGGCATTGACCCGCGCGATGAAGTCGTCGGGGTTGAAGTCGATGTCCTCGACATGCGGATTGAGCTTGGCCGCGATGTAGTAGCGCAGCCATTCCGGGTTCATGCCGATGTCGAGGTAGCGCAGCGGCGAGATGCCGGTGCCGCGGCTCTTGCTCATCTTGTCGCCGCTCACGGTGATGAAGCCGTGCACGAAGATGTTGTCGGGCACCTTGCGGCCGGAGAACTTCAGCATCGCCGGCCAGAACAGCGTGTGGAAGTAGATGATGTCCTTGCCGATGAAGTGGTACTGCTCCACCGAGGGGTCGGCCAGGAAGGCCTCGAAACCCTGCGGCGTGAGCCGGGCCGCGCCGCCGCTGTCGAAGTGGTGCTTCAGGCTGGCCAGATAGCCGATCGGGGCGTCGAGCCAGACATAGAAGTACTTGCCCGGCGCGTCGGGGATCGGGATGCCGAAGTAGGGCTCGTCGCGGGAGATGTCCCAGTCGCCCAGGCCGCGCTCGCCGTCGAGCCACTCGCGGGCCTTGTTGGCCACCTCGGGCTGCAGACGGCCGCTCTGGGTCCAGTTGCGCAGGAAGTCCACGCAGCGCGGGTCGGACAGCCTGAAGAAGAAGTGTTCGGAGCTGCGCAGCACCGGCGTGGCGCCCGACAGCGTGGAGCGCGGGTTGCGCAGCTCGGTGGGCGAGTAGACCGCGCCGCAGGCCTCGCAGGCGTCGCCGTACTGGTCCAGCGCGCCGCACTTCGGGCATTCGCCCTTGATGTAGCGGTCGGGCAGGAACATGCCCTTGACCGGATCGTAGAACTGCTCGATCTCGCGGCTGTCGATCAGGCTGCTGGCCTTCAGGGCCCGGTATATCGACTGCGACAGCTCGGTGTTCTCGGGGGAATGCGTGGAGTGCCAGTGATCGAAGGAGATCAGGAAGCCCTGCAGGTAGCGCGGCCGCTCGGCGGCGATGCGTGCCACCAGGGCCTCGGGCGCGATGCCTTCGGCCTGGGCCTTGAGCATGATCGGCGCACCGTGGGCATCGTCGGCGCACACGAAGTGCACCTCGTGGCCGCGCATGCGCTGGAATCGCACCCAGATGTCGGCCTGGATGTACTCCATGAAGTGGCCGATGTGGAACGAGCCGTTGGCGTAGGGCAGGGCGGTGGTGACGAACAGGCGGCGCGCGGCCATGGCGGGTTCCGGACGGGCGCTGCCGATGCGGCGGCAGCCCGAAGCTGATGGGGGAAAGCCCCGATCTTAGCAAACGGACTTGCTAAACTCCGCGGCTTGCCCGCCGCGCGGCCCCCCTGGCCGCGGGCTTCTCCAGGAGTGCCGAATGCCTGTTTCCGAAGCCGATGTCCGCTCGGCGCTGTCGGGTGTGGTCGACCCCAACACCGGCAAGGATCTCGTCGCGAGCAAGTCGGCGCGCAACATCCGCATCGATGACGACTCGGTAAGCGTCGATGTCGAGCTCGGCTACCCCGCGCGCTCGCAGATCGACCCCATCCGCCGCCAGGTGATCGCGGCGCTGCGCACGCTGCCCGGCGTGGCCAATGTCAGCGCCAATGTCTACCAGCGCATCATCGCCCACGCGGTGCAGCGGGGCGTGAAGCTCATGCCCAACGTGAAGAACATCATCGCCGTGGCCTCGGGCAAGGGCGGCGTGGGCAAGAGCACCACCGCGGTCAACCTCGCACTCGCGCTGGCCGCCGAGGGCGCCACCGTGGGCATGCTCGATGCCGACATCTACGGCCCCTCGCAGCCGACCATGCTCGGCATTTCGGGCCGGCCCGAGACCCGTGACAACAAGACGCTCGAGCCCATGGAGGGCCATGGCATCCAGGCCAGTTCGATCGGCTTCCTGATCGACACCGACACGCCCATGGTGTGGCGCGGCCCGATGGTCACCCAGGCGCTCGAGCAGCTGTTGCGCGACACCAACTGGCGCGATCTCGACTACCTGGTGGTCGACATGCCCCCGGGTACCGGCGACATCCACCTCACCCTGTCGCAGAAGATCCCGGTGACCGGTGCGGTGATCGTCACCACCCCGCAGGACATCGCCCTGCTCGACGCCCGCAAGGGCCTGAAGATGTTCGAGAAGGTGGGCGTGCCCATTCTGGGCATCGTCGAGAACATGGCCATCCATGTCTGCTCGCAGTGCGGTCACAGCGAGCACATCTTCGGTCAGGGCGGTGGCGAGCGCATGGCCGCCGACTATGGCGTCGACTATCTCGGCGGCCTGCCGCTCGACATCCGCATCCGCGAGCAGACCGATGCCGGTCAGCCCACGGTGGTGGCCGACCCCGACGGCGCACTCGCGGCGCAGTACCGCACCATTGCGCGCACCGTGGCGGTCAAGATCGCCGAGAAGTCGCGTGACATGAGCTCGAAGTTTCCGAGCATCGTGGTGCAGAACACCTGAAGGCACGGCCGGGGGCGGCCCCGGTCGCTCGAGCGCTGCCCGGCTCAGCTCAGCCAGGGCAGGGTGCGGCGCAAGGACACCACGCTGCCCGCCTCGTCGGCGTTGTAGCCCGGCAGCGCCGCGAGCGCCTCGCGCCAGGCCTCCGAGCCCAGCACCGCGCGCAGGCGCTCGCCGGGCGTCGAATCCAGCACGGCCCGATCGCACACCAGGAAGTACGCCTCGGACACGATCGGGATGAAGTCCAGGCCCCGCAGGGCCGCGGCCGCGCGCAGCCCGAAGCCGGCATCGGCCGCGCCGGTGGCCACGGCAATGGCCACCGACAGATGGTTGGCCTCCACCTCCTCATACCCGCTGATCCGCGCGGGTGCGACCCCTGACTGCGCGAGCAGGTCATCGAGCAGGACGCGGGTACCGGTGCCCGGCGAACGGTTCACGAAGCGCAGGCGCGCCAGGTCGGCAAGCCCCGTGACTGCCAGCGGATTGCCGGGGGAAAGCATCAGCCCCTGTTCGCGCGAGCACACCCGGATCAGCTTCTCGCGTCCCGGGCGCAGCCGTGACCCGAAGGCGCGGTGGATCGCCGAGCCGCGCCCGCCCAGGCCCGGGACGCCGAGCGGCAGGTGGATGCCGGCGAAACGGCACTGCCCGCGGCGCAGTGACTGCAGCGCGGCCACGCTGTCCTCGAAGCGGATGTCGAGCATCAGTCCGGCATCGCCGCACAGGCGTCGCAACTCGGGCAGCGCCAGATCGTGGCTGGCCGCGCAGCCGGCGATCGGCACACCGTCGTCGAAGGCGAGCGAGAGCTCGCGGCTGATCTCGGTGGCCAGGTTCTCGATCGGCGCGGCCAGCCGTCCCATGATCCGGGTCTCGGCCCAGAGCAGCTTCTCGGCAAACTCGCTCAGACGCGCGGCGCGGCCCTTGTCCCAGAGGATCAGCGGTCTGCCGAGCTCGGCCTCGCGCGCCTTCAGATAGCCCCAGAGATGCCGATAGGACCAGCCGAGCTCACGGGCGGCACCGGCGATCGAGCCCTGGCTGTGCAGGCTTCCCAGCACCCGCATGAAGGGATTGCCGAGCAGGCGGCCGTCGCTGGGCGCCTGCAGCGTGTACTCGAGGCGGATCGGGACAACCGGGCCCTGGCGGCTCATGCGGTTCGAGCCGGGGCACAGCCGCCCCGGTGACGGGTCAGAGGGAGCAGGCCGGTCCGGTGACTTCCACCGGCTTCTTCTGGCGCAGTTCGACCGAGTTCCGCACCGCGATGATCTCGGCCAGGATCGATACCGCGATCTCGCCTGGGGTGCGGCTGCCGATGTCGAGGCCGATCGGTCCGTGCAGCCGGTTGATCTCGTCGGCCGAGAGATCGAAGAGCGCCAGGCGCTGCTTGCGGCTGGCGGTGTTGGCCCGCGAGCCGAGCGCGCCGACATAGAAGGCCGGCGACTTCAGCGCTTCAAGCAGGGCCATGTCATCGAGCTTGGGGTCGTGGGTGAGGGCGACCACCGCGCTGTGCGGATCGAGCTCGAGCTCGAGCACCACATCGTCGGGCATGCCGGGGGCGTAGCGCGTGCCGGGCAGATCCCAGGTGGTGTTGAATTCCTCGCGCGGGTCGCAGCAGATCACCTCGAAGTCGAGCATCTGCGCCATCTGGGCCAGGGCGCGCGAGAGCTGGCCGGCACCGATCATCAGCAACCGCCAGCGCGGCCCGAACACCGCGCGCAGGGTCTGGCCATCGAAGGCGAAGGCCTCGCCGCGTCGCGCCGGCTCGAGCGTGACCGCGCCGGTGGCCAGGTGCAGTTGTCGACCGACCAGCTCATGGCGGGCGGTGCGCGTCAGCAGTTCATCGATCCAGGCGGCATCGGTGAGCGGCTCCTGCACCAGGCGCAGGTTGCCCCCGCAGGGCAGGCCGAAGCGGGCGGCCTCCTCCTTGCTGACCCCGTAGCGGATCTCGGAGGGCTTGTCGACCCGCTCGCCCTGGCGCACACGCTCGATCAGGTCGTCCTCGACGCAGCCGCCCGAGACCGAGCCGACCACCAGACCATCATCGCGCAGCGCGAGCAGCGCACCCGGCGGCCGAGGGGCCGAGCCCCAGGTCTCCACCACCGTGACCAGCCATACCCGATGGCCTTCCGCCCGCCAGTCGCGAGCCTGCCTGAGCACCTGCAGATCGAGGCTGTCCATGTCGTGTTCCTTCGCCGGGGTTCGGCTCAGCGGGCCAGCAGCCAGACCGCGGCGGCCAGCACGGCGGCGCCGATGGCCAGCCAGCCCCAGGGCAAGCCGCCGCCTGCGGGCTGGGGCGGGGTCGGTGGCGCCGAGGTGGCGCCGCCGGCCGGCATGCCGGCTGCCGGCGCGGCAGTGGCCGCACCCTCGGGCACACCCTCGGCCGCAGCGCCGGGGGTTTCACCCGCAGGCGCCGCGGCAGCGGCCTGTTCGGTGAGGTACTTCTCGAAGGCAGCGAAGAATTCGCCGGCGACCTTCTCGGCGGCCGAATCGACCAGACGCGAGCCGATCTGCGCGATCTTGCCGCCCACCTGCGCCTTGGCGCCGTAGCGCAGCAGGGTCTGATCGCCATCGGCCGACAGGGCCACATCGGCCGAGCCCTTGCCGAAGCCGGCCACGCCGCCCTGCCCGTCGAATTCGATGGTGTAGGACTGCAGGGGCTGGATGTTGAGCAGCCGCAGCCGGCCCTTGAATCGGGCGTTGACCGGGCCCACCCGCACCGCCATCACCACCGAGTATTCGTCGGGGCCGGTGAGCTCGAGCGACTCGCAGCCGGTGATGCAGGCCTTGAGCGCCTGCGGGTCGTTCAGTGCCGCCCATGCCTGCGCGGGGCTGGCGGGCAGGCGGCGTTCTCCCTGGAGATTCATGGATGCGGATCCTGTGGTGTCAGGCGGCGCTGCGCCGACGGGCGGGCCCGTAGCCCGCGCCGGGGGTGGCGCTGCGCTGCCGTTCAATGGCCTGGCGGATGTCCGCGAGGCTGTGCAGATTGTGAACCGGGACCATGGCGCTGACGTGCGGCAGCAACGCACGCACGCCTGCCGCCTTCGGCTCGAAGCCATCGTACCGCAGGAGCGGGTTGAGCCAGATGATTTCCCGCGCCCAGCGGGCGAGCGTGTCCGCGGCCCGATCGAGTTCGCCGACGTCGCCGCGGTCAAGGCCATCGGTGACCAGCAGCAGCGAGGCGTTGCGGGTCAGCACGCGGCGCGCCCACTGCCGGTTGAAGGCCGCGAGGCTGCTGGCGATACGCGTTCCACCCTGCCAGTCGCTGGCGGCGCGTCCGGCCAGTGCGAGCGCCTCGTCGGGGTCGCGGTGTCGCAGGCAGCGTGAGATGTCGGTGAGGCGGGTGCCGAACACGAAGGTGTGGGTGTTGCGCTGGCGGCGGGTGATGCCGTGGGCGAAGTGCAGGAACGCGCGGGCGTAGCGTTCCATCGAGCCGGAGATGTCGATCAGCATCACCACCGGCGGAGGCAGTCGGCGACGGCGCTGATGGGCGAGGGCGGGCGCGTCGGGCTGGCGGGGCATGGCCCGCAGGCTGGCCCGCAGGTCGATGCGGCCGCGCGCCGCCGGCGCGAAGCGGCGGCTGACCACCGGGCGCAGGGGCAGGACGAGGGTGCGCGCAAGCTGCTCGGCCAGTGCGAACTCGGACACGCTCATCGCCTCGAAGTCGGTGCTGCGCAGGCGCTCGCGCGCCGAGTGGCTGAGCGCGGCATCGGCCAGGGTCTCGGTGGCCTGAGGCTCGCGCGCCAGCCCGGTATCCGACTGCGCGGCCAGTGCCTCCTCGACCCGCCGGTTGCCGCGTGGCCCCGGTGCCCCGGCGGGCTCTGCAGCCTGAGGCAGACGACTGGCCAGCACCCGCTCCAGCAGGCGGGGATCGCGCCAGAAGGCGTCGAAGGCGGCATCGAAGACCGGCTGCTGGGCATGGCTGTCGAGCATCACGGCCGACATCGCGGCATGCACATCGTCGCGGCGCGTCACGCCCACCACCTCGAGGGCCGCCACGGCGCGCAAGGCCCGGTCGGTGCCCACCGGCATGCCGGCGGCGCGCAGCACGCGCGCAAAGCGCAGCACGTTGCCGGCGAGTTCTCCGGACACGGATCAGGCCGCGGGCAGGCCGCGGGCGCGGAGCTCGTCGAGCAGTTGCGCGATGTCGCCGCCGGGCAGCCGGGCGATGTCGTCCTGGTACTTGAGCAGCACCCCGAGGGTGGCCTCGATGGAGGCCGGATCAAGCGCCATCGCGTCGAGGGCAAGCAGGGCGTTGGTCCAGTCGATGGCCTCGGCCACACCGGGCGCCTTGAAGAGCTCGAGCTCGCGCATGCGCTGCACGAAGGCCACCACCTCGGCGGCCAGCCGCTGCGACGCGCCCGGGGCGCGCTGCCTCAGGATGGCGAGTTCGCGCGCCGCATCGGGATAGTCCACCCACTGGTAGAGGCAGCGCCGGCGCAGCGCGTCATGCAGCTCGCGGGTGCGGTTGGAGGTGAGCAGCACGATCGGCGGATGGGCCGCGCGGATCGTGCCGATCTCGGGGATGGTGATCTGCCGCTCGGCCAGCATCTCCAGCAGATAGGCCTCGAAGGGTTCGTCGGCACGATCGAGCTCGTCGATCAGCAGCACCGGCGCGCGCTCCTGCGTCAGCGCGGCCAGCAGCGGGCGCTCGATCAGCATCTCGCGCCGGTAGAGCGAGGCCGACAGCGTGTCGCGATCATCGCGGCCGAGCGCCTCGGCCAGCCGGATCTCGAGCATCTGGCGCGGCACGTTCCATTCGTAGGCGGCCTGCGCGATGTCCAGCCCCTCGTAACACTGCAGGCGGATCAGCGGCACGCCGAGTGCGGCGGCCAGAGCCTTGGCGAGTTCGGTCTTGCCCACGCCGGCCTCGCCCTCGAGCAGCAACGGGCGCTGCAGGCGCAGGGCGAGGAACACCGAGGTGGCCAGCCGGCGGTCGGCCACATACTGCTGATCGGCGAGCACCGCGATCAGGTGGTCGACATCGGTGATGGCGGTCATGGCGGGGAAGGGGTGCGACGGGCCGAGCGGCCCGTGAGGGACTGCCCGCCCGGGCGCGGGCCTGGGCGGGCGGATGCGGCGTTCAGCGGCCGAGCGCGGCCTTCACGGCCCGGGCGGTCGTGGTGACCACCATGGCGGCGCGGTACTCGGCCGAGGCGTGCAGGTCGGCATTCATGCCGGCCACCGGCAACCTGACCGCGGCCGCCGCCTCGGGCGTGAAGCTCGCGCTCAGGGCGGCCTCCAGCTCCGAACAGCGGAACACGCAGGCACGGGCGCCCGTGACGCCCACCCGCACGCCCGCCGGCGACTGGCTGACCATCACGCCCACCAGCGCGAAGCGCGAGGCCGGCTGCTTGAACTTCACATAGCCTGCCCGCGTGGGCACCGGGAAGCTCACCGAGAGGATCAGTTCGCCCGGCTGCAGCGCGGTCTCGTACAGGCCGGTGAAGAAGGCCTCGGCGGCAATCTCGCGCCGATCGGTGCGGATGGTGGCACCGAGAGCCACGGCGGCTGCCGGGTAGCAGGCTGCCGGATCGGCATTGGCCAAGGAGCCGCCCATCGTGCCCATGTTGCGCACCATCGCGTCGCCGATGCCGCCGGCCAGATCGGCCAGCGCAGGGATGGCGCCGCGCACCGCGGCCGAGGCGTGCACCTGGGCGTGGGTGGCCATCGCGCCGATCACGACCCGGTCGGCCGTCACGTCGATGCTGCGCAGGGCATCGAGCCCGCCGAGATCGACCAGGCGCTCGGCGCTCGACAGGCGCAGCTTCATGGCCTGCACCAGGCTCTGGCCACCCGCCAGATAGCGGGCGTCGACGCCCTGGGTGGCTGCAGCGGCCGCCGCGGGGGTATCGGGCCGGAGGTATTCGAATGCGTACATGCGCTGCTCCTTGCTCAGCCGCGGGCGGCCACGGCCGACACCGCCCGCACGATGTTGTGGTACCCGGTGCAGCGGCACAGGTTGCCCTCGAGACCCTCGCGGATCTGCTGCTCGGTGGCGCCCGGGTGGTCCTTGAGGAGCTGCACCGCCGACATCACCATGCCCGGCGTGCAGAAGCCGCACTGCAGCGCGTGGCAATCCTTGAAGGCGACCTGCATCGGGTGCTGGCCATCGGGCGAGAGCCCCTCGATGGTGGTGACCTCGCCGCCCTGCGCCTGCAGGGCCAGGATCGAACAGGCCTTCACGGCGCGGCCGTTCAGGTGCACGGTGCAGGCGCCGCACTGCGCGGTGTCGCACCCGACATGGGTGCCGGTCAGCTTGAGGTGGTCTCGAATCAGCTGGACGAGCAGCGTCCGGGGCTCCACCTGGACGGTCACGGCCTTGCCGTTGACCTTCAGGCTGACGGAGTGGTCCATGGGGAATCTCCTTTGAGGGGTGGCGATGCGTCGGCCAAGGGGCCGGGGCAGCAGCGGGCTGGCGGCCTTGCCGACGCGCAGCCGAGAGTGTTCCACGACACGGGCCGGCTGGCGAATGAAATCCCCGCGGATCGGGATTGCAGCCTGCTGCGGCGCATCAAAACGGTCCTGCCGAGGCTGCCCGTCGGCGGCGACACCGGAACGCGGATGGCAGACCGGTCATCAGCCTTGCCTATGTTCGTCATTGCATAAGAGAATACAAGGATGGGCGTGGCACCCGTGTCGACCCGCCCATCCACCCCGACTGGAGGAACCATGCAGAAATCCCTGCACATCAACCCGGACAAATGCACCGGGTGTCTGCAGTGCGAGATGGCCTGTAGCTACGAGAACTACGGCACCTTTGCCACCGCCAAGTCCCGCATCAAGGTCTTCGATTTCCATCAGACCGGCCGCAAGGTCCCCTACACCTGCACGCAGTGCGACGAGGCCTGGTGCCTGCATGCCTGCCCGGTGGAGGCCATCAAGCTCGACGCCGGCACGGGCGCCAAGGTGGTGGTCGACGATGTCTGCGTCGGCTGCAAGGTCTGCACCATTGCCTGCCCCTTCGGCACGGTCAACTACGTCCAGGAAACCGGCAAGGTCCAGAAGTGCGACCTCTGCGGCGGCGAACCGGCCTGTGCCGAAGCCTGCCCCACCGGCGCCATCACCTATGTCGATGCCAACTGGACCGGCCTCGACCGCATGAAGCAATGGGCCGACAAGCTGGGCAACCAGCCTTCGGCCACCTGAAGGAGACGCACACATGTCCTGGGCTGGAAAAATCCTGAGGGTCAACCTCACCGCGGGCACCTGCGTCAGCGAGCCGCTGCGCATGGACTGGGCGCGCGAATACCTCGGTCAGCGGGGTCTTGCCACCAAGTACTTCGTCGAGGAAGTCGACGCCAAGGTCGATCCCCTGGGGGCCGACAACAAGATCATCTGGGCCACCGGCCCGCTCACCGGCACCATGGCCTCCACCGGTGGCCGCTACTCGGTGATCACCAAGGGCCCGCTCACCGGCGCCATTGCCTGCTCCAACTCGGGCGGCTACTGGGGTGCCGAGCTGAAGATGGCCGGCTGGGACATGATCATCTTCGAAGGTCGCTCGGCCAAGCCGGTGTACCTCTCGGTGGTCGATGACAAGGCCGAGCTGCGCGACGCCACCCACCTCTGGGGCAAGACCACCTGGCAGACCGAGGAAATCCTGAAGAAGGAATCCCAGGATCCGCTCACCCGCGTGTCGTCCATCGGCCGGGCCGGCGAGAACCAGGTGCTCTTCGCCTGCATCGTCAATGACCTGCATCGCGCCGCCGGCCGCTCCGGCGTGGGCGCAGTGGCCGGCTCCAAGAACCTCAAGGCGATCGCGGTGCGCGGCACCCGGGGCGTGGGCAACATCCACAATCCCAAGGCCTTCATGAAGGTCACCGCCGAGAAGAAGAAGATCCTTCACGACCACCCGGTCACCGGCCAGGGTCTGCCCACCTACGGCACCCAGGTCCTCATGAACGTCATCAACGAGACCGGCGCGCTGCCCACCCGCAACCACCGCGATGTGCAGTTCGAGGGCGCCAGCCGCATCTCGGCCGAGGCCATGGCCGAAAAACGGCCCACCGATGGCAAGTCGCATCTGGTCACCAACCAGGCCTGTTTCGGCTGCACCATCGCCTGCGGCCGCATCTCCAAGATGGACGAAACCCACTTCTCGGTGCAGAACAAGCCCGAGTACTGGGGCGCTTCCGGCGGTCTCGAGTACGAGGCGGCCTGGGCGCTGGGCGCGGCGCCCGGCATCAAGGATCTCGAAGCCCTGCAGTACGCCAACATGCTGTGCAACGAAGACGGCTACGACCCCATCTCCTTCGGGGCCACCGTCGGCGCGGCTATGGAGCTCTACGACATGGGCGTGCTCACCAAGGAGCACACCGGCGGTCTCGAGCTCACCTTCGGGTCGGCCGAAGCGCTGGTCAAGCTCGCCGAGCTCACTGCGCGTGGCGAGGGCTTCGGCAAGGAACTCGGTCAGGGCTCCAAGCGGCTGTGCGCCAAGTATGGGCATCCCGAGCTGTCGATGTCGGTCAAGGGCCAGGAGTTCCCGGCCTATGACTCGCGCGGCATCCAGGGCATGGGCCTGACCTACGCCACCTCCAATCGCGGCGCCTGCCATCTGCGCTCCTACACCGTCGCCTCCGAGATCCTGGGCATCCCGGTGAAGACCGATCCCCTGGTCACCGAGGGCAAGGCCGATCTGGTCAAGGCCTTCCAGGATGCCACCGCGGCCTTCGACTCCTCCGGCCTGTGCGTGTTCACCACCTTCGCCTGGACGCTGGCCGATCTGGCGCCCCAGGTGGCGGCTGCCTGTGGTGACGAGTACACCATGGAGAATGTCGCTCTCATCGGCGAGCGCATCTGGAACCTCGAGCGCGACTTCAACAACCGCGCCGGCTTCACCCGCAAGGATGACGACCTGCCGCCGCGCCTGAAGACCGAACCGGCCCAGACCGGTCCGGCCAAGGGCCTGGTCAGCGGCATCGACAAGATGGTGCCCGAGTACTATCAGGTCCGTGGCTGGGACGAGCAAGGCCAGCTCAAGGCCGAGACCCGTTCGCGGCTGGGTCTGTAAACGCTCAGCCTGCTTCGCGCAGCAATCAGGGCGGCCGAGGGTCGCCCTTTTTTTCAGTTGGCGCCGCTGGCGCTGCGGCCGTGCCGCAGCCCGGCTGGCACAGGAGCGAGCAATGAAGCATGTGATCATCGGTAACGGCCCGGCCGGCGTGGTGGCGGCCGAGACCATCCGCAAGCACCGGCCCCATGACGAGATCTGGCTGATCGGCGACGAGCCCGAGCCCTCGTACTCGCGCATGGCCATCCCCTACCTGCTGATCGGCAACATCCCGGAAGCCGGCACCTACCTGCGCAAGGATCCGGGCCACTTCGACCGTCTGTGCATCAGCACCGTGCAGGGCCGTGTGGTGAGCCTCGACGCGCAGGCGCGCACCGTGGCGCTTTCCGACGGCCGGGTGCTGCCCTTCGATCGCTGCCTGATCGCCACCGGCTCGCAGCCGGTGCGTCCGCCCATTCCGGGCCTCGACTCGCCCTATGTGCATCCCTGCTGGACGCTGCGCGATGCCCGCAGCATCCAGCAGCTTGCCAAGCCAGGCGCCCGGGTGCTGCAGATGGGCGCCGGCTTCATCGGCTGCATCATCCTCGAGGCGCTGGCTCAGCGCGGCGTGCAGCTCACCGTGGTCGAGATGGGGGACCGCATGGTGCCGCGCATGATGGGTCCGGGCGCCGGCGGCATGATCAAGGACTGGTGCCAGACCAAGGGTGTGCGCGTGTTCACCGGCACCCGGGTCGAGGCTCTCGAGCCGGGCGACAAGGTGCGCGCGCGGTTGTCCAACGGCCGCTCGGAGGACTTCGATCTGGTCATCCAGGCCACCGGCGTGAAGCCGAACATCGGTTTCCTGGCCAACTCGCCGGTTCGCTGCCTGCAGGGTGTGCTGGTCGACGAGACCCTTCAGACAGCCGTGCCGGGCGTCTACGCTGCCGGCGACTGCGCCGAGGCCTTCGACCCGGTGGTGGGCAAGACCATCGTGTCGGCCATCCAGCCCAATGCGGTCGACCAGGCCTATGTGGCCGCCATGAACATGGCCGGCCACCGCAATCAGCTGCGCGGCGTCACCCAGATCAATGTCCTCGACACCCTCGGGCTCGTCTCCACCTCGTTCGGTCAGTGGGAGGGCGTGCCGGGCGGCGACCATGTCGAGCTCGCCGATCCGCAGCGCTTCCGCTACCTGCGCCTGGAGTTCAAGGACGATGTGGTGGTGGGCGCCAACAGCCTGGGCATGACCGAGCATGTCGGCGTCATGCGCAACCTGGTCGAGCGTGGCGTGCGCCTGGGCCGCTGGAAGGAGGCGCTCAAGCAGGACCCCACCCGGCTGATGGAAGCCTATCTCGCCAGCGCGCAGGCGCAGGGCGAATGGCAGGGCCGCTCGCGCGGCTCCTCCCGCTGAACGGCTCCGCGGACGCCTGCATGCTGATCACCTTCAAGCTCTTTGCCATGCTCTCCGACCACCTGCCGCAGCAGGTGGACGGGCGTTCCCGCGAGGGCAATGCCATCGTGCTGGAAGTGCCCGAGGGCACCTCGGTGCAGGCGCTGATCGACCGATTCAACCTGCCCTCGAAGCTGGTGCATCTGGTGCTGGTCAATGGCACCTACGTGGCGCCCGCGCAGCGGGCCAGCCGTGTGCTGCAGGAAGGCGAGGCGCTGGCGATCTGGCCGCCGATCGCGGGCGGTTGAGCAGCGCATGAGCGGCCTTGGCGCAGGCTTTGGCGACAGCCGGGAGATGGGCTGCAGCCGGGCCGATCTCGAACGCTGGCTGCGCGAGTTCACCGGCCTGCCGGTGCTGCAGGCCGATGACCATGCCATCCGCGTGCCGGTGGCCGATTTCATGCTCGAGGTTCGGGTGTCGCCCGCGCCGCCGCGCAGGCTCGGCCTGATCACTTTCCGGGCGCTGCAGGTCCAGTTCGTGTACCCGCCCGAGCACGCCGTGCAGGCCCGTGACTGGATCCGCGGCTTCGACTTCCACACCCAGCGCGGCGGCGGCTGAGCCGCGGCACCGCGCTATCATCGCGGCCAGTCTCCTCAGGATTGCGCCCATGACCATCAAGTCCGACAAGTGGATCCGCCGCATGGCCGCCCAGGGCATGATCGAGCCCTTCGAGCCCGGCCAGGTGCGCGAGCGCGACGGCCGGCGCATCGTCTCGTACGGCACCTCGAGCTACGGCTACGACATCCGCTGCGCCGACGAGTTCAAGATCTTCACGAACATCAACAGCACGATCGTCGACCCCAAGGATTTCGACGAGGGCTCGTTCGTCGACTTCAAGGGCGATGTCTGCATCATCCCGCCCAATTCCTTCGCGCTGGCGCGCACCATGGAGTACTTCCGCATCCCGCGCAGCGTGCTCACCATCTGCCTGGGCAAGTCCACCTATGCCCGCTGCGGCATCATCGTCAATGTGACCCCGCTCGAGCCGGAGTGGGAAGGCCACGTCACCCTGGAGTTCAGCAACACCACGCCGCTGCCGGCGCGCATCTATGCCGGCGAGGGATGCGCCCAGGTGCTGTTCCTCGAGTCCGATGAGGTCTGCGAGACCTCCTACCGCGATCGCGGCGGCAAGTACCAGGGCCAGCTCGGCGTGACCCTGCCGCGCACCTGAGCAGTGCTTGTCCGGCCTGCCTGCTGCGGGCTATAATCTTCTGTTTTCAACCGCACGGCTCACCATCCCAGTGATGCCGCAAGTTCTCCAAGGGAAACCATGACCGTCGAAACCCTAGACAAGGCGAAGATCGTCGCCGATTTCCAGCGTGCCAAGAACGACACCGGCTCGCCGGAGGTTCAGGTGGCGCTGCTCACCGCCCGCATCAACGACCTCACCGGTCACTTCAAGACCCACACCAAGGATCACCACTCCCGTCGGGGCCTGCTCAAGATGGTGAGCCGGCGCCGCAAGCTGCTCGACTACCTCAAGTCCACCAATCAGGCCAGCTACAAGACCCTGATCGAAAGACTGGGTCTCCGGGGTTGAAGCGCTTGCTCCCGACCAACCCGGGTTGATGGCAGCACCAGCAGGCCCGCAAGGCATTCGCTTGCGGGCCTTTGTTTTTTCGTCTGATCAATCGCAGGCGAACCGCGCCGCCGGCTGACCGCGCGGGCAATGTCTCGAAAGGAAAGCACCTTGTTTCAAATCGCACGCAAGACCTTCAAGTGGGGCCAGAACACCGTCACCCTGGAAACCGGCGAAATCGCCCGCCAGGCCTCTGGCGCAGTGCTGGTCAACATGGATGACACCGTGGTGCTCGCCTCGGTGGTCGGCGCCAAGAGCGCCAAGCCCGGGCAGGATTTCTTCCCGCTCACCGTCGACTATGTCGAGAAGTTCTACGCCGCCGGCCGCATTCCCGGCGGCTTCTTCAAGCGCGAAGGCCGTCCCACCGAGCGCGAGATCCTGATCTGCCGGCTCATCGACCGCCCCATCCGCCCGCTGTTCCCTGACGGCTTCTACAACGAGGTCCAGGTCATCGTCCAGGTGGTCTCGAGCAACCCCGAGGTCGACAGCGACATCCCGGCCATGATTGCCGCGTCGGCGGCGCTGGCCGTGTCGGGCATCCCGTTCAGCGGCCCGATCGGCGCGGCCCGCGTCGGTTACATCGACGGCCAGTACGTGCTCAACCCCAGCGCCAGCCAGATGGCCTCGAGCAAGCTCGATCTGGTGGTCGCCGGCACCGATGCCGCCGTGCTCATGGTCGAGTCCGAGGCCCACCAGCTGCCCGAAGACGTGATGCTGGGCGCCGTGGTCTATGGTCACGAGCAGATGCAGACCGCCATCGCCGCCATCGACGAACTGGTGGCCGAGGGCGGCAAGCCCGAGTGGAACTGGCAGCCGCCGGCCCGCAACGAGGCCCTGATCGCGCGCATCAATGAACTCGCCGAGGCCGACATGCGGGCCGCTTACGCGGTTCGCAACAAGCAGGAGCGCACCACCCGGGTTCGCAACCTCGAGAACGGCGTGGCTGCCAAGGTGGTCGAGGAAGCCAAGGCTGCCGGCCAGCCTGTGCCTGACAGCAACGAGGTGGGCAACATCCTGTTCGAGATCCAGTCGCGCATCGTGCGCGGCCAGATCCTTTCCGGTGAGCCGCGCATCGACGGCCGGGACACCCGCACCGTGCGCCCGATCGCGATCCGCTCCAGCGTGCTGCCGCGCGCCCACGGCTCGGCGCTCTTCACCCGCGGCGAGACCCAGGCGCTGGTGGCTGCCACCCTGGGCACCGCTCGCGATGAGCAGATCATCGATGCGATCACCGGCGAGTACCGGGATCGCTTCATGTTCAACTACAACATGCCGCCGTTTGCCACCGGCGAGACCGGCCGCTTCGGCTCGCCCAAGCGGCGCGAGGTCGGTCACGGCAACCTGGCCAAGCGCGCGCTGCGCCCGCTGCTGCCCACCGTCCAGGAGTTTGCCTACTCGCTGCGCGTGGTGTCCGAGATCACCGAATCCAACGGCTCCTCGTCGATGGCCTCGGTGTGCGGCGGCTGCCTCGCGCTGATGGACGCCGGCGTGCCCATGAAGGCGCATGTGGCCGGCGTGGCCATGGGCCTCATCAAGGACGGCGGCCGCTTCGCCGTGCTCACCGACATTCTTGGTGACGAGGATCACCTCGGTGACATGGACTTCAAGGTGGCCGGCACCGAGCAGGGCATCACCGCGCTGCAGATGGACATCAAGATCCAGGGCATCACCAAGGAGATCATGCAGGTGGCGCTGGCGCAGGCCCGTGAAGGCCGCATGCACATCCTCGGCCACATGAAGAGCGCGGTTGGCGGCGCCCGTCAGGAGCTCTCCGACTTCGCGCCGCGCATGTACACCATGAAGATCAATCCGGAGCGTATCCGCGATGTGATCGGCAAGGGCGGTGCCACCATCCGCCAGATCACCGAGCAGACCGGCACCACCATCGACATCCAGGACGACGGCACGATCACCATCGCCGCGGTCGACTCCGGGGCGGCCAAGAAGGCCCAGGGCATCATCGAGGGCCTCACGGCCGAGGTCGAGATCGGTCGCATCTACGAGGGCACCGTCCTCAAGATCCTCGACTTCGGTGCGATCGTGCAGGTGCTGCCGGGCCGTGACGGCCTGCTGCATGTCTCGCAGATCGCCAACGAGCGGGTCAACCAGGTGTCCGACTACCTCAAGGAAGGTCAGCAGATCCGCGTCAAGGCCATCGAGGCCGACGACAAGGGCCGCCTGCGCCTGTCGATGAAGGCCGCCGCGGCCGACGACGCAGCGCGCTCGGCCTGATCCCGCAAGACCCCCTGAAGGGCGTTGTCAGCCAGCCGGCTGCCAGCGCCCTTCTTGCATGGCGAGCACCGTGCCATCGGCCACCAGCTTCTCCAGGTGGGCAAAGAGCGAGCGCTTGGCCACCGGATGCATCACCGGGTCGACATCGTCATACACCAGCTTCACGAGTTCATCCATGGTGCCACCGCCGCTGCGGCGGACAGCAGCGAGCACCTTCGCCTCGCGCTTGAGCCGATGGGCGATCAGCTGTCGGATGCTCTCGTGCGCGAAGCCCAGCACCCAGCCATGCGCGGGCAGGATGTACTGCATGGGCAGGGTCAGCAGCCGCTCGAGGGCGCGCAGGTAATCGAGCATGTTGCCGTCGGGCGGATCGATCACCACGGTGGAGCCATTGTTGATGTGATCGCCCGAGAACAGCAGGCCGTCCTCCTCCAGCAGGAAGCAAAGGTGATTCGAGGCGTGACCGGGTGTGTGGATCACCCGCAGGGTGGCGCCGGGCACTGACACGGTCTCGCCATCGACCAGGGTGCGGTCGGGGGTGAACTGCCATTCGCTTCGGAAGTTGGGACCGGAGGGTGCGCCCAGGATCGGCGCGCCGGTGATCGCCTTGAGCTCCACCGCGCCCGGGGAATGATCGGGATGCGCGTGGGTGCACAGGATTGCCTTCAGATCCTTGCCGACGATGGCTGCGATGCGCTGCACATGCACCGAGAGGTCGGGGCCGGGATCGATCACCAGGAAGCCGCTCCCCGGCTCGCCGATGATGTAGGTGTTGGTGCCGGGGCCGGTCATGCGCCCGGGGTTGGGCGCGGTCAGCCGCAGCACATGCCGCATCAGCGGCACGGCCTTCTCGTGCTGCCAGTCGAGCGCGTGCACCAGACGACCATCCGGGGAGACGAGCTCGAGTTCACCATAGGGCGGCTCGTGCTCCGAGTAGCGCTCGATCTGGCCCTTGAAGTGCCCGCCCCGCGGCGAGGATACCCACATCGGCCGCTCGCCCGGACAGGCGTCGATCACCGCCTGCGCGGTGGCGTAGGCCGACAGCCGACCCAGCGTGCGGATGGTGGGGAAGATCATCGAGAAGCTGCCCTCGGCGTGGCGGCGCAGTGCATCGCGCGGCGAGATCCACACCGGCTCGAAGGTCTCACCCTCGTCGGCCACCGGTTCCTGTCCGGGCGGCATGTGCGCAACGAAGAATCGCGCATCGAAGCGCTTGGGCAGGTCCGGGTCGGTGATCCAGTGGCACAGCCACCAGACCCGGTCGACCGCCAGACGCATGCCGTGGCGTTCGATCTGTTCGAGGAAGTCGGCATCGCGTTCGCGGGACAGCCGATCGAGATGGGCCTGTCCGGCGGAGCTGCCATCGGGCAGGTGCGCAAGCAGCACGCCAAGTTCCTCGAAGGCCTCGCGGATGGCGGCGATGGTGAACGAGCGCTGCTCGTGCGACTGGCTCTCGCGGCTGCGTGACAGCCGGGTGGCCTGCTCGCCCTGGTCTGCGGGGTCGAGCGCTCCGCCCGGGAATACATAGGCGCCCGGGGCAAAGCTCGCCTGCATGGAGCGCCGGGTCATGAGCACCTCGAGGCCCTGATCCCCATCGCGAAGCAGCAGGATGGTGGCGGCGGGCCGGGGCTTCACCGGCTCGCGATATTCATGAACCCGGTATTCCTGGCGTGGCATGACGGTGTCTCCTTGTGCGGGGTGCCGGGCAGCACCAGCGCTGCTACAGCGGTTTGCCTTCCGCGGCCAGACGGATGAGCAGGGCGGGCGGCTCGAACCGCTCGCCATGACGTGAGGCGAGCTCGCGAGCCCGGGCCACGAAGGCGACGACACCGACATGATTCACGAACTGGGCGGTTCCGCCGGTGTGCACGGGGAAGCCCCACCCGAAGATCGATCCGATATTGGCGTCGCGGGTGGATTCCAGGACGCCTTCCTGCAGGCAGCGGACCGTTTCGATGGCCTGGGCATACAGGAGACGGTCGCGGATGTCCTCATGGGCCGGCAGGCGCTTGCGGCCCTTGGCGAAGGCGTCGAGCCCGGGCCAGAGCTGCTTGGGCTCGCCCTCGGGATAGTCGTAGAAGCCGCCGCCATGCGCGCGGCCCATGCGCTTGTAGCCGTGGGCCATCTTCTCGAGCACATAGACCGCGGACTCGGCCATGCGGCGCGATTTCACCGAATGGCTGTGCCCGTGCGACTGCGCCGCCTTGATCGGGATGGTGCGCTTGCCCGCGGCTTGTGCTGCGGCGCTCGCTGGGGCAGGGGCGGGATGATCGTGGTCGTGATGACGCCCATGCGCATCTCCGTGGGCGTGATCGTGGGCGTGATCGTGGGCGTGGGCGTGACCATGCGCGTGATCGTGACCGTGGGCCTCGTGACCGTGATGATGCCCATGCCCATGCTCATGCCCATGCTCATGCTCATGATCGTGATCGTGATCGTGAGCCGTGCAATGGGCGTGGTCGTGATCGTGCCCATGATCGTGGGTATGACCGTGTTCATGATCATGGTCATGACCGGCCGCTCCAGCCTCCGCCGCGAGATCCGCGAGCTCCTGATGCAGCACATCATCGGCGAGCTTCAGGGAGACCTCGTCCAGCACAGCCAGCGGCCCGACGGGCATGCCTGCCTGCATGGCGATGTTCTCGATCAAGGCGGGCGGCACACCTTCGCCCAAAAGTGCCATGCCCTCGTTGACGAAGCTGCCGAAGACCCGGCTGGTGTAGAAACCGCGCGAGTCGTTCACCACGATCGGGGTCTTGCCGATCTGGAGCACGAAGTCGAAGGCCCGTGCCACTGTTTCGTCGGAGGTCTGCCGCCCGCGGATGATCTCCACCAGCGGCATCTTGTCCACGGGCGAGAAGAAATGCAGACCGATGAAGCGCTCGGGGCGGGCACTGGCCTTGGCCAGCCCGCTGATTGGCAGGGTGGAGGTGTTGGAGGCGAACACGGCATCCTGGCCCAGCACGGCTTCCGCTTCGCGCGTGGCCCTTGCCTTTACTTCGCGGTTCTCGAATACCGCCTCGATCACCAGATCGCAGCCGGCGAGATCGGCGGCGTCGGCGGTGGGCTGGATCAAGGCGAGCGTGCGCTGGGCAGCCTCGGAGGTCATGGTGCCGCGCTCCACCCGTCGCGCAAGCAGGGCCTCGCTGTGCGACTTGCCCTTCTGCGCGCCAGCGATGTCAAGGTCCTTGAGAACGCAGGCCACGCCACGCGAGGCGCAAGCCCAGGCGATGCCTGCGCCCATCATGCCGGCCCCGAGGATGCCAACGCGGGCGGCCTTGTGCCGCGCCGAGTTGCCCGGTCGGCTCTCGCCCGCCTTCACCTCATTGAGCTGGAAGAACAGGGTGCCGATCATGTTCTTGGCAACCTGGCCGGTGGCGAGTCGGGTCAGGTACCGTGACTCGATCCGCATGGCGGTATCGAAGTCCACCTGCGCACCCTCGACTGCGGCTGCGAGCACCGCCTCCGGTGCGGGCAGGTTGCCGCGAGTCTTGTCCAGCAACATGGCTGGCGCGCCGGCCAGCATCTGGGCAACAGCCGGGCTGGACGGTGAGCCGCCGGGGATCCGGTGGCCGGGTTTATCCCAGGGCTGGACGGGCGTCGGATTAGCGCTGATCCAGGCGCGAGCCATCGACTCCATGGTGCCCATGTCTGGCGCCAGCGCATCGACGAGTCCGATTGCCACTGCTTCCTGCGGGGCAATCCGCTTGCCTTCGATGAGGTAGGGAAGGGCCTTCATCAGACCCATCAGGCGCACGCTCTTGGTGATGCCTCCGGCACCAGGCAGCAGGCCAAGTGTGGCCTCCGGGCAGCCGATCTGGATGCGATCATCGTCCAGCGCGATGCGGTGGTGGCATGACAGCGCGAGCTCGAGCCCGCCCCCCAGGGCATGGCCGTTGATCATCGCAACGACAGGCCGACCGAGCCGTTCAAGCCGGCGCAGCACCGACTTCATGGCCTCCAGGCCGCGAAAGAATCGTTCCGCGTCAGCCGCCTGCACCGCTGCGATCTCCCGCAGATCACCACCTGCGAAGAATGAGGTCTTGGCCGAGCGCAGCAGCACACCGGCGATGTGCTCCCTGTCGGCCTCGAGACGCTCGACCGTGGCTGCGAGGTCGGCCTTGAATGCCGCGTTCATGGTGTTGACGGCGGCACCCGGCGCGTCGAGGGTGAGGACGACGATGCCGTCATCTCCCCGGTGATAGGCAAGGCTGCTCATGGGCTCTCCAAGGGGCGAGGGCGAGCCGGCCGGCTCGCCCTATCTGCGAGGGAGCCGGAATGATACGGGATGGGGCAGGGGGCTCGGCGTGACCGTTCGCGCCCTCGGCGCGGCGCGCTCAGCGCACGGCAGCTCCGCCCGAGGCGGTGATGCCGGCGTAGGCAGGGCCAGCAGCCATGATCGCGAGCACCCGCTCGTCACGCACGAGGTCCCCGCAGGATGCCGCAGCGGTGACCAGGTTCTTGTCCATGGCCCGTGCCAGTCCGTAGCCTTGCCCGTAGTCGACCCCCAGCTCGACAAGGGTCGCCACGGTATCAGGCGTCTCGGCCCACTCGGCAATGCTGCGCATGCCAAGTTCGTGGGTTAGGTCGACGATGGTGCGCGTGATCGAATAGTTTGCCGGGTTGAGGTTGATGTCGCGAACGAACGAACCATCGATCTTGATGAAGTCGGCCGGGATCTCCTTGAGGTAATTGAAGGAGGTGTAGCCGGCACCGAAGTCATCGAGCGCGAGCTTGCTGCCGTACTGCTTGACGCGGTCGATGAATCGGCGGGTGGAGTTGATGTCGTTCAGGGCCACGCTCTCGGTGATCTCGAAGCACAGTTTGGGCATCGCCATAGGGTGATCGGCGATCATTGCGAAGGCGTCATCCACGAAGCGCGCGTCATTGAGCGAGGCACCACTGATGTTGATCGTGGCAAAGCTGAGCCGATCACGGTGCGCCGCGTGCAGGTCGAGCCACTCCAGGGTGCTGCGCAACACCCACCGATCGATCTCCGACATCAGGCCATTGCGCTCCGCAGCGCCGATGAAGCGGCCGGGCTGTATGACGCCGCCGTTCTCATCGCGCATGCGCAGCAGCACCTCATAGTTGAGCGAGGAGTGCGGCGCCTGCAACGCCACGATCGGCTGGAAGTCGAGGAAGTAGCGGTCGGTGTGGATCTTGCGCTTGAGATCGGCAACGACCTTGAGTTCCTCCAGATGGGTCTTCAGGCGGCTGTCATTGTCATCGAGCTGCACCACGCAGTTGCGGCCGCGTGATTTCGCCTCGGCGCATGCCCGGCCGGCGGCTGCCAGCGTATCGACGAGATCCATCTTGGGATCGAACCCGACCACGCCGACGCTGGCGGTCATATCCAGGCGCTTGCCCTCGAGTTCGAAAGGAAGCTCACTCACGGCCTCGCGCAGGCGCTCGCTCAGCCCGACCGTCGCGAAATCCGGGCAGTCAAGGAAGATCACGACGAAGGAGTCGGCAATTCGGGCCACATGGTCACGCCCCCTGACTGCCTGCATGAGGCGCAGTGCCGTCTGTTGGAGCATGACATCACCGACGCGATGTCCGTACAGGTCGTTGATCAGCTTGAAGCGATCGAGGGAGAGCTGGGCGATGGCGCAGGGAACGCCTTCGCTCGCGAGTCGTTGCGCTTCGTCCATGGCATCGTCAAGGCCTCGGCGATTGCGCAGACCGGTCAAAGAATCATGGTCAACCAGGTGCTTGAGTTTCGCCTCTGCTTGCTTTCGCAGAGTGATGTCTTGCATTGATCCTTCAATGGCACCTTCTTTCGATGTCACTCGGGCGAGAAACCAGCGTTCCGGTGTGTCAACCTTGGTTTCAATGTGGATCTCTATATCGGATGTAATGGTCGCCTCTGTTGCGTCCTTCAGGCGGCACCATGTTCCATGGCCGAGAACAAGATCGATGTGCGCTCCTGCAATCCGTTTCGAACTCCCTGATCGGAGTTCGAACATCGCTGAAAACGCGGGGTTGAAGATCCGCAGACTACCCGCTGCATCGAGAGAAAACAGACCGATCGGCATTCCCTCGTAAACTTCCTTGATTTCATCAAGTGCTTGCAGTGCTTCTTTTTGTGCT
>CAIZPE010000311.1 GCA_903934795.1 uncultured bacterium | reverse complement strand
GTCGCGCCTGATTGGCGCGCCCCCGGGGTATGTCGGATTCGATCAGGGCGGCCTGCTCACCGAGGCGATTACCAAGAAGCCGCATGCGGTGCTGCTGCTCGACGAAATCGAGAAAGCCCATCCCGACATCTTCAACATCCTGTTGCAGGTGATGGACCACGGCGCGCTCACCGACAACAACGGGCGCAAGGCCGATTTCCGTAACGTGATCATCATCATGACCACCAATGCGGGGGCGGCAGACCTGCAAAAGCGCTCGATCGGCTTTTCCGACAACAAGCAGGCCGGCGACGAGATGGTCGAGATCAAGCGTCTGTTCACGCCCGAGTTCCGCAACCGCCTGGACTCGATCATCAGCTTCCGCGCGCTCGATGAAGAGATCATCATGCGCGTGGTCGACAAGTTCCTCATCCAGCTCGAAGAGCAGCTGCACGAGAAGAAGGTCGAGGCGATCTTCTCGGATCGTCTGCGCAAGATGCTGGCCGCCAAGGGCTTCGATCCGCTCATGGGTGCGCGGCCCATGCAGCGCCTGATCCAGGACACCATCCGCAAGGCGCTGGCCGACGAGCTGCTGTTCGGTCGGCTGGTGGGTGGCGGCAAGGTGGTGGTCGACCTCGACGAGCAGGAGAACGTCACCCTGTCGTTTGCCGATGGTGCGGTTATCCCCACCGTGACCGGTGGAGATGGCGAGGAGCAGGCCGAGGTGGTGCAGGCCTGACACCGGCGCTTGACCGCCCCCACAACGCGGGCCTCGGGGCCCGCGTTGCACTTCTGGCGTATCTTTCCGGCTGGAGTCCTGCCCGCGATGCGCTGCTGCGCCGCGGCGCCGGCGCCCAGATCGATCCGCAACCGCAACGGAGACCACACCATGACCCACCGACTGGCCGCGCTGGCGGCCATTGCCTCGCTGAGCCTGGCCTGGGCGGCGCCTGCGCAGGCGCAGGACGCCCGCTACCTGGCCGCCAACTGCGCGAATTGCCACGGCACCGAGGGCCGCGCGTCGGCCGGCGGTGGCATGCCCGGCCTGGCAGGCCTGTCGCGCGGCTATTTCATCGAGCAGATGAATGCCTTCCGCAGCGGCACGCGGCAGGCCACGATCATGCACCAGCTGGCCAAAGGTTATACCGACGAGCAGATCGCCCGGATGGCCGATTACTTTTCCCAGATCAAGCCCGTCCGCTAGGAGCCCGCCATGAGCCCGCATGACCGCAATCGTCGCCGCGCCCTCCAGGCGCTGGGTTCCGTCGGCGCTCTCGGCGCCTTGAGCGCCTGCGCCATCACGCCGCCTGCGCCGCCACCGCCCGCCCGGCTGGGCAAGGTGATGGTGATCGGCGCCGGTTTCGGCGGCGCCACGGCCGCCCGCTACCTCAAGCTCTGGGGCGGCCCGGGCCTGGAGGTGATGCTGATCGACCGCAACCCGCAGTTCGTCTCCTGCCCGCTCTCCAACCTGGTGATCGGCGGCTCGCGCAAGATCGAGGATCTCACCGTCAGCTACCAGGGCCTGCGCGAGCAGGGCGTGGTGGTGATCAGCGATGAGGTCTCCGCGATCGATGCCGCGCGCAAGCGCGTGGTGCTCGGCAAGATCGCCGATCAGAGCTACGACCGTCTCGTGGTGGCACCCGGCATCGACTTCAACTTCGGTGCCATCCAGGGGCTGGACGCCGAGGCGCAGAAGACCGTGCTGCACGCCTGGAGGGCCGGCCCCCAGACGGTGGAACTGCGTCGCCAGCTCGAGGCCATGCCTGATGGCGGGGTCTTCGTGATGAGCATTCCGCTGGCGCCCTACCGCTGCCCGCCCGGTCCCTACGAGCGGGCCTGCCAGGTGGCCAGCTACTTCAAGGCGAGCAAGCCGCGCTCGAAGGTCATCATCCTCGACGCCAATCCCGAAATCATCTCCAAGAAGGGCCTGTTCACGAAGGCCTTCACCGAGACCTATGCCGGCATCGTCGAGTACCGGCCCAACAGCAATGTCACCGAGATCGATGCGCGCGGGCGCACGGCGATCACCGAGATCGGCGACCGCGTGCGGGCCGATGTGCTCAATGTGATCCCGCCGCAGGCGGCCGGCGAGATCGCGCGCAAGGCCGGCCTGATCAACGCCAATAACCGCTGGTGCCAGGTCGACTGGGTGAGCATGGAGTCCACGGCGGCGCCGGGGGTGCATGTGCTCGGGGATGCCACGCTGTCGGCGCCGGCCATGCCCAAGTCGGGCCACATGGCCAACCAGCACGGCAAGGCGGCCGCCGCGGCGATCGTCGAGTCGCTGAGCGGGCGCACGCCGCAGCCGCAGATGATGGCCAACACCTGCTACAGCTTCATCGACGACCGCAATGTGGTGCATGTCGCCTCGGTGCACCGCTACTCGGCCGAGAAGAAGACCATGGAGGCGGTGGCCGGCGCTGGCGGGCTCTCGTCTGCGCCCAATGTGCTCGAGGGGGTCTACGCCAATGCCTGGGCCCAGACCATCTGGAAGGACATGTTCGCCGGATGATTGCCGAGCCGCGGCGCCTGCTGGGAGCCATGGCCGCGCTGGCCGCGGCCGCCCTGCTGCTGGCGCTGCTTCTTCAGCATGGCTGGGACATGCGGCCCTGCGCGTGGTGCGTGCTGCAGCGTCTGGTGTGCCTGGCGATCATCCTGGTGGCGGGGGCGGGTTCGCTTGCCCGGGTGCGCGCTGCCTGGCTCGGGGCCGGGCTGATCGGGGTGGCGCTCTCGGCCGCCGGGCTGGCCGCGGCGCTGCATCAGCACTTCGTGGCCGCGCGCAGCGACGCCTGCGGCGTGAGCTTTGCGGAGAAGATCATCATGGCCGCTGGCCTGCACGAGATCGCACCCTGGCTCTTCATGCCGGATGCCCCCTGCCAGGAGGCCAATCTGCCCTGGCTGGGCGTGCCTTTCGCGCTCTGGGGCGCGGCGCTGTTCACGCTCTGCGGTGCGGCGGCGGTGGGGGTGACCGTGACTGCGTGGCGCGGCCGGCGGGCGGCTGGGGGCGGGCGGGTCTGAGCGCGGACCTCGGGTCTACGCCGCCCTTCCCAGGGGCGAACCGGCGGTGGCGGCGGGCTTGCCCGAGGCGGATCAGCCCGCGGTGTCGAGCAGGTCGTCGAGCGCCGCTTCCCAGTGCGGCAGGGCGATGCCGGTGGCCTGCGTCAGCTTCCGATTGGACAGCACCGAATTCGCGGGACGGCGGGCGGGCGTGGGGTAGTCGGCCGTGCCGATCGGCGTGACCTGCGGCGCTGCGCAGGGCGGCATGCCCAGCGCGGCGCGCACCCGCGGCAGACGGTCCATGATGGCCCGGGCAAAGCCGCACCACGACACCCTTCCGGCGCAGCTCAGGTGGTACACCCCCGAGGCAGGGCCGCCGCCGGCAAGCAGCGGCGTGACCAGTCCACGGGTGGCGCGGGCGATCGCCAGGCTGGTGGTGGGCGCCCCGAACTGGTCGTCGACCACCCGCAACTCGGCGCGCTCGCCGGCCAGCCGCGCCATGGTGGCGAGGAAGTTGCGCCCGCCCAGGCTGTAGACCCAGCTGGTGCGCAGCACGAGGTGTCTTGCGCCGCTGGCGGCCACGGCGAGCTCGCCGTCGTGCTTGGTTCGGCCGTAGACGCTGAGCGGTTGGCAGGGGTCGTCCTCCTGCCAGGGTGCCTGCCCGCTGCCATCGAAGACATAGTCGGTGGAGAAGTGCACGAGCGGGCAGTCCAGCTCGCGCGCCACTTCGGCCAGCGCGCCAGGGGCGACGGCGTTGACCGCCTGCGCCAGCAGCGGTTCCTGCTCGGCGCGGTCCACTGCGGTGTAGGCCGCGGGATTGATGATCAGCTGCGGGGCCAGCGCGCGCACCCGCGCGCGGATCTGCTCGGGTGGCGCGCTCAGGTCGAGCACCGAGCGGTCGGCGGCGATGAGCTCGCCCAGTCCTGCGAGCTCATCGCGCAGGGCGTGGCCGACCTGGCCGGCGGTGCCGGTGATCAGGATGCGCATGATCAGGGATAGAGCGGCGCGTCGGCCAGCGCCAGGCCGACCTGGTCTTTCGCCGAGAGTACCGGTTGCTGCCCCGGCGCGAGCGGCCAGCGCACGCCCACCGCCGGATCCGACCAGAGCACGCAGCGTTCGTGCTGCGGGGCGTAGTAGTCGGTGGTCTTGTAGAGGAAATCGGTGCGCTCGGAGAGCACGAAGTAGCCGTGGCCGAAGCCCGGCGGCACCCAGAGCATGCGCTTGTTCTCGGCCGAGAGGATGAAGCCCTCCCAGTGCCCGAAGGTGGGCGAGCTGCGGCGCAGGTCGACCACCGCATCGAAGACCTCGCCGGTGACGGCGCGCACCAGCTTGCCCTGCGGCTGCTCGATCTGGTAGTGCAGCCCGCGCAGCACACCGCGCGCGGAGTGCGAGTGGTTGTCCTGCACGAAGTCGGCGGTCACGCCGGTGGCCTGGGCGAAGGCGCGGGCGTTGAAGCTTTCGAAGAAGAAGCCGCGGTCATCGCCAAACACCCGGGGCTCGATCAGGAGCACGCCGGGCAGGCGGGTGGGCAGGATGTTCATGAGGGCAGCCCCGGGCTCAGAAGATGCGTTCGCGCAGCAGGCCGAGCAGGTACTGCCCGTAGCCGCTCTTGGCCAGCGGTGCGGCGAGCTGCTCGAGCGCCGCGGCGTCGATCAGGCCCATCCGGTAGGCGATCTCTTCGGGGCAGGCGATCTTCAGGCCCTGGCGCTTCTCCAGGGTCTGCACGAACAGCGAGGCCTCGATCAGCGACTCGTGGGTGCCTGTGTCGAGCCAGGCGTGACCGCGGCCCATCACCTTCACCTCGAGCTGGCCGCGCTCGAGGTAGACCCGGTTGAGATCGGTGATCTCGAGTTCGCCGCGCGCCGAGGGCTTGAGGCTGCGCGCCACCTCGACCACCTGCGGGTCGTAGAAGTACAGGCCGGTGACCGCGTAGCGCGACTTCGGCCGCGCCGGCTTCTCCTCGAGGCTGACGGCGCGGCCGGCGGCATCGAACTCCACCACGCCGTAGCGCTCCGGATCCTGCACCGCGTAGGCGAACACCGTGGCGCCCTGGCGGCGCTGCGCGGCCTCGGTGAGGTCGGTGGCCATGTCGTGGCCGTAGAAGATGTTGTCGCCGAGGATGAGCGCGCAGGGCGAGCCATCGATGAAGCGTTCGCCGATCAGGAAGGCCTGCGCCAGCCCGTCGGGCGAGGGCTGCACCGCGTAGCTCAGGCTCAGGCCCCAGCGCGAGCCGTCGCCGAGCAGCTGCTCGAAGCGCGGCGTGTCCTGCGGGGTGGAGATGATCAGGATCTCGCGGATGCCGGCGAGCATCAGCGTGGACAGCGGGTAGTAGACCATCGGCTTGTCGTACACCGGCAGCAGCTGCTTGGACACCACCTGGGTGACCGGGTGCAGCCGGGTGCCGGAGCCGCCGGCGAGGATGATGCCTTTCATGCGAAGCCTTTCAGGCGCTCAGCGCGCGCCGTAGTTGCGGCTGATCCACTCGGTGTAGCGGCCGGAGGTGATGCGCTCGACCCAGCCCGGGTTGTCCAGGTACCAGGCCACGGTGCGGCGAAGCCCCGAGGCGAAGGTCTCGGCGGGCTGCCAGCCGAGTTCGCCGGCGATCTTGCGGGCGTCGATCGCGTAGCGGCGGTCGTGGCCGGGCCGGTCGCGCACATGGGTGATGAGGCGGGTGCGCGGGCCGGCCGGGTCGGGGCGCAGCTCGTCGAGCAGGCGGCAGAGCTCGCGCACCACGGCGATGTTGGTCATCTCCTGGTTGCCGCCGATGTTGTAGGTCTCGCCCGGGCGGCCGGCCTGCAGCACCCGGCGGATGGCAGCGCAGTGATCGCCCACATAGAGCCAGTCGCGCACATTCAGGCCGTCGCCGTAGACCGGCAGCGGCTTGCCCGCCAGCGCATTGCCGATCATCAGGGGGATGAGTTTTTCGGGGAACTGCAGCGGCCCGTAGTTGTTCGAGCAGTTGGTGGTGAGCGTGGGCAGACCGTAGGTGTGGTGCCAGGCCCGCACCAGGTGGTCGGAGGCGGCCTTGGAGGCGGAGTAGGGGCTGTTGGGCTGGTAGGGCGTGGTCTCGGCGAAGGCCGGATCGCCGGGGCCGAGCGACCCGTAGACCTCGTCGGTGGACACATGCAGGAAGCGGAAGGCCGCCTTCTCGGCCTCGGGCAGCGCGCCCCAGTGCTCGCGGGCCGCCTCGAGCAGCGAGAAGCTGCCCTCGATGTTGGTGCGAATGAAGGCGGCCGGGCCATGGATGGAGCGGTCGACATGGCTCTCGGCGGCGAAGTGCACGATCGCCCGCGGCCGGTGCTCGCGCAGCAGCCCCAGTACCGTGTCGCGCTCGCAGATGTCGAGCCGCACGAAGCGGTGGCCGGGGTGGTTCTCGATGGACGCGAGGTTCTCGAGGTTGCCCGCGTAGGTGAGCAGGTCGAGGTTGAGCACCGGCTCGTCGCCGTGGGCCAGCCAGTCGAGCACGAAGTTGGCGCCGATGAAGCCGGCGCCGCCAGTGACCAGGATCATGGCGAATTCCAGATCGGGTAAACCGCTTATTATCGCCGATCCGGGCCAATGGCATGTTGCCCGCGCTCTTCAGGATCCCCGGCCGATGACCGCACTCGAACAGCTCAGGCAGCACACCACCGTGGTGGCCGACACCGGCGACTTCCTCGCCATGCGGGCCTTCGCGCCGCGCGATGCCACGACCAATCCCTCGCTCATCCTCAAGGCGGTGGCGCGCGAGGAGTACCGCGGCCTGCTTGCCGAGGTGGTGGCCGCGCACCGCGGCGAACCCGCCGAGATGCTCGCCGACCGCCTGATCGTGCGCTTCGGCGGCGAGATCCTGAAGATCATCCCGGGCCGGGTCTCCACCGAGGTGGATGCGCGCCTGTCCTTCGACACCGAGGGCACGGTGGCGCGCGCTCGCCGCCTGATCGAGCTCTATCGCGACGCCGGCGTGGACCGCCGCCGCGTGCTGATCAAGGTGGCCGCCACCTGGGAAGGCATTCGCGCGGCCGAACGCCTCGAAAACGACGGCATCACCTGCAACCTGACCCTGCTGTTCTCGTTCGCGCAGGCGGTGGCCTGCGCCGATGCCGGCGTCACCCTGGTGTCGCCCTTCGTGGGCCGCATCTACGACTGGTACCGCCAGCGCGAGCGGGTGGACTACCTGCCCGAGAACGATCCCGGCGTGCTGTCGGTGCGCCGTATCTACCAGTACTTCAAGAAGTTCGGCTATCCCACCGAGGTGATGGGTGCGAGCTTTCGCAACAT
>CAIZPE010000310.1 GCA_903934795.1 uncultured bacterium | reverse complement strand
TGGGCGCGGCCCTGGGCCGCCCCCCGCCGCCGGGCCGCTGAGGCCTCAGGCCGCCGCGCGGCGCCGCGGCGGGCGTCCGCTCAGAGCCGCGTGATGCGGCCCACCTCGGGCAGGGTACGCAGATTGCGCATGACCCTGGCGAGATGGACGCGGTCTTTCACCTGGATCGAGAAGCGCAGCGCGGCGGTGCGTTCCGACTGCGCGTCCATGGCGACATTCACGATGTTCGCGCCCGCGGTGGCGATCTCGGCGGCCACCTTGCCGAGCACGCCGCGGTCGTCATTGACCAGCACCTCGATGCCGCACAGGAACTGGCCGCTGATCTCGTCGGCCCATTGCACATCGATCCAGCGTTCGGCGTCCTTGGTGCGCTGACGCGCTGCGGTGGCGCAGTCGTCGCGGTGCAGGGCCAGACCGTGGCCACCACGCAGGTGCCCGATGATCGCGTCGCCCGGAAGCGGCAGGCAGCACGGCGAGTACTGCACCGCCGAGCCCTCGTTGCCCTGCACGAAGATCGGCGCCGGGCGCGGCATGATCAGCGCCGCGGCCGCGGGCTTGGTGGCGAACTGCAGCGCGATGGTGCGGGCCACCACCGGCGCCAGCCGCTTGCCCAGGCCGATGTCGGCGTGCAGTTCGTCGAGCGAGCGCGCGCCGGCGTCACGGGCGCCGCGCTCCAGCGCAGCTGCGCCGATCGCCGCGGCGTCGATGCGCAGCGCCGCCAGTGACTGCTCGAGCAGCCGTCGGCCGAGTTCGACGGACTCGGCCAGCTTCAGGGTGCGCAGGGCGTGGCGGATCTCGGCGCGGGCCTTGCCGGTGCGCACGAAGGCGAGCCAGCCCGGGTTGGGGCGCGAGTTGGGATCGGTGATCACCTCGACCGCGTCGCCGTTCTGCAGTTCGGTGCGCAGCGGCACCGCCTGCTGGTTCACCCGGCCCGCCACCGCCTGGTCGCCGATGTCGGTGTGCACGCTGTAGGCGAAGTCGATGAGGGTGGCGCCGCGCGGCAGCGCGCGGATCTGGCCGCGCGGGGTGAACACATAGACCGCATCAGGGAAGAGATCGACCTTCACATGCTCGATGAACTCGAGCGAATCGCCGGTCTGGTGCTGGATGTCGAGCAGCGACTGCAGCCACTGGTGGGTGCGCTTCTGCAGCTCCGAGAAGCTTTCCTTCTCGGCCTTGTAGAGCCAGTGTGCGGCCACACCGGCCTCGGCGACGCGCTGCATCTCGCGGGTGCGGATCTGGAACTCCACCGGCGTGCCGAAGGGGCCGACCAGCGTGGTGTGCAGCGACTGGTAGCCGTTCACCTTGGGGATGGCGATGTAGTCCTTGAAGCGGCCCGGCACCGGCTTGAAGGTGCTGTGCAGCGCGCCCAGCGCGAGGTAGCACTGCGGGATGGTGTCGACCACCACCCGGAAGCCGTAGACATCGAGCACCTGCGAGAAGGACAGCCGCTTGTCCTTCATCTTGCGGTAGATGCCGTAGAGCGCCTTCTCGCGGCCATAGACCTCGGCCGGCACGCCGGACTCGGGCAGGGTCTTCTGCACCGCCTCGAGGATGCGGCTGAGCACCTCGCGCCGGTTGCCGCGCGCCGCCAGCATCGCCTTGAGCAGCACCCGGTGGCGGGTGGGATGGCGGTGCCGGAATGACAGGTCGAGCAGCTCGAGGAAGAGCTTGCGCAGCCCCAGCCGGTTGGCGATGGGGGCGTAGATGTCGAGGGTCTCGGCGGCGATGCGCCGGCGCTTGGCCGGCTCGACCGCCTCGAGGGTGCGCATGTTGTGCAGGCGGTCGGCGAGCTTGACCAGCATCACCCGCACATCGCGCGCCATGGCCAGCAGCATCTTGCGAAAGCTCTCGGCCTGCTGCTGCTCCTTGCTCTCGAAGTGCATGCGGTCGAGCTTGGACAGGCCGTCGACCAGATCGGCCACCTGCGGACCGAAGCGCTCCATCAGCGCCTGCTTGGCCACGCCCGAGTCTTCCATGACATCGTGCAGCAGCGCGGCCATGAGCGACTCGGTGTCGAGCTTCCAGCCGGCGCAGATGCGCGCGACCTCGATCGGGTGCGAGATGTAGGGCTCGCCGCTGCTGCGGAACTGCCCGAGGTGCGCGTCGTCGCTGAAGCGGTAGGCCTCGCGGATGCGCTTGATGTCTTCGGGCGGAAGGTAGGCTTCGGCAGCCTGGGTGAGGCTGGCCAGACTGACCACCTGACGGCCGTCAGGGGCGGCGATGAAGGCGCTGGCGGCCGGTTCTGCGGGCAGGGGCGGCTGATCGCGGCGGGCGCGACGGCCGCTGACGGCGGCAGGGACGGTTGGACCGGGGGGCGGGGGCATGGTCAACCGGCCCGGGTGGGCCTCAGGTGGGCACCCGCCTGAGCATCTCGATGCCAATCTTGCCGGTGGCGATCTCGCGCAGCGCGGTCACCGTGGGCTTGTCCTTGGTCTCGATGCGCGGGGTGTGCCCCTGCGCCAGCATGCGGGCGCGGTAGGTGGCCGCCAGGGTGAGCTCGAAGCGGTTGGGAATCTGCTTCAGGCAGTCTTCGACGGTGATGCGGGCCATGGCGGAGCCTTTGTGCGGAAACGACAGATCGACCGCCGATGATACCCGATCTTGCTGCTCGAGCCGAGGGTCGAGCCTGGCCCGTTCCCCCGCAGCGCGCCTGGCCAGCGCCAGGCTGACGGATCAGTCGACGGCAGGGTCCGAGCCGAACAGCGCCCGGAAGAGCTCGGGATGGCGCGCGCGCTGGCGCGCGAAGCGCATGCCGGCGGCATCGACCACCGCCAGCAGCTCGCGCAGGGCGAGGTCGAAATCCTGGTTGACGATCAGGTAATCAAAGCGGTGGGCCTGGGCGAGCTCCTCGCGGGCCGCCGCCACCCGGCGCTCGATCACCGCCGGGCTGTCCTGACCGCGCCGGACCAGGCGCTCGCGAAGAGTCTGCACCGAGGGCGGCGCGATGAAGACGCCCACGGTCTCGGGCATGAGCCCGCGCACCTGCATCGCGCCCTGCCAGTCGATCTCGAGCACGATGTCGCGCCCGGCGGCCACCCGCCCGGCGATCCAGGCGCGCGAGGTGGCGTAGTGGTTGTCATGGACCCGTGCCCACTCGAGGAACTCGCCGGCCTCGCGGCGCCGCTGGAAGTCGGCGTCGGAGATGAAGTGGTAGTCGACGCCGTCGCGCTCACCGGGCCGCGGCGCGCGGGTGGTGAAGGAGATCGACAGCTCCATGCGCGGACGCTGCTCGAGCATGGCGCGCACCAGCGAGGTCTTGCCGGCGCCCGAGGGGGCGACCACCGCGAAGACGCTGCCGGCGCCGTCGGTGGGCGGAAGGGGGCTGGGGTTCATGCTCATTCCAGGTTCTGCACCTGCTCGCGGATCTGCTCGATCAGCAGCTTGAGCTCGATCACGGTGGCGGTGAGGTCGACGCTGGCGCCCTTGGAGCCCAGGGTGTTGGCTTCGCGGTTGAGTTCCTGCAGCAGGAAGTCCAGGCGCTTGCCGACCGCGCCGCCGGCGGCAAGGATGCGGTCGAGCTCGTCGAGATGGGTGTCGAGGCGGGCGATCTCCTCGGCGACATCGATACGCATGCCGTGCAGCGTGACCTCCTGGCCGATGCGATCCATCAACGGTTCCAGCGGCTGGCCACCGCCACCCGCCGCGCTGCCCAGCGCGTTGCGCAGCCGCTCGACCAGCCGGGCTTCGAACGCCGCGAGCAGCGCCGGCGCCGCGGCGCGCACGGCGGCGACATGCGCCCGCATCTGCGCGCCGCGCTCGCCGATGATCGCGGCCAGCCGCGCGCCCTCGCGGGCCCGGCTGGCCGAGAACTCGGCCAGGGCGGCGCGCGCCGCCGTCACCACGGCCTGCTGCAGGGCCTCGGTGTCGGCGCCGGGCTCGGCGATCAGGCCGGGCCATCGCATCAGGTCGGCCACGGTGGGCGGGGCGGCGCCCGGCGCGGCGCCGGCGATCTGCCCGGCCACGGTCACCAGTTGTGCCAGCAGTCCCCGATCGATCACCGGCTGTCGGGTTTCGCCGCCTGCGCGCTGCAGCGAGATGCGACACTCCACCTTGCCGCGGGCGATGCCGGCGGTGAGCAGTTCCCGCAGCGCCGGTTCGGCCAACCTCAGGTCATCGGGCATGCGCAGCTGCAGGTCGAGGAAGCGCGAGTTCACGCTGCGCAACTCCAGCTGCAGGCGGCCGGTCTCGGTGTCGTGGAACACGGCGGCGAAGCCGGTCATGCTCTGGATCGGTGTGTGCTTGTTCAAGAGATGCATCCAGGTTTGGGCTGGCCCCTCGGACCCGGACCACGGAAGACCGGCTCGCCATCATGCCCTCACAGACCAACGCAGCCCTGCCCAACGGCCTCGAGATCGGCGGGTACCGGATTCTAAAGAAGATCGCCAGCGGCGGCTTCTCGATCGTGTATCTCGCCCGTGATGCCGAGGGCGTGCGCTATGCCATCAAGGAATACCTGCCGGCCACCCTGGTCAGCCGTGCACCGGGCGAGCTCGTGCCCCTGGTGTCGCCCGAGCACCTGAACACCTACCGCAACGGCCTGAAGTGCTTCTTCGAGGAGGGCAGGGCGCTGGCCCGCATCCTCCATCCCAACGTGGTGCGGGTGGTCAACTTCTTTCGCGCCAACGAGACCGTGTACCTGGTCATGGCCCATGAGGAGGGCCGCACGCTGCAGGACCTGGTGCTGCGCCGGCGCGCCGGCGAGGGTGCGCAGGTGATCGCCGAGCGTCATATCCGCCGTGTGTTCCACCTGGTGGTGAACGGCCTGCGCGAAGTGCATGCCAACCGGCTGCTCCATCTCGACCTGAAGCCCGCCAACGTCTACCTGCGCATGGATGCCTCGCCCATGCTGCTCGATTTCGGCGCGGCGCGGCAGACCCTGTCGCTCGATGCGCCCAAGCTCTTTCCGATGTACACCCCGGGGTTCGCCGCCCCCGAGCTCTATCGCCGCGGCATGACGCTGGGCCCCTGGACCGATGTCTACGGGCTGGGCGCGTCCATGTACGCCTGCATGCTCGGCGCGCCGCCGCAGGCCGCCGACCAGCGCCAGCTCGATGATCGCCTCGAGGATCAGCTCGATCGCGCCCGCGACCACTACTCGGCCGGGCTGGTCGACACCGTCACCTGGTGCATGAGCCTCGATCCCACCGATCGCCCGCAGAGCGTGTTCGCGCTGCAGAAGGCGCTGCGCGACACCGTGGCCGACCGGCCCGACGAGGGCGATGCCCGCGGCGGCGGCCTGTCGCGCTTTCTGGACACCATGGCGGGCGCCCTCGGCCGCCGCCGTCGCGATCCGGCCACCACGCCCTTCGAATCCTGAGCGCGGTCGCGCCGGCCGGCCCGATGAAGTTCAGCATCTACCAGGACAGCCTCACCGGGGCGCGTCCCATCAACCAGGACCGCATGGGCTACGCGTTCACGCGCGATTGCCTGCTCATGCTGGTCGCCGACGGCATGGGCGGTCATCAGCGCGGCGAGGCGGCGGCGCAGGTGGCGATGCAGTCGGTCGCCTCCAGCTTCCAGCGCCAGGCCCAGCCCGCGCTGGCCGATCCGCCGGCCTTCCTGGACGAGGCCCTGCTGCAGGCCCACCGCGACATCCTCCAGTACCAGGTCACCCATGGCATGAGCGAGTCGCCGCGCACCACGGTGGTGGCCTGCCTGGTGCAGGGCGGCAAGGCCTGGTGGGCGCATGCCGGCGATTCGCGTGCCTACTGGATCCGCAACGGTACGGTGGTCTCGCGCACCCGCGACCACTCCAAGGTCGAGTCCCTGCTTGCCATGGGGCTCCTCGCGCCAGGCGCCGAGAATCGTCACCCCGATCGCAACAAGGTGCTCAACTGTCTGGGCTCGCCTTTTCAGCCCACCATCGAGGTCAGCCCTGGCGCCACGCTGCAGCCGGGCGATCTGCTGCTGCTCTGCAGTGACGGGGTATGGGCGCCGCTGGCCGAGGGCGCGCTCATCGAGGGCTTCATCGGCGCCGATGTGAAGCGCGCGGTGCCCGATCTGGTCCGACGCAGCGTGGCCGCTGCCGGCCGCCTGGCCGACAACGCCACCGCGCTCGCCATGCGCTGGGACAGCGACGCGCCGGCCACGTCGCCGATGACCGGAGCCGCCCTGCTGCGCGGCGCCGTCACCACCACCATCGACATCAGCCCCGACGCCGAGCCCGAGCCGCCGATCACCGAGGCCGACATCGACCGGGCCGTGGCCGAAATCCAGGACGAGATCGCCCGCACGGCCGCCCGCTGAGGGCGCAGGCGCGTCGGGCCCCGCGCACGGGAGCCTGCCGGCATCGCCCGTCCCCGGGTCATCGCCCCGTAGAATGCCGGGCATGACTGCCTCCGCCATCGCCGCCCCCTGCCTGCGCCCCAGCGGCCGCGCGCCCGCCCAGTTGCGCCCGGTGCGCTTCACCCGGGGCTTCACCCGCCATGCCGAGGGCTCGGTGCTGGTCGAGTTCGGCGACACCCGGGTGCTGTGCACCGCCAGCGTCGAAGACAAGGTCCCCGGCTTCCTGCGTGGGCGCGGCCAGGGCTGGGTCACGGCCGAGTACGGCATGCTGCCCAGGGCCACCCACACCCGCGGCGATCGCGAGGCCGCGCGCGGCCGCCAGTCGGGCCGCACCCAGGAGATCCAGCGGCTCATCGGGCGCAGCCTGCGGGCGGTGTTCGACCTGCCGGCGCTCGGTGAGCGCACCATCACCCTCGACTGCGATGTGCTGCAGGCCGACGGCGGCACCCGCACCGCTGCCATCACCGGTGCCTGGGTGGCTGCGCACGATGCCGTCACCGGGCTGCTGGCCACGGGCCGGCTTGCCGCTTCGCCCCTGCGGCAGGCGGTGGCCGCGGTATCGGTCGGCCTGTGGCAGGGCGTGCCGGTGCTCGACCTCGATTACGCCGAGGATTCGGCCTGCGACACCGACATGAACGTGGTCATGACCGCGGCCGGGGGCTTCGTCGAGATCCAGGGCACGGCCGAGGGCGAACCCTTCGATCGTGCGCAGGCCGATGCGCTGCTCGAACTCGCCCGCGCGGGCATCGCCGACCTGGTGCGCGCCCAGCAGTCCGCACTCGGGCAGCCGTTGCCGTGAACGCGGCGGCGGGCGCCGGCCGTCTGAGCCGGGTGGTGATCGCCTCGGGCAATGCCGGCAAGCTGCGCGAGTTTGCCGCCCTGCTGGCGCCTTTCGGGGTGAGCGGTGTCGGCCAGCGCGAACTCGGCATCGCCGATGCCCCCGAGCCGCACGCCACCTTCCTCGAGAATGCGCTCGCCAAGGCGCGCCACGCCAGCGCCGCCGCCGGCCTGCCCGCGATCGCCGACGACTCCGGGCTGTGCCTCGACGCGCTCGGCGGCGCCCCCGGTGTGCATTCTGCGCGCTGGGCCGAGCTCGCCGGCGGTCCGCGCGATGACATCGCCAATAACCGCCTGGTGGCCAGCCAGCTGCGGCAGGCCGCCAGCCGCAGCGGCCACTATTACTGCGTGCTGGTGCTGGTGCGCTCGCCGGACGACCCGCAGCCGGTGGTGGCCGATGGCCTGTGGCGCGGCGAGTTCATCGACACCCCCCGAGGCGAGGCCGGCTTCGGCTATGACCCGCACTTCCTGCTGCCCGAGCTGGGCTGCACCGTGGCCGAGCTCAGCCCCGAGCGCAAGAACGCGCTGAGCCATCGCGGACAGGCGATGCGCGACCTGCAGGACCGTCTGCGCCGTGCCGGTCTGGTCTGAGCATTCGCGGCGCGCGACGGCCCGATGAGCGATGCCCGGCCGGTGTCGGTGGTGCGTCGGGCCGCGCCGGCCCGCGGCCCGGTGCCGCTCACGCAGCTGCCGCCGCTCTCGCTCTACATCCACCTGCCCTGGTGTCTGCGCAAGTGCCCCTACTGCGACTTCAACTCGCATGAATGGCGCGGCGGGGCGACCGAACTGGCGGGCCTGCCCGAGCGCGCGTATCTGGATGCGCTGCAGGCCGATCTCGAGGCCGCGCTGCCGCTGGTGTGGGGCCGCAGCGTGCAGACGGTGTTCATCGGCGGGGGAACGCCCAGTCTGTTCTCGCCGGCCTCGATCGACGCCCTGCTCGCCATGGTGCGCGCGCGGATCCGTCTGGCGGCGGGCGCCGAGATCACCCTCGAGGCCAACCCCGGCACCTTCGAGACGGGCCGGTTTGCCGATTTCGCCCGCGCCGGCGTCACCCGGCTGTCGATCGGGGTCCAGAGCTTCGATGACCGACTGCTGCGCGCGATCGGCCGGGTGCATGACGGCGAACAGGCGCGCGCCGCGGTCGCCGAGGCGGCGCGTCACTTCGCCAGCTTCAACCTCGACCTCATGTACGCGCTGCCCGGCCAGAGCCTGGCCGATCTGGCCGCCGACATCGATACCGCGCTCGGTTTCGAGCCGCCACATCTGAGCGCCTATCACCTCACCCTCGAGCCCAACACGCTGTTCGCACGCCATCCGCCGCCATTGCCCGACGAGGATCTGGCCGCCGACATGCAGGCGCTCGTGCAGGCGCGCCTCGCCGCCGAGGGGCTCGCGCGCTACGAGGTGTCGGCCTTCGCGCGGGCTGGCCACCGCTGCCGTCACAACCTCAACTACTGGGAGTTCGGCGACTACCTCGGCATCGGTGCCGGTGCCCACGGCAAGATCTCCTCGGCCAGCGGTGTCCTGCGCCAGGCGCGCTACCGGCACCCGCAGCGCTACCAGGAGGCGGCCCTGGCCGGCCGCGCCGTCGAAACCGAGCGCCTGCTCGAAGCCGCCGATCTGCCCTTCGAGTTCATGCTCAACGCCCTGCGGCTGGTGGAGGGTGTGCCCTGCGCGCTGTTCGACGAGCGCACCGGGCTGAGCGCGGCCGTGCTGGCGGCGCCGCTGCGTGAGGCCCTCGCCGCAGGCCTGATCGACGCCGACCCGTCGCGCTTCCGGGCGAGCCCGCGGGGCCTGGACTTCCTCAATGACCTGCAGTCGATCTTCCTGGCTTGAGCCGGCGGCGATCGCGGCTGCGGTGCACCCTATTTGTGCGTATCATGGGAGCGCACCAAAAATGTGCGCTCGTTCCTGGTGCGCAGAGCGTGGTCGATCGCTAAGTCCCTGAATTCTCATGCCCCAGCCGGGGGCGTTGCTGCCGAGTTCATGGCATGATTTCTGCTTGATTTCCGGCAGGTTTGCCTGGCTGCAGAAATGCGCCGACAATCGCGCGGCTTTTGATTTACCCCTTTCAAACCCGACAGCAGTTACCCAGGAGAGTCCGAATGGCGAGCGCCAAAGACGTCATGAAGATGGTGACGGACAACGAGGTCAAGTTCGTTGATTTCCGCTTCACCGATACCCGCGGCAAGGAGCAGCACGTCACGGTGCCGGTCAGCCATTTCGACGAGGACAAGTTCGTCAGCGGCCACGCCTTCGACGGATCCTCGATCGCCGGCTGGAAAGGCATCGAGGCCTCCGACATGCTGCTGATGCCCGATCCCGCCACCGCGAACATGGATCCGTTCCGCGAGGAACCCACCCTGATCCTGTCCTGTGACGTGATCGAGCCCTCCGACGGCAAGGGCTACTCCCGCGACCCGCGCTCGCTCGCCAAGCGCGCCGAGGCCTATCTGAAGGCCAGCGGGCTGGGCGATACCGCCTTCTTCGGTCCCGAACCCGAATTCTTCATCTTCGACTCGGTCACCTGGAATGTCGACATGTCCGGCTGCGGGGTGAAGATCAACTCCGAGGAAGCGCCCTGGAGCACCGGCAAGGAGTTCGAAGGCGGCAACCTGGGCCATCGGCCTGCGGTCAAGGGCGGCTATTTCCCCGTGCCCCCGGTGGATTCCTTCCAGGACATGCGCTCCGAGATGTGCCTGCTCCTGGAGCAGATGGGCGTCCCGGTCGAGGTGCACCACCATGAGGTGGCTGCCCCGGGTCAGTGCGAGATCGGCACCAAGTTCTCCACGCTGGTGCAGCGTGCCGACTGGCTGCAGATCCTGAAGTACGTGGTGCTCAATGTGGCCCACAGCTACGGCAAGACCGCCACCTTCATGCCCAAGCCGGTCGTGGGTGACAACGGCTCCGGCATGCACTGCCACCAGTCGGTCTGGAAGGACGGGGTCAACCTGTTTGCCGGCAATGGTTACGCGGGCCTGTCCGAGTTCGCGCTCTACTACATCGGCGGCATCATCAAGCACGCCCGTGCCCTTAACGCTATCACCAACCCCGGCACCAACTCCTACAAGCGACTGGTTCCCGGCTTCGAAGCCCCGGTGAAACTCGCCTACTCGGCGCGCAACCGCTCGGCCTCGATCCGCATTCCCTATGTGAGCAACCCCAAGGGTCGCCGCATCGAGGTGCGCTTCCCGGATCCCACCGCCAACCCCTACCTGGCCTTCTCGGCCATGCTGATGGCCGGCCTGGATGGTGTGCAGAACAAGATCCACCCGGGCGAGGCGGCTGACAAGAACCTGTATGACCTGCCGCCCGAAGAAGACGCGAAGATCCCCACCGTGTGCTCGTCGCTCGACCAGGCGCTCGAGTATCTCGACAAGGATCGCGAGTTCCTCACCCGCGGCGGCGTGTTCAGCGACGAGATGATCGATGCCTACATCGCGCTCAAGAGCGAGGAAGTCACCCGCTTCCGCATGACCACCCATCCGGTGGAGTTCGACATGTACTACTCCCTCTGAGCGGGCGGGGCGCGGCGTGACCGCTCCCCTCCGTGATGACCGCGAAGGGCCGGCCTGCCGGCCCTTTGTCGTTTCTCGCGCAAATGCCGGGGATTTGCCGTGCATTTGCGCCGATCGTCGCTCTGGCATCAGACGATCGGTCAGTCTGCCGGCAGAGGGGGCGCGGTATAGTCGGCCATGCCCCACCCCCTCCCGAGGACACCGTGATCCGGCATCTCCGCAGGCTCGGCCTGATGGTCGGGCTGACCCTGATCGCCGCGCCCGCACCGGCGCAGATCTACCGATGCGAATCCGCCAGCGGCGTGATCGAGTACACCAATGCGCCGGCACCCGGGCCCGCGACCGAGCGCCAGTGCCGTGTGGTCGATGCCAGCATCACCGTCATTCCCGCACCCAAGCCGGTTGCCCCCAAGGCCGGCGCGGCAGGCGCGCCCGCGGCGCCGATCCCGCCAGCACCCGGACCCTTCCCGCCCACCGGGGCCACCCAGCGCCCGGCCGCAGGCGGACCTGCCGCAGCCGCACCACCTGCGGCCTTCCCCAAGGTGGACACCTCCGCCCAGCGCACGCTCGACGGCGATCGCCGCCGCATCCTCGAGGACGAGCTGCGCAAGGAGGAAGCCCGGCTGGCCGAGTTGCGCACCGCGTTCAACAACGGCGAGCCCGAGCGCCGCGGCGACGAGCGCAACTACCTGAAGTACCTCGAGCGGGTGCAGCGCATGCGCGAGGACATCGGCCGCGCCGAGAGCAACATCGTCAGCATCCGCCAGGAACTGGCCGCCATCCGCAACTGAGCACCGGGGGCGGGCGATGACCCTCCTGCCTCCCGACCATGAAGACCGCCGCCGGCGTCCCGAATCGCTGCTGGCCGGCCTCGACCTTCTCGGCAGCGCGGCCGTGGTGCTCGATCCCCACGGCGCAATCGTCTTCATCAACCAGGCCGGTGAGCAGCTCTTCGAGGTTTCCAACCGGCTGATCCGCGGCCAGAACTTCGCCCGGCTGTTCGTCAACGGCGGCATCATCGATGCGCTGGTGCTCGATGCCTGCCGGGCGGCCTTCGGCCACAAGCATCAGGAACTGGTGCTCGAGCGCGCCGGCCGTGAGCCGCTCGAACTCTCCTCCACCGCCGCTGCGCTCGACAGCCCGCTGGGCGTGCTGCTGATGGAGTTCCGCCCGATCGCGCAGCGTCTGCGCCAGGAGCGTGAATCCAAGCTGCTCGATTCCGCGCAGGCCAACCGCGAACTGGTGCGCAACCTCGCCCACGAGATCAAGAACCCGCTGGGCGGCCTGCGCGGCGCGGCGCAGCTGCTCGAGACCGAACTGCCCTCGCCGGCGCTGCGGGAGTACACCCAGGTGATCATCAAGGAGGCCGACCGCCTGCAGGCGCTGGTCGATCGCCTGCTCGCGCCGCACCGCCACGCCCGGGTCGTGCAGCCCATGAACATCCACGAGGTCTTCGAGCGGGTCCGCTCGGTGGTGCAGGCCGAGTACGGCCCGAGCCTGGTGTTCGAGCGCGATTACGACGCCAGCCTGCCGGAGTTCCGCGGCGACAAGGAGCAGCTGATCCAGGTGGTGATGAACATCGTGCGCAACGCGGCTCTGGCCCTGGCCGGTGCCGGGCGCATCATCCTGCGCTCGCGCATCAGTCGTCAGACTGTGATCGGTGGCCGTCGTCACAAGCTGGCACTGGATTTGCATGTGATCGACAACGGCCCCGGCATCCCGGAAGCGATCCGTGATCGGATCTTCTTTCCGCTGGTGTCGGGACGGGAAGGGGGCAGCGGTCTTGGCCTGTCGCTCGCGCAGAGCTTCGTGCAGCAGCACGGTGGCGTGATCGAGTGCGATAGCAGGCCGGGGCGGACTGAATTCAGGATTCTGTTGCCGATCGTCTAGGCGCAGGTCCACGCAGACCAGGGCGCACACATGAACTCGGTATGGATCGTTGACGATGACCAGTCGATACGCTGGGTGCTCGAGCGCGCGCTCACCCGCGAGGGCTTCGATGTGCGGGTGTTCTCCACCGCGCGGGAGTGCCTGAGGGCCTTCGAGGACGGCGCGCCACGGGTGCTGGTCTCCGACATCCGCATGCCGGGCGAGAACGGCATCGAGCTGCTGCAGAAGGTGAAGGAGCGCCGGCCTGCGCTGCCGGTGATCATCATGACCGCCTTCTCCGACCTGGAGAGCGCGGTGTCGGCCTTCCAGGGCGGGGCCTTCGAATATCTGCCCAAGCCCTTCGATCTGCCCAAGGCCATCGACCTGATCCGCCGCGCGGTCCAGGAGAGCGTGCCCGAGGAGGTGGTCGACGAGGTGGCCGCGGGCGAGCTCGAGATCCTCGGCAAGGCGCCCGCGATGCAGGAGGTGTTCCGCGCGATCGGGCGCCTGTCCAACTCCCATGTCACGGTGCTGATCACTGGCGAGTCGGGCACTGGCAAGGAGCTGGTGGCGCGCGCGCTGCACGATCACAGTCCCCGCAAGGGCCAGGCCTTCGTGGCGCTGAACACCGCCGCCATTCCCCGCGACCTGCTCGAGTCCGAGCTCTTCGGCCATGAGCGCGGCGCCTTCACCGGCGCCCAGCAGACCCGTCGCGGCCGCTTCGAGCAGGCCGAGGGAGGCACGCTGTTCCTCGACGAGATCGGCGACATGCCGCCTGACCTCCAGACCCGCCTGCTGCGGGTGCTGGCCGATGGCAACTTCTATCGCGTGGGCGGGCATCAGCCGCTTCGCGCCAATGTGCGCGTGATCGCGGCCACCCACCAGAATCTCGAGGATCGGGTCCGCAAGGGCCTGTTCCGCGAGGATCTGTTCCATCGCCTCAACGTGATCCGGCTGCGCCTGCCCGCGCTGCGCGAGCGTTCCGATGATGTGCCGCTGCTGGCGCGGCACTTCCTGCAGCGCAGCGCCCGCGAGCTCGGTGTCGAACCCAAGCGGCTCACCGAGGAGGCGCACGCGGCCCTTGGGCGATTCAGCTGGCCCGGGAATGTGCGCCAGCTGGAGAATATCTGCCACTGGCTCAGCGTGATGGCGCCTTCGCAGACCGTGGGCGTGAAGGATCTGCCGCCCGAGGTTCGCGCCGAGGCCGGTGATGGCCGCCCCGGCGCCGGCCTCGAGTCGCCGGGCATGGTCGCCGATCACGGCGACCCGACCCGTGGGCACGAGGCCATGCCCGTGGTGTACCCGCAGCCTTTTCAGCCGCCCCCGGGCCATGTGCCGCCATCGCATGGCGGGCAGCCCTTGGCGGCCAATGGGTTTCCGGGCCAGACGGCGCTTGCGGGGCATGGCAGCGCCCATGGCGTGTCGATGGCGGCTGCTGACGCGGCCTCGGCCGCGCGCTGGGCGGCGTTGCTCGAGCGCGAAGTCTCGGCGCTGCTGGCGGCTCAGGTCGACCGCTCTCCGCAGCCCGATGCGGAGGTCCACAGCGACCTGATGGATCGCCTCACGCGCGAGTTCGAGAGCGCGGTCATCCGCACCGCCTTGCGGCACACCCGCGGCCGGCGGATCGACGCCGCGCAGCGTCTGGGCATCGGGCGCAACACCATCACCCGCAAGATCCAGGAACTGCACCTCGAGGACGACGGGCGCTGAGGCGCCCGCCATCCCGGCTCAGGCCGGGCTGAGCTCCACCACCACCGGTGCGTGATCCGAGGGTTGCTCGCGTGCGCGCAAGGCCTTCGCCACGGTGCAGGCGGTCACCCGCGGCTGCAGGTTGCGGCTGACCAGCACATGGTCGATCCGCAGACCGTCATTGCGCCGGAAGGCCATCTGCCGGTAGTCCCACCAGGTGAAGATCTTCTCGGGCTGATCGAAGAGCCGGAAGGTGTCGACCATGCCGAGCGCGAGCAGCTTCGCGAAGCGCTCCCGCTCGGGTGGCGAGCACAGCACCTGACCCTCCCACTGCGCGGGGTTGCGCACATCGCGCGCCTCGGGGGCGATGTTGTAGTCGCCGGCGAGCGCGAGCGGCTGACCGGCCGCGATCTGCGGGCCCAGCCAGTCGATCAGCGCATCGAGCCAGCCGAGCTTGTAGGGGTACTTCTCCGAGTCGAGCGATTGCCCGTTGGGGAAATACGCGCAGACCACCCGGATGCCGGCCACGGTGGCGCTGATCAGCCGGCGCTGCTCGTCGGCCAGACGCGGATTGCCCACCAGCACCTCGGCAGGCTCACCGACACTGGCCACGCGGGTGAGGATGGCCACGCCGTTGTAGGTGGGCTGACCGCTGAAGGCCGCCGCATAGCCGGCCTGCGCGAGCGCCTCGCGGGGGAAGCGCTCGTCGATCAGCTTGGTCTCCTGCAGGCAGACCACATCGATCGGATCGGCGGCCAGCCACTCCAGCAGGTGCGGCAGTCGGATCTTCAGCGAGTTCACGTTCCAGGTGGCAATCCTCATGACAGTGACAGTCCCCCGAGTGGCAATGACGATGGATGGCCTTGACCGGCAAGCCGCGCGGCTGGCTCCGCGGCGGGCGGGCGCGCATTGCCATTGTGCCTGTCGCGCGGCGATCGCCGCGGCCAGCCCTGCTGGGAAGCTGGAGCAGCGGGCGTGCTTCGTCGATCGGGTCAGGGCGTTCTTCCGGGCATGGCCCCTGGGGAGGGCTGCGGGCCCAGGCTGATGCCGCCCGGGTCGTGACGGGGTGCGGTGCTATCATCGGCGCCGACATCTGCCGCCGCGAAAGCCATCGACCATGACCGCAGAGAAGAATGTCGATCGCGTCGTCCAGAAGCTGGTGTTCGGCGATGATCGGGCCCGCCCCGGCGTGCTCGTCGAGGTCGGCGCAGCCCGGCCTGATTTTCTGTCGATCTCCGCCAGCTTTCGTGAAAACGGCTGGAGAGTCATCGGCATCGAACCGAATCCCGATTTCTGCGAGCTGCATCGCGCGCGCGGCTACACGGTGCACCAGTATGCCTGCAGCGATGTCGATGCCGACGACCAGGATTTCTTCGTGGTCGATTCCAAGGGCGCTGAGTATCTTGGTGGATCGGTCAGCTTCGAGTCCTTCTCGTCGCTCGGCATCAAGGATGAATTCCGCGAGCTGCATCGCACCGTCGAGAAATCCACCGAGGTCCGCGCGATCAAGGTGCGCGTGCGGCGCCTCGACGCCATCCTCGCCGAGCACGAGCCCGACCTCGAACGGATCGATCTGCTCGCGATCGATGTCGAAGGCTGGGAGCTGAATGTCCTGCGCGGGCTTTCACTCGGAAAATACCGGCCCAGGGTCGTCATCCTCGAGAATCTGTTCGACAAGCCCGAATACCGGGATTACATGGCCGGCCAGGGCTATCGGCTATGGCGTCGGCTCGAGCCCAACGAGGTGTATTTCGACGAAGAGACCTTCGCTCGGGTGCGGGCCGACGCCTCCCTGCTCGAGCGGATCGCGCGGTTGTTCGGTCGCTGAGTGCGGCGGCTTCGCTGCCCTTCCAACCCCACCCCGCAAGGAAACCCGATGGCCCGCGTGCGTTGCATCACCGAGATGGGAATGGGGGTCGATGTCCATGGCCGTGACGCGACCAAGGCCGCGCGTCGCGCGGTCTCGGACGCGATCCGCCACAGCAGCCTGGGCTTCTTCCGGATGGTCGGCAAGACGCCGCAGGACATGATCGTCGATGTCACCGTCGGCGTGCCCGATCCCGCGGCGGTGGACACGAAGGCGGTGGCGGCCGAACTGCCTTACGGCACGGTCACGGTCACCGCGGTGCGGGGTGGTCTGGAGATCCCGGCCGAGGCCGGCGGCGATTCGATCATCATCGCCAATGCCGCGGTGATCGTGAGCCTCGATCAGGGCGACAGGTAGGTCTGCCGACTCAGCCCGCCGATCCCACCTCACCGCGGCGGATCGCGGCGGCTCGCGCCCGCACCGCGTCTCGCTGCGCCTCATCGAGCCGGGCCAGGTTGCGTACCTGCAGCGCCATGCGCGGATTGCCCGCCATCAGCGTCTCGTGGCGCAGCAGAAAGTCCCAGTACAGGGTCGTGAAGGGGCAGGCCCGCTCGCCCACCGACTGGTCCGGGCGGTAGCGGCAGCCCTGGCAGTGCGGGCTCATGCGCTGGATGTAGCGTCCGGTGGCCACATAGGGCTTGCTCGCCATCAGGCCGCCATCGGCGTACTGGCTCATGCCCAGGGTGTTCGGCAGTTCCACCCACTCCACCGCGTCCACATGCACCGCGAGGAACCAGGCATGGATCTGCGCCGGTTCCACGCCAAGCAGCAGCGCGTACAGGCCGGTGACCATCAGCCGCTGGATGTGGTTGGCATAGCCGTGCGCCAGGGTCTGCTCGAGGGTGTCGCGCAGGCAGGCGAGGTCGGTCTCGCCGGTCCAGTACCAGGCTGGCAGTTCGGCCTGCGCCTGCAGTGCGTTGAGCTCGCCATAGCCCGGCATGCGGGTCCAGTAGATGCCGCGCACGTACTCGCGCCAGCCCAGGATCTGCCTCACGAAGCCTTCCACGCTGGGCAGCGGCGCGGCGCCGGCATGGAAGGCGGCCACCGCGGCATCGACCGCCTCGCGCGGATCGAGCAGCTTCAGGTTCAGCGCTGCCGAAATCTGGGCGTGATAGAGCCAGGGGTCGCCCGGCCACATCGCATCCTGGTAGCGGCCGAAGAGCGGTAGCCGCTCGGCGATGAATCGCTCGAGCGCGATGAGCGCCTGCGCGCGGCTGACCGGCCAGGCGAAGTCCCTCAGCGAGCCGGGGTGCGCCGGAAATCGGGCCTCGACCAGCGCGATCACCTCGCGCGTGATGGCGTCGGGCGGAAACACCGCGCGTGACGGCACGGCCCCCGGGCCGGCCGCGCCGAAGGATTCGCGGTTCTCGGCGTCGTAGTTCCACTGGCCGCCCTCGGGCTCGCCGTCGCGCATCAGCACGCCGTGGCGGCGGCGCTGCTCGCGGTAGAAGTACTCCATGCGCAGCGTCTTGCGGCCGCGGGCATGAGCCGCAAACTCGCGCACGCTCCCGTAGAAGTGCCGGTCCTCGCGGATGTCCAGGGTCAGGCCGCCCGCCTGCGCCACCGCGCGCAGGGCCTCTAGCACCCGCCACTCGCCGGGGGCGGTCATCACCAGACGCGCGGGGCGCAGCCGCGCGATGTCGGCCTGCAGCTGCATGGCCAGGCTGCCGTGGTTGTCGGGCTGCTCCAGCCGGGTGTAGTGCAGCGGCCGCCCGGCCTCGCGCAGCGCCTGCGCGAAGTGGCGCATGGCCGACAGGAAGAGCGCGATGCGCGGCTTGCCCGACCAGACATGCTCGGACTCTTCGGCCACCTCGGCCATCCACACCGCGTCCTGCGCGGGATCGAAGCCGTCGAAGGCGGATGCGTTTGCGTCGAGCTGGTCGCCCAGCACGATGACCAGGTCGCGCAGCCGGTTCATGACCGGCCCCGCGTGCCCGTCGCGCCCGCGCCCTTGTCGCGCCGGCACGCATCCGAGCAGTACTTCACCTCGTCCCAGTTCTTCGCCCAGCGGCGTCGCCAGCTCATGGGCAGTCCGCAGCGCGCGCAGGGCTTGCTGGGCAGGGCGGCCTTGTTGCCGCGATGGGTGGGTGATGCCGACGACTTCATGCGCGACTCTCGACGGTGGCGGCAGGCGCACCGCGCGCTCGCGGAGCCGATGCTACAGGCGCGCCGCGGGCCTGCCGGTGAGCTGCCGAGCGGACCGCACGGTTATGTCCGCTGCCGGGAGCCGGTGCTATAAGCGGGGCTTGCCCGCTCCCGAGACCGCGCCCCATGAATCACGACGAACTTGCCGACCAGCTCGCCCAGCGCCGCGCGCAGGTCCAGGCCATGGGCGGTCCCGCCCGACTGCAGGCCCGCCGCGAACAGGGCCATCTCAATGCCCGCGAACGCATCGCGCTGCTCTGTGATGCCGGCAGCTTCAGCGAGTTCGGCGAGTTCACGGTCTCGGCGCGTGCCGAGGATGCGCACCGCACTCCGGCCGACGGCATCGTCACCGGTGTGGGCAGGGTCGACGGCCGCGACATCGCGGTCGCTGCCTTCGACCTCACCACGCTGGGTGCGTCGTCGACGGTGCGCAACATCGGCAAGCTGATGCATCTGCGCGAGCGCGCCAGCCGCAGCGGCCTGCCCTGCGTGTTCCTGGTGGAATCGGCGGGCGCGCGCATGCCCGACATCCAGGGTGCGGGCGGCATGGGCCGGGTGGGCATGACCGGCCAGCGTGGCCGCGAGCGCGAGACACCGTGGATCACCGCGGTCCTGGGGCCCTGCTACGGCATGGGCACCTGGTATGCGGTGCAGGCCGATGTCGCCATCATGCGTCGCGATGCCTCGATGTCGGTATCCAGCCCGAAGGTGACGGCGGTGGCGCTGAGCGAGGAGGTCACTGCCGAGCAGCTCGGCGGCTGGGAGGTGCACGCCCGCGGCACCGGCCAGATCGACATCGTGGTCGACACCGACGAACAGGCGATCGCGGCGATCCGTCGCGCGCTCGGCTACCTGCCTTCGCACATCGGCGAGGCCCCGCCGTGCGCCGCGCCCGGGGCGGTGCACGCGCCCGAGGGGGATGTGGAGGCGGCGGTGCCGGTCGCCCGCAACAAGGTCTACGATGTGCGCCACGCGCTGGCCGCGATCGCCGATCGGGATTCGCTCATGGCCTGGCGCGAGCTGCACGGCCGGCCGCTCTACACCGGATTCATGCGCCTGCAGGGTCAGCCGGTGGGCGTGGTGGCCAGCAATCCGCTGCACAAGGGCGGCGCAATCGATGCCGCGGCCGCCGACAAGATGACCGAGTTCATCGTGCTCTGCGATACCTTCAACCTGCCGCTGGTGCTCATGGCCGACACGCCCGGCTTCATGGTCGGCCTGCAGGCCGAGCACCAGGGCGTGGCCGGCAAGATCATGAACAACATCCAGGCGCTGATGCTCGCCTCGGTGCCGCGCCTGGGCGTGGTGATGCGAAAGAGCTATGGCCAGGCCTACCTCAACATGGGCGGTGGCATGACCGATGCCATGGCGCTGTGGACCACCGCCGAGGTCGGTTTCGTGGATCCGGCGGTGGCGGTCTCGGTGGTGCACAACGCGCGCCCCGACTCGCCCGACTACGACGCGCTGCTGGCCGGCATGGTGGCCGACAACTCGCCGTATTCGCTTGCCGGCATCTTCGCCGCCCACGCGGTGATCCGCCCGCGCGAGACCCGCGCCTGGCTGATCCGCATGCTCTCGGCCTGCGCGCGCCGGCCGCAGGGCGGGGTGTCCCGACACCGGCTCGCCACCTGGCCGACCAGCCTGTAGCAGAACGCCGGTTCAGGCCGGCACCGGTCAGATCGGCGTGATCGATCGGAACTTCGGCGGCTGCTCGGCCGGGCGGCGCGGCGGGCACTGCGCCAGCGTCTCGATCAGCACGCGGCGGGTGTCGCGCGGGTCGATCAGCTCGTCGATGCCGAAGCCCTCGGCGCCGCGCACCGCACCGATCTTCGAGCGGATCTCGTCGATCATCCGCTGACGCTCGGCCTGCGGATCGGGCGCGGCGAGATAGGCCTTGCGAAAGGCCACATCCACCGAGCCCTCCACCGACATCGCGCAGATCTGTGCGGTGGGCCAGGCCAGGCTCGCGTCGGCACCGAAGCTGCGCCCACCCGCCATCGCGAAGTAGCCCAGTCCGTAGCCCTTGCGCAGCACCACCGAGATTCGCGGCACCGTGGCATGACCCCACTCGTGGATCAGCTTGGCCGAGCGCCGGCCGAGCGTGGTGCGCTCGGCGCCCGAGCCGATCGCGAAACCCGGGATGTCGATCAGCGACACCAGCGGCAGGCCGAAGGCGTCGCACAGCGCGATGAAGTGGGCCATCTTGTCGCAGGCATGGGCATCGAGCATGCCGCCCAGGCGCTGCGGCTGGTTGGCCACCACGCCCACCGGCCGGCCGTGCAGCCGCGCCAGCAGCGTGATCACATTCGGCGCGAAGGTCGGCTTGAGCTCGAACACCGAGTCGCGATCGGTGATCAGCGCGATCACCTTGCGCATGTCGTAGGCCTTGCGCGGATTGGCCGGCACCAGGTCGAGCAGCGCCTCTTCGCGGCGTTCCGGGGGATCGTCCTGCGGGCCCATCGGCAGCGCCGCGCGGGCGTTGCCCGGCAGGTAGGACAGGAAGCGGCGCGCCGCGGCGAGCGCACCCGCCTCGTCCTCGGTGCCGAGATCGGCCAGGCCCTGGCGATCGACCTGCACCGGTGCGCCGCCCAGCGACTCCTGGTCGATCTCCTCGCCCACGCCGGCCTTCACCAGCGCCGGGCCGGCCAGGCCCATGGTGGCAAGTCCGCGCACCATCACCACCAGGTCCGACAGGCCGGCATAGTTGGTCGGGCCCGCGAAGCCGGCACCGAGCATCAGGCTCACCATCGGCACCCAGCCCGAGGCGCGCGCAAACTGCTGGAACTGCGTGCTGGCATGCGCGAAGTGGCGCGCGTCCTGGCCACCCTGGATGCGGTGGCCACCGCCGTCGAGCAGCATCACCAGCGGCATGCCGCGCTGGATGGCGAGCTGCAGCGCGCGCTGCGACTTCGCGCTGCCCAGCACGCCGATACTGCCGCCAAAGACGGTGAAATCCTGCGACAGCACCACCACCGGCCGGCCCTCGATCATCGCGGTGCCGGTGACCACGCCGTCGGCCGGCGCCTGCGTGCGGCTGGGCTGGTGCTCGCCCTCGCCCGACACCAGCGAGCCGAACTCGCGCAGGCTGCCCGCGTCGATCAGCCGTTCGATGCGCTCGCGCGCGGTGAGCTTGCCGCGCTCGTGCTGGCGCGCCACCGCCGCGGGCCGGGCCGCATCGAGCAGGCTGGCGCGCTTGGCGTGGAGGTCATCGAGCAGGGCACGGCTGTCCGGGGTGGCGTCGGCCATGATCGGGTCCTTTCGGGGCGGTGGGTTCGGTCAGCGGGTCGGGGCGGAACCCGAACCCTGGCGGGTGTAGACCAGCGGCTCCAGCCGGTAGCCCTGGGCGCGGGCAGCGGTCAGCGCGCGCTCGAGCTGCGCCGGGGGCAGCTCGGGTGTGCGCGACAGCACCCACAGGTAGCGGCGGCCGGGCTCGCCCACCACCGCCCAGCGGTAGTCCTCGTCGAGCCCGATCACCCAGTAGTCGGCGCGAAACGGCCAGAAGAAGGAGACCTTGAGCCGCGCATTGCCCGAGCCGCTCACCGCCCAGGCCCGACCGCGCGCCTGGGCGAAGCCCTCGGCGCTGCGGCAGCGGTTGAGCACGGTGAGCTCGCCGTCCGGGGTGGGCGCGTACTCGGCGGTGGTGTCGCCCTGGCACTGCCGCTGAAAGAACATCGGATAGGCCGCGATCTCGTACCAGCGCCCGCGGTAGCGCTCGAGATCAACGGCGGCCACCGCCTGCACCGGGGGCAGTGCGGCGCCGGCAGAGTCGGTGGCCGATGGCGGGTTGGCGCAGGCACCCAGACCGGCCAGCAGCAGCAGGGCGCAGGCCCGGGCGAGCGGGCCGCCTGGCGCGCGCCCGATCCGGGAGGCCTGAACCCATGCATCACCGCGGCCCGGACCGGTCCGGCCGATGGCGCGATGCTCGTGGGCGGGCTGGGGCGACTCGTCGACGGGGTTCATGGTGTGCTCCGCTGCATCGTCGCCCATCCGCGAACCCTGCCGGCTGGCAGGTGTTCCGGACGGTGGCGCCTGCGCATTGTGGCACCCGCCGGACGGCCTGCCGGCACGGCTCGCGGTTCCGGTATCCGGCTCGGGCCTGGGCGAGACCGCGTTGCCGGCCGCCCGCCCTCGGCGGCTTCCGGTAAGGTGCCTGCGTTCCCGCTCCCCGTGGAGGTCCCGCATGACCGACTCCCCTGCCGCCGCGCCTGGCGCGGCCCGCCTCGCCGGGCGGGTGGCCATCGTCACCGGCGCCGGATCGCGCGAGGACGGCATCGGCAATGGTCGTGCGGCGGCCATCCTGATGGCCCGGCATGGTGCCCGCGTGGCGCTGATCGATGCCGTGCCGCAGTGGGCCGAGCGCACCCACGAGATGATCGCCGCCGAGGGTAACGAAAGCCTCGTCGTCCTCGCCGATGTCACCGATCCGCAGGCCTGCGCCCAGGCGGTGTCGCGCACGGTGCAGGCCTGGGGCCGCCTGGACATCCTGGTCAACAATGTCGGTATCGGTGGCCCACCCGGCGATGCGGTCGAGGTGGATCTCGCCGCCTGGAACCATGGCCTGCTGGTCAATGTCACCTCGATGATGCTGATGGCCAAGCACGCCATCCCCGAGATGCGCAAGGCCGGCGGCGGCGCGATCGTCAATGTCGCCTCGGTGGCCGGCCTGCGCGGTGGTCATCCCAGCCTGCTCTATCCCACCTCCAAGGGCGCGGTGGTCAACATGACCCGCGCCATGGCGGCGCATCACGGTCACGAGGGCATCCGCGTGAACTGCATGGCGCCCGGCATGGTCTACACGCCCATGGTCTGGTCACGCGGCATGTCCCCCGAGATGCGTGAGGCGCGTCGCCAGCGTTCGCTGCTCGGCACCGAGGGCACCGGCTGGGATGTCGGCCACGGTGTGCTCTATCTGGTCAGCGACGAGGCCCGCTGGGTCACCGGTATCGTCCTGCCGGTGGACGCGGGGGCCACCGCCGGCTCGGGCCGTCTCGCCGTGCCACCCAGCAACGGCCAGCGCGGCTGACGCGCCGGCCTCTTCGAGGAGTGTTCCGATGACAGCGGTCCCCATGGTTCCCCTGCAGCCCGCCGATTCGGCCCTGCAGGCCATCTTTGCCGAGGTGCGCGGTCGCGGCATCGAGGTGCCCGATCTCTATCGCGTGATGGGCAACTCGCCGGCCATGCTGCGCGCCTGGATCGACTTCGCCTGGCCCCTGCGGCTCAACGCACGCACCTCGCGCGCGATCCGCGAACTGCTCATCCTGCGCGGCGCGCAGGTGGGTGCGGTGGCCTACGAGTGGGCTCACCATGTGCCCATGGCCCTGGCAGCGGGCGTGCCGCAGGCCAAGATCGATGCCATCGCCGACTGGCGGAACTCGCCGCTCTTCAGCGACGAGGAGCGGGCCGTGCTCCAACTGGCCGAGGAGGTCACCCGCGGCCCCGGCGCGAGTCCCGAGTGTCTGGCCGCGCTGGCGCCGCATTTCGACCATGCCGGCATCGTCGAGCTCACGCTCACGGCGAGCTTCTATGTGTGCGTGGGCCGTTTTCTGGTGTCGATGCGACTGGAACTCGAACCGGATTACCGGCAGTACGCGCTGCCGGCAGGTTCGGCGGGCTGAGGCCGTCTGGCCTCTGCCAGGGTGTCCCGATGTGCCCGGGCAGGCCCGGTCAGAAGCGGAATCCGCGGTCGCGTGCGCTGTTCGGTGCCTGGATGAGTGCTGCGGCCGGCGGCTCTTCCCGGGCCGGATCGCGTACCGGCCGTTCGACCACCTGACCGCCTGGCGGTCGCGCGACGGGCGCAACCGGCACGGCCGGCGCGAGCGGCTCGGCCTTGGGCTGCGTCCAGTTGGCCGGCAGCAGCGAGCGGGCGGGATAACCCGCCACATCGAGCGCGCGGTTCCAGGAGGTGGCCTCGAAGCCGATCAGTCGCTCCGCACCCACGCTCACGGTGGGCACGGTCATCTCGGTGAAGCCCAGTGCCTTGAAGGCGGCCACATCGGCCTCGGTGCCGAGTGTCTTTTCGGCGAAGGGGACGCCGCGTCCGGTCAGGTGCTCCCGGGCCACGCGGCAGGGCTCGCAGTTGCGGCTCGAGTACAGGACCACCGGATTGCGGGCCACCAGCGGGCGCAGCGCGGCCGGCAGGGGCTGGCTCTCGCCCGCGGAGCTGGCCTGTTCGCGAGGCGCGATGAACGCGCCGCCGCTGAGCTGCTTGGCATCCATGTGCGGCGGGCGATCGCCATAGACCACCCGGCCGCTCTCGTCCTGCCACTTGTACGGCCCCGCAGAAGCCGACAGGGGCGCGAACAGGCTGAACAGCAGGCCCAGGGCGATCAGGAGCTCAGGCGGTTTGGGTCTCATGGATGGTTTCCTCGACCATCCCATTGTGTCGCAGCAGGGCGTCGATGCGCGGCTCGCGGCCGCGAAACGCCCGGAACGAGGCGATGGCCGGTCGGCTGCCGCCCACGGCAAGCACCTCCGCCAGGAACCGGCGCCCGGCCTGCATGGCGGCCTGCTCGCCGCCGCCGCCGGCCTGCGCCTCCTCGAAGGCGGCATAGGCGTCCGCCGAGAGCACCTCGGCCCACTTGTAGCTGTAGTAGCCCGCGCTGTAGCCGCCGGCGAAGATGTGCGAGAAGGTGTTCTGAAAGCGGTTGAACGCCGGCGGCATGAGCACGGCTACCTCGGCGCGTACCGCGTCGAGCACGGCCTGCACCGGCACCGGCGAGTGCGGCTGGTACTCGGCATGCAGGCGCATGTCGAAGAGCGCGAACTCGATCTGGCGCAGGGTCTGCAGGCCGCTCTGGAAGTTGCGCGCCGCCACCATCCGGTCGAACAGCTCGCGTGGCAGGGGTTCGCCGCTCTCCACATGGGCGCTCATGGCCTGCACCACCGGCCACTCCCAGCAGAAGTTCTCCATGAACTGGCTGGGCAGCTCCACCGCGTCCCATTCCACCCCGCTGATGCCCGAGACCGAAAGGTCTTCCACCTGGGTGAGCAGGTGATGCAGCCCGTGGCCGAACTCGTGGAAGAGGGTGACCACATCATCATGGGTGAGCGTGGCGGGCTGGCCGCCCACGGGTGCCTGGAAGTTGCAGGTCAGGTAGGCCACGGGGGTCTGCAGGCCCGTGCCGAGGCGACGACGGCCACGGGCGTCGTCCATCCAGGCGCCCGGCCGCTTGCCCTGCCGGGCGTAGAGGTCGAGGTAGAACTGGCCGAGCAGCTGGCCATCCCGCTCGATGCGATGAAAGCGCACATCGGGATGCCAGCCCGCGGCGGTGTCCTCGCGCACCGTCACGCCGAACAGGCGCTCGATCTGCGCGAACAGGCCGCTGAGCACCCGCGGCAGCTGGAAGTACTGCTTCACGGTCTGGTCGGAGAATGCGTAGCGGCGCTCCTTGAGGCGCTCCGAGGCGAAGGCGGTGTCCCAGGGCTGCAGTTCGGTCAGACCGAGTTCCTCGGCGGCGAAGCGTCGCATCTCGTCCAGGTCGCGCAGGGCGAAGGGCCGGGCCCGCGCCGCCAGGTCGCGCAGGAATCCGATCACCTCGGCGGGCGACTGCGCCATCTTCGGCACCAGCGACACCTCGGCGTAGCTGCCATAGCCGAGCAGCTGGGCCTCCTCGTGGCGAAGCGCCAGCAACTCGGCGATGATCGGGGTGTTGTCGAGCGCGCTGCGCGCCTGCGGGTCGGCCGGCGCGGCGGCCTCGGCGCAGGCCCGGGTCACGTAGGCCCGGTAGAGTGCCTCGCGCAGCGGCCGATGGCTCGCGTACTGCATCACCGGCATGTACGAGGGGAACTGCAGGCTGAACTTCCAGCCCTCGGCGCCCGCGGCCTGCGCGGCTTCGCGCGCCGCCTGCAGGGCGTCGGGCGGCAGGCCCGCCACCTCGGCGGGATCGGTTACCCGCAGCTCGAAGGCGTCGGTGGCGTCGAGCACATTTTCCGAGAACTTCTGCGCGATCGCGGCGTGGCGCTCCGAGATGGCCAGGTAACGCTCGCGCGCCGGCGAGACCAGCTCTACCCCGCCCAGGCGAAAGCCCTGCAGCGCAAGGTCCACGGCCCGTTGCCGTGCGGGGCCGAGCGCGGCGTAGCCGCTGCTCTCGCGCAGCGCCTGGTATTGCTGGTAGAGCGCCCGGTTCTGGCCGAGCTCAGTCCAGAACTGCGTGACCCGCGGGAGGTTCTCATTGAACGCGGCGCGCAGCGGCGGCGTGTCGGCCACGCTGCAAAGGTGTCCCACCAGGCTCCAGGCACGCGAGAGCCGCTCGGTGGCGTTCTCGATCGGCACCACGAAGCCCTCCCAGGTGGCGGGCGTGCCGGGGCGGGTCAGGGCCTCGACGGTGTCCCGGGCCTCGGCGAGCAGGATGTCGAGCGCCGGACCGACATGCTCCGGCTGGAAGCGCTCGAAGCGCGGCAGGCCGGAGAAATCGAGCAGCGGGTTCAGATCGGACATGGTGCAGGCGCCTTCAGCGAAAAGAGGTCAGCGAAAAGAGCTCAGCGGGTGACGGCCCGGCGGGCCGCCTCCAGGGTGTTGACGAGCAGCATGGCGCGGGTCATCGGCCCTACGCCGCCCGGCACCGGAGTGATCGCGCCGGCGACCGCCGCGGCGCTGTCGAAGTCCACATCACCGCACAGCCGGCCAGCCTGCGGGCCGTCCGGGATGCGGTTCATGCCGACATCGATCACCACTGCGCCGGGCTTGATCATGTCGCCGGTGACCATGCGGGCACGTCCGGCGGCCACCACCAGCACATCGGCACGACGGCAGTGCGCGGCGAGATCCCGGGTGCGGCTATGGCAGATGGTGACGGTGGCGCTCGCCTGCAACAGCAGCATCGCCTGCGGCTTGCCCACGATGTTGCTGCGCCCGACCACCACCGCCTCGGCACCGGCGAGGTCCACGCCGGCGTGGTCGAGCAGCTTCATCACGCCCAGTGGCGTGCAGGGCACGAAACCGGGCTGCCCGGTCATGAGGGCACCGGCGCTGGCCACATGGAAGCCATCGACATCCTTCAGCGGCGAGATGGTCTCGATCACCCGCTGGGCGTCGAGATGCGGCGGCAGCGGCAACTGCACCAGGATGCCGTGGATCGAGGAGTCTGCGTTCAGCGCCCGGATGCGCGCGAGCAGATCGGCCTCGGTGGTGTCCGCAGGCAACCGCTGCAGGACCGATCGCAGGCCCGCCTCTTCGCAGTCCTTCACCTTGTGCTTCACATACACCGCCGAAGCCGGGTCATCGCCCACCAGCAGCACCGCCAGCCCCGGGGGCGTGCCTTGCCGGGTCAACCGTGCGGCCTGCTCGGCCACCTCGGCACGAATGCGTTGCGCCAGGGCGGCGCCATCGAGAAGCTGTGCGGTCATGGTGCGGCCAGAAAGTCGGACAGGAAGATCCAACTTTACACGCATGCCCGAAGGTTCTATACTCGAAGGCTCTTCGGGGGTATAGCTCAGCTGGGAGAGCGCTTGCATGGCATGCAAGAGGTCAGCGGTTCGATCCCGCTTACCTCCACCAAGAGACCTTGTCCCGTTCGTCTAGAGGCCTAGGACACGACCCTTTCACGGTTGTAACAGGGGT
>CAIZPE010000309.1 GCA_903934795.1 uncultured bacterium | reverse complement strand
CGCGGACTTCGGCCAGTTCGGTCAGGACCTCTGCCGCATTGGCTTTCAGGTAGCTGATGGGCTTGACGCGTGTTGAGTAGCGCATGGGGATGCCTTCCTGGGGTGGACCAAAGATAGACCGTTAATGGTCCGGTGGTCAAGCGCCGAGCTATACTCGCCAAACGCTGTTCACCCCAGGACCGCCCCATGCCCGATCCCGCCTTCGACCCCATCACCGGCCGCTATCTGCGGCTGAGCATCGAGGGTGTGCCGCACCGGGTGTATGTGGAGGAGGCGGGGCAGGGCATCCCGCTGCTGTGCCTGCACACCGCGGGGGCCGACACCCGGCAGTGGCGCGGCGTGATGACTGACCCCGAGGTGCTGTCGCGCTATCGGGTCATCGCCTTTGACATGCCCTGGCACGGCAAGTCGTCGCCGCCCGCGGGCTGGCAGAACGCGGAGTACCGGCTCACCACGGCGGGCTATGTGGCGCAGGTGCTGGCGGTGTCTGATGCGCTGGCCCTGGCGCGGCCGGTGGTCATGGGCTGCTCCATCGGCGGGCGGCTGGTGCTGCAGCTGGCGCTGTCGCATCCCGAGCGTTTTCGCGCGGCCATCGGCCTGCAGGCTGGCGCGCATGTCGATCCGTACTACGACACCACCTGGCTGCACCACCCCGACGCCCATGGCGGCGAGGTGTGCGCGGGCGTGGTCTCAGGGCTGGTGGGGCCGCAGGCGCCGCTGGCCGAGCGCTGGGAGACGCTGTGGCACTACATGCAGGGCGGCCCGGGGGTGTTCAAGGGCGACCTGTACTTCTACAAGGTAGACGGCGACATTCGCGGCAAGGTGGCCGGCATCGACACGCGCCGCTGCCCGCTCTACCTGCTCACCGGCGAGTACGACTACTCCTGCACGCCGGCCGAGACGCTGGCCGTGGCCGCCAGCGTGCCGGGCGCCAGGGCCACCATCATGAGCGGGCTGGGGCACTTCCCCATGAGCGAAGATCCGGAGCGGTTCCTGGGCTATCTCAGGCCGGTGCTGGGGGAGATTGCGGGGCAGCCGTAAGCCTTGAAGGCGGTTGCATACCGCGAAGATGCGTTGGGGCTCTTGGCCCGCGCGAACAACGCTGCCGCCGTGCGCGTCAGATGCTCAATCGGCCTTTGCCTCGGCGGCCGCTTCGCTTGCCCCCATCCAGTAGCAGAGCAGCGGCGCCGGAATGCGTATGATCTGCGCGGCCGCTGCGGACACAGTCGGCCCCGCCCTGGGCACCGCGGCGGACAGGCCGGGCATCGGCCCGAAGTCGTCGAGCGACTTGGTGATCACATAGCCGCGCGCGATGCGTCTGGCCTGGCACAGCTCGATCAGTCCTTTCAGTTCGCGGGCGCCGGTGTGCTGGGTGCGGTACTTCACTTCGAAGGGGATCATCTCGCCGCCCACCTCGGCCAACAGGTCCACCTCGTGGTTGCGCTTGCCGCGCCAGTACGAGAAGCGCACGTTCTGCGCGTAGTAGCGCGCGAACAGATGCTTGAACACGGCTGTTTCAGTGGCCACGCCCAACGCGGCGGGGTCGTCCAGGATGGCCTTGCCTTTGAGCATCACAGCCGGCGCGATGGCGGCGTCAGCCAGGTACACCTTGTAGCGGGCGCGCAGCACCTCCTTGCCGTATCCGAAGGGCGGCAGTCGGTAGATGAGGTGCGTGGCCTCCAGCAGCGCGATGAAGTGCTGCGCCGTGGGGCGCTTGACCTCGAGGTTGGCGCACAGGTCAGCCATGTCCAGTAGCCCGCCATCGTGCAGGCACAGGTAAAGGAAGGTGTGCTCCAGATCCAGCACGCGGCGCACGCCGAAGAGCGCCGTCATGTCGCGCTTGAGCACCTTGTCGATGATGTCCTCGCGCAGCAGCCGCTGCGCCTGCGTGATGCTGTCCATCTGTGCGGTCTGCGGGAAGCCGCCGCGCACCAGGTACTCGTGGAAGTGGCCGACATGGGCGCTGGCGGCGTCGGCGGTGCGGTAAAAGTCGGCGGGGGCCCAATCGAACAGGTCGCGCAGGCTGCGCAGCGAGGGCAATTCCGGCAGCGAGACCTGCTTGATCCGCAGGTACTCGTAGAACGACAGGGTGGTCAGCCGGATGGTGTGCCAGCGGCCTACGCCGGACTCCTGGCCTGCCTCGACCAGCGGCATGGCCGAACCGGTGAAGGCGATGCGCCGGTCTTTGCGGAAGTCCACCTGATGCTTGACCCAGGTGCCCAGGGTCTGGCCGTTCCGGTGGATGAACTGTGCCTCGTCCAGGAAAAGGTATTCCAGCCCCTCGGCCCTGGGCTCGCGTGCGCGCCAGGCCTCGATCACGGCGTCGATGCCAGCCAGCTTGAGGAGCGGGTGATCGAAGGTGGCGTAGAGGATGTTGCCGGCCGGTACGCCGGTGCGCAGCAGCATCTCCACCGACTGCAGCATCAGCGTGGTCTTGCCGATCTGCCGGGCGCCCGAGAGCAGCCCCGCCCGAGCTGCCGGCGGCTCGGTCATCCACGCGTGCAGCTCTCGGAAGGCCGCACGCCGCCACCGGGACAGGTCAGCGAGGGCCTCACCCCGCCACCAGGGATTGAACTGGGCGAGAACGCCCATGAGCTCTTCTTTGGAGACCCTCATGCGGCGAATTTTCCTTGCGAGATGTTTTTTGTGCAACTGTATTTGCACTATATGCATCTTCCAGTCCAATTTCCTCTAGCTCACCACATGTGCCTGCACCCCCCGGCGCGGTGAGGGCCCCACCGCCGGGGCGTGCCCCAGGCGGGCCCACATCTGCACGGTGGCCTGCGGCCGGGGCGCCTGCAGCAGGGCGTGAATCTGCGTGTAGGG
>CAIZPE010000308.1 GCA_903934795.1 uncultured bacterium | reverse complement strand
TTCTGCTTCCTGCTCAACGCCTACGACATCGATCCTGGCGCTGCCACGCCAAAGATCATGACGATGCTCGACTTCAACCTGTGGAGCTGGAACAGCCGCATCTTCCCCGGAATCGACCCGCTGGTGGTGCGGCACATGGACAAGGTGCGCATCCGCGTCGGCAACCTGACGATGACCAACCACCCGATCCACCTGCACGGCCACGAGTTCCTGATCACCGGCACCGATGGCGGCCCGACGCCCAAGAGCACGCGCCAGTACGAGGTGACGGCCGACATCGCGGTGGGGCAGATGCGGCAGATGGATTTCCTCGCCGACGAGGAGGGCGACTGGGCCTTCCACTGCCACAAGAGCCACCACACGATGAACGCGATGGGCCACGACGTGCCCACCATGATCGGTGTGGACCACCGCGGTGTCGCCAAGCAGATCACGAAGCTGATCCCCGACTACATGGTGATGGGCGAGCGCGGGATGAAGGACATGACGGAGATGGAGATGCCGCTGCCCGACAACACCGCCGCGATGATGGCCGGCCAGGGCCCCTTCGGCGCGGTCGGCATGGGCGGCATGTTCAGCGTGGTGAAGGTGCGCAAGGACCAGAAGCGCGGCGACTACACCGACCCGGGCTGGTACCAGCACCCGCCCGGCACCGTGGCCTACGAGTTCACCGGTGCCTTGCCCGACCCGGCGCGTTTCAAGGCCGAGGCCAGCCCAGGACCTGGCTCGATGCCGCCGGTGGCCAAGCCGACCCAGGACATCGAGGTCAAGGTGCGCAAGCCGGCCGGTGGCCACTCGGGCCACTGAGAGTCCGCAGAGATCGCCGCACGGACACGACCCACTGCCCCTTTTGATCGCAACACGTCAAGGAAACGCTCATGAATTACTCCATCACACGCTCGCTCGCCCGCCGCTCCGTCATCACGCGGATGGCGGCAGCCACCGCTGCCGCTGCGCTGCCTTTGCTGGTCGCGCCCGCCCGCGCCCACACCGACAAGCCGCACGCCCCCAAGACGGGCCCCGTCGTCAAGGAACAGAAGGAATGGGGCATCGCTGGCGATGCCAAGAGCGCCAAGCGCAGCATCGAGGTCGGCATGGCCGACAACATGCGCTTCACGCCGGAGCGCATCGAGGTGCGTCAGGGCGAGACGGTGAAGTTCGTGGTCCGCAACACCGGCAAGGTGATGCACGAGTTCGTCATCGGCACGAAGGCCGAGAACGCCAAACATGCCGAGATGATGGTCAAGCATCCGAACATGGAGCACGACGAGCCCTACATGGCGCATGTGCCACCCGGCAAGACCGGCGAGATCATCTGGACCTTCAACCGCGCTGGCCAGTTCGAGTTTGCCTGCCTGATCGCCGGCCACTACCAGGGCGGCATGGTGGGCACGATCATGGTCGCGCCGGCGGGCAAGGCATGAGTTGCCTGAACAGGCGCCGTGCCCTGGTTTCGCTGCTGGGCGCAGCCGGCTTGGCGTCTGTGCCTGCCGTGCTGCGGGCACAGGGCCAAGCGGTGCTCGTCGAGGTCTGGAAGAGCCCGACCTGCGGCTGCTGCAAGGACTGGGTGACCCACCTCGAAGCCAACGGCTTCCGGGTCAAGGTCAACGATGTCGGCAACACCGCTGCCCGTGCGCGGCTCAAGGTGCCTACCAAGCTCGGCTCCTGCCACACGGCTTGGGTCGGCCGCTACGCCATCGAGGGGCATGTGCCCGCAGCCGACATCCAACGGCTGCTGAAAGAGCGCCCCGAGGCGATCGGCCTGGCCGTGCCAGGTATGCCGGTCGGCTCCCCAGGTATGGATGGTCCTGCTTTCGACAATCAGCAGGACCCTTACGACGTGTTACTCATCGCCCGCGATGGCAGCACCCAGGTCTTCAATAGTTACTTCAAGTCAAAGGAACGTTCATGAACCACCCACAGCACTTCTTCCGTACCGCCGGTCTGGCTCTGGTGCTCTCAGCCGCCGCCGCGATGCCGGCGTGGGCCTCGAAGGACCACGGATCGCACGGCGCCCACGGTAATGCGACTGCACAGGCAGCCACGGGCGACATGACCGATGGCGAGGTGCGCAAGGTCGACAAGGAGGGCGGCAAGCTGACCCTCAAGCATGCCGACATCAAGAGCCTGGACATGCCGGCGATGACGATGGTGTTCGTCGTCAAGGACAAGGCGATGCTTGACAAGCTCAAGGCCGGCGACAAGATCAAGTTCAAAGCCATCAACGACGCTGGCAAGTTCACCGTCACCGAGATGCAGATGGCCCAGTAGGTCGTGCAGGCTCGGCCCTCGATCGGCCGGGCCCTCGGCTTTGCTCAGACCCGATGCACGATCCGACCGACCCTCGCTTCACAGCCATGAACATCAAGAACATCAAGAACATCCGAATCTGCGTGGCATGGGCTGCAGCCACGTTCTGCGGCGGCGCGCTGGCCGCGAGTCACATCGTGGACATCGCGTGGTCGCCCGACGGCCGTTTCGCGCACGAGGTGCAGATCGCAGCGGGCAAGTTCGTCGAGGTCTGCGGCAAGCTGGTCGTGGGGGAGGGCGTTCGCTGGAAATTCACTGCGGGCGCGCCGGTGGACTTCAACATCCATTACCACGTGGGCAAGGAGGCGGTGTTCCCGGCCAAGCAGGCACAGGTCAGCAGTGGCCGCGACACGCTGAACGTGACCGTGGTGCAGGACTATTGCTGGATGTGGACG
>CAIZPE010000307.1 GCA_903934795.1 uncultured bacterium | reverse complement strand
GCTTTCTGCTGCTGCTGCTGGGCTGCGCCTCGCTCGAGTCGGTGCGGCTGCATTCCCTGACGATGGCCTTGCCGCTCGCCCCGGGCGGGCTCTTCGGGCGACTGCTCGGCGATCCGGTGATCACGCATCTCGGCGCGGTCGGTGGCACCCTGCTGCTGCTGGCCATGATCGCCACCGGCCTCAGTCTCTGGACCGGGCTGTCCTGGATCCAGGCGGCCGAGTCGGTGGGCACGGTGCTCGAGACCGCCTGGCTGCGCGCGGCCGGTGCGATCGCGGCACGCCGCGACCGGCGCATCGGCGAGGTGGCCGCCGAAGCCCGCGAGGAGCAGGTCGAGGAGCTGCGCCGCATCATCCAGGAAGACCCCGAGCCGGTGCGCATCGAGCCCGCCGCGCCGCCGATCGAACCCTCGGTGCGCGCCAGCGCCGAGCGTCAGGTGCCGCTCTTCTTCGACCTGCCGGCCGACACCCAGCTGCCGGCGCTCTCGCTGCTCGACCCGCCGCCGGTGCTGCAGGAGTCGGTGCCGGCCGATACGCTCGAATACACCTCGCGGCTCATCGAGAAGAAGCTCGCCGACTTCAATGTCGCCGCGCGCGTGGTAGCCGCCTATCCCGGCCCGGTGATCACCCGCTACGAGATCGAGCCGGCCACCGGGGTCAAGGGAAGTCAGGTGGTCAACCTGGCCAAGGACCTGGCCCGCGCGCTCTCGCTGGTGTCGCTGCGCGTGGTCGAGACCATCCCGGGCAAGAACCTCATGGGCCTGGAACTGCCCAATCCGCGACGCCAGCCGGTGCGGCTCTCCGAGATCCTCGGCTCGCAGGTCTATGCCGAGAACACCTCGGCAGTCACGCTGGCGCTGGGCAAGGACATCGCCGGCCATCCGGTGTGCGCCGACCTCGCCCGCATGCCGCACCTGCTGGTGGCCGGCACCACCGGCTCGGGCAAGTCGGTGGGCATCAACGCCATGCTGCTGTCGCTGCTCTACAAGAGCGACCCCTCCGATGTGCGGATGATCCTCATCGACCCGAAGATGCTCGAGATGAGCTCCTACGAGGGCATTCCGCATCTGCTCGCGCCGGTGGTCACCGACATGAAGCACGCCGGCAACGCGCTCAACTGGTGCGTGGCCGAGATGGAGCGTCGCTACCGCCTGCTGAGCAAGCTCGGCGTGCGCAACCTCTCGGGCTACAACGCGCGCATCGCCGAGGCCGAGAAGCGCGAGACACCCATCCCCAATCCCTTCTCGCTCACGCCCGACGCGCCCGAGCCGCTCGGCCGGTTGCCGCAGATCGTGGTCGTGATCGACGAACTGGCCGATCTGATGATGGTGGTCGGCAAGAAGGTCGAGGAACTCATCGCCCGGCTTGCCCAGAAGGCGCGCGCCGCCGGCATCCACCTCATCCTGGCCACCCAGCGGCCCTCGGTCGATGTCATCACCGGCCTGATCAAGGCCAACATCCCCACCCGCATCGCCTTCCAGGTGTCCTCCAAGATCGACTCGCGCACCATCCTTGACCAGATGGGCGCCGAGTCGCTGCTCGGCCAGGGCGACATGCTCTACCTCATGCCCGGTGGTGGCGTGCCGGTGCGCGTGCATGGCGCCTTCGTCAGCGACGAGGAGGTGCAGAAGGTGGTCGCGCACTGGAAGTCGCTGGGCGAGCCGCAGTATGTCGAGGGCGTGCTCGAGGGCGGCGTGCCCGCCGAGGCCGACACCGGCAGCGCGGTCGGCTTCGGCGGCCTGCAGCAGACCCTGTCGGAGGCCGGCGTCGATGGCGAGTCCGATGCCATGTACGACCAGGCGGTGGCGGTGGTGGTGCAGCACAAGCGTGCCTCCATCTCGCTGGTGCAGCGGCACCTGCGCATCGGCTACAACCGCGCCGCCCGTCTGCTTGAGCAGATGGAGAAGGCCGGCCTCGTCTCGGCCATGGCCACCAACGGCAACCGCGACATCCTCGTTCCCAAACGCGACGAGTCCTGAGGCCATGGCCCGGCTCCTGCGCGCGCGGCGCCGCCTGCTCGCCGGTCTGGCAGCCGGCCTGGCCACCTTCGCGGCCGGGCGCGCTGCGGCGGCCGACAACGCACTCACCCAGTTGCGCGCCTTCATCGCGGGCACGCAGTCGGCGCGCGGCGCCTTCACCCAGCGCACCGCGCGCAGTGGCGGCGGCGTCGAGACGGTCACCGGGGTGTTCGCCTTCCAGCGGCCCGGCCGCTTCCGATGGGAAGTGCGCAAACCCTATGACCAGCTGCTGGTCGCCGACGGCGAGAAGCTGCACTTCCTCGATCGCGACCTCAACCAGGTCACGGTGCGTCGGCTGGGCGACGCGGTGGGCGCCAGCCCGGCCGCGCTGCTCTTCGGCGGCCCGGAGCTCGACCGCGCCTTCACGCTGAGCGAGAGCGGTGCGCGTGACGGCCTCGACTGGGTGCTGGCGGTGCCGCGCAGCCGCGAGGCCGGCTTCGACCGCATACTCATCGGCCTGCGCGCCGGCCAGCCCGAGCAGATGGAGGTGCGCGATGCGTTCGGGCGCACCACCGTGTTCGCGTTCTCGGCGCTGGAGCGCAATCCGCGCCTGGAGGCCGATCTCTTCCGGTTCACCGCGCCGCGCGGTGCCGATGTCGTGGAGCAGTGAGATGCAGGCACCCGCCCGGGTCGGTGACCCGATCGCCGCCGTGGACACCCCCGCGCTGATGCTCGATCTCGATGCGTTCGAGGCCAACCTGCGGGCGGTGCACGCGTCGGTTGCGGCCAGCGGGCTGGCGCTGCGTGCCCATGGCAAGGCCCACAAGTGCGTGGAGATCGCCCGCCGGCAGGTGGCGGCCGGGGCGGTGGGCGTGTGCTGCCAGAAGGTGGCCGAGGCCGAGGTCTTCGTGGCCGGCGGCATCCGGGATGTGCTGGTCAGCAACCAGGTGATCGGCGCAGGCAAGCTGCGCCGCCTTGCGCGCCTGTCGCAACGGGCGCTGATCGGGGTGTGCGTGGACCACCCGCAGCAGGTGCGGGCATTGGCCGACGCGCTGGCTCAGGAGGGCGGCTGCATCGATGTGCTGATCGAGGTCGATGTCGGCGGCGGCCGCTGTGGTGTGATCGGCGAGGCGGCGGTGCTCGAGCTGGCGGCGCTGGTGGCAGCGCACGCACCGGCGCTGCGGCTGCGCGGTCTGCAGGCCTATCACGGCCGCGCCCAGCACCGGCGTACGCCCGAGGAACGGCGCGAGGCGATCGCCGCGGCAGCGGCGGCAGCTGCCGCTGCCCGCGACGCGCTGCGCGCGGCCGGCCATGACTGTCCGGTGATCACCGGTGCCGGCACCGGCACCTATCCGCTGGAGGCGGCCACCGGGGTCTACACCGAGGTGCAGCCCGGTTCGTATGTGCTGATGGATGCCGACTACTTTGCCAACCAGCCCGATCCGCAGGCGCCGGCGCTGCGCCAGGCCCTCACCTTGCACTGCCAGGTGATCAGCGAGCGCCCCGGCCAGGTGGTGCTCGATGCCGGCCTGAAGGCCTTCTCGGTGGACTCGGGCCTGCCGGTGCCGCTGGCCGATGGCTGGCGCGCGGTGTCGATCTCCGATGAGCATCTGGTGCTGCGCCCGAGCGCTGATGGCGCCCGCGCGACGCTGAGGCTTGGCGACACCCTGCAGGTGGTGCCCGGCCACTGCGACCCCACCGTCAACCTGCATGACCATCTGGTGGCGCATCGCGCCGGCCGGGTCGAGGCGGTGTGGCCGGTGGACGCGCGCGGCGCGCTCACCTGAGCGGCCGGCATGTCGGCGCCCGCCCAGGCGGTGATCGGCGCGGCGGCTCCCGGCGACGCCAGCCGCGAGCGCGCCACCATCGCGCTGGTGGGCCTGGCCCACGGCAGCTCGCACTTCTTCCATCTCACCCTGGCGCCGCTCTTCCCCTGGCTGAAGGACGCGTTCGCGCTGAGCTATGCCGAACTCGGCCTGCTGGTGACGGTCTTCTTCGTGGTCTCGGCGGTGGGGCAGGCGCTGTCGGGCTTCCTGGTCGATCGCGTCGGCGCGTGGCCGGTGATGATGGCGGCGCTGGCCACCTTCGTGCTGGCCGCGCTGGTGCTGGCCGGGGCCTCGGGCTATGCCGGCCTGATGGCCGGCGCGGTGCTCTGCGGCGTGGGCAACGCGCCCTTCCATCCGGTGGACTACTCCATCCTCAATGCCCGGGTGGGGCCCACGCGGCTGGGCAAGGCCTACGCGGTGCACGGGGTGAGCGGTTCGCTCGGCTGGGCCGCGGCGCCGGCGCTGCTGGCCGGCACCGCGCAGTGGCTGGGCTGGCGCACGGCCTTCGTCTGCGCGGCGCTGGTGGCATTGGCCGTGCTCGCTGCGGTGTGGCGCTGGCGCGTGCTCATGCAAGGGGTGGGCGGTGTGTCGCGTGCGGCTGATCCGCAGCCCGTGGGCGGCGCGGCGCCCGGGGCGGCCCCGGCCATCGCCGATGCCTCCTCGGCCGGGCCGCTGCGGCCGGCTTCCGGCGCGCTCGACGGCACCTTCGCTTTCCTGCGCCTGCCCGCGGTCTGGATGAGCTTCGGCTTCTTCTTCGCGTGGTCGGCCGCGCTCGGTGGCGTGCTCACCTTCGGCCCGGAGGCGGCGCGCCAGCTCCACGCGCTGCCAGTGGGCTGGGTGGCCTCCTGCGTCACGGTCTTCATGCTGGGCAGCGCGGCGGGCATGCTCGCCGGCGGCATGCTGCTCACCCGCCCCGAGCGCGCGCCGCAGGTGGTGGCCGTGTCGCTCGGCGTCTCGGCCTTGCTGGCGCTGCTGGTGGGCCTCACCGACTGGCCAGCCTGGACCGTGCCGGTGCTGTTCGCGCTGATGGGTCTGGGCATGGGCCTGGCCGGGCCCTCGCGTGATCTGCTGGTCAAGCGCGCCACGCCGGCGGGCGCCACCGGTCGGGTCTACGGCATGGTCTACTCCGGCCTGGACATCGGCATGTCGCTGAGCCCCTCGCTCTTCGGCCTGATGATGGACGCCGGCCGCTTCGGACTGGTGTGGGCGGGCATCGCGGCTTTTCAGCTGCTGCTGATCGGCAGCGCGCTGAACATCGGCCACCTCACCGGGCGCGCCGCGCCACGGGCGGCCTGAGATGCTGCCCGGACCCGCCGCCCCCCTGGCCGAGCGCCTGCGGCCTCGCCATCTCGATGAGGTGGTTGGCCAGGCGCATCTGCTCGGGCCGGGCAAGCCGCTGCGGGTGGCCTTCGAATCGCGACGGCCGCATTCCATGATCCTCTGGGGCCCGCCGGGCGTGGGCAAGACCACGCTCGCCCGGCTGATGGCCGAGGGCTTCGAGGCTCAGTTCATCCCCATCTCCGCGGTACTGGGCGGCGTGAAGGACATCCGCGAGGCGGTGGCCCAGGCCGAGGTGGCGGCCGGGCAGGGCCGTCGCAGCATCGTCTTCGTCGACGAGGTCCACCGCTTCAACAAGGCGCAGCAGGATGCCTTTCTGCCGCATGTGGAAAGCGGGCTGTTCGTGTTCGTGGGCGCCACCACCGAGAACCCGTCCTTCGAGGTGAATGGGGCGCTGCTCTCGCGCGCCCGTGTGCATGTGCTGCAGCCGGTGGATGCCGTTGCGCTCACGGTGCTTTTCGACCGTGCGCTAGCCCGTCTGGCCGCCGATGGCCAGGCCGCGCCTGCGGTGGCCGCCGATGCCCGTGACCGGCTGGTGGCCTGGGCTGACGGCGATGCGCGCCGGCTGCTCAATGCCATCGAACTGGTGGCCGACACCGCCGCGACCCAGGGCATCACCCGCGTGGATGTGCCCGCCCTCGAGCAGATGCTCTCGCAGAGCCTGCGCCGCTTCGACAAGGGCGGCGACGCCTTCTACGACCAGATCTCGGCCCTGCACAAGTCGGTGCGCGGCTCGCATCCCGACGCCTCGCTCTACTGGCTCACCCGCATGCTCGATGGCGGCGCCGATCCGCGCTACCTGGCGCGCCGGCTGGTGCGCATGGCGATCGAGGACATCGGCCTGGCCGACCCGCGGGCGCTGCGCCTGGCGCTCGATGCGGCCGAGGTCTACGAGCGTCTGGGCTCGCCCGAGGGCGAGCTGGCGCTCGCGCAGGCGGTCATCTATCTGGCCTGCGCCGCCAAGTCGAATGCCGCCTATGTGGCCTACAACCAGGCCCGCGACTTCGTCGGCCGTCACGGTTCCGACCCGGTGCCGCCGCATCTGCGCAATGCGCCCACGAAGCTGATGAAATCGCTCGGCCACGGCCGCGACTACCGCTACGCGCATGACGAGCCGCATGGTTACGCCGCCGGCGCGAACTACATGCCCGAGGGCCTGGCCGAGCCCGCGCTCTACCGGCCCACCGATCGCGGCCTGGAGAGCCGGATCGGCGAGAAGCTGCGCTGGCTGCGCTCGCTGGACGAGCCGCCGGGCTGAGGCCTGCACCGGCCCGATGCCGCCGCGACGGTGATCAGCCCCCGATCAGGCGGCTGATCACCGGGTGATACCGGTCGCCGTCGCCGGCCGCGATGGCGCGCCCGAACCACGCGTCCACCAGCTGCGCGGCCCTGGCGTCCACGCCCTCGGCGGCGGCCAGTTCGAGCGCATAGCGCAGGTCCTTGCGGGCATAGGCCACCGAGAAGGCCCGCTCGGGGAAGTCGCCTGGCACCATCGCCTTCATGCCGTGGTTGCGCAGCGCGAAGCTGTCGGCCGACCCCTTGGACAGCACCTCGAAGAGCCGGTCGACCGGTACGCCGGCGCGCTCACCGATTGCCTTGGCCTCGGACAGCGCGACCACGGTCTCGAACAGGATCATGTTGTTCAGGATCTTGACCACCTGGCCACAGCCCACCGGCCCGCACAGCGAGATCTCGGTGGCGAAGGCGGCGATCAGCGGGCGCAGCCGCTCGAAATCGGCCGGCTCGGCGCCGACCATCACCGACAGCGTGCCGGCCTCGGCTGCGGCGCGGGTGCGGGCCACCGGCGCGTCGACCAGCAGCGCGCCACGGGCCGCAAACTCGGCGGCCAGGGCCCGGGTCATGGCCACCGCCGAGGTGCTGAGATCGACCACCACCTGACCGGGTCTCGCCAGCGCGAGCAGGCCCTGCGGCTGGCGCGACACCGCCTCGACCACCTCGCCCGAGGGCAGCGACAGGAAGATCAGATCGGCGGCCGCGGCCACCTCGGCCACCGACGCCGCGCTGTTCACGCCCTCGGCGGCCAGGCGGGCGAGCGGGCCAGGATCGGGATCGAATCCGGTCACCGGCAGGCCGGTCTTGCGGGCGAGATTGCGGCAGATGGGCTCGCCCATCACGCCCAGGCCGATGAAGCCGATGCGTTCGAAACGGTCGCTCATGAGGCGGATTCCGGAGGGTGGTGTGTCGCGCATGGTGCACCGGCGGCGCGGCGCCGCGCCGTGGCCGACGGTGGCGCGCCGCGTCGCGCGTCTCGTTCCGCCGGCCGCTGCACGAGCGTCGTCGCGCCGGGTTTCAGCGCCCGACACCATCCGCCCGCACGGGCCAGCGGCAGTGACACCGGCATGCGCCTCGGGCGGTCGGGCGGCGTACCATCGGTCCATGCAATCCCTGCTCGTGCTGCGCCCGGTCGCTCCCATTCTGCTCGGCGCCGCGCTGATGCTCACCCTGATCATGGGTCTGCGCCAGAGCATCGGCCTGTTCGTGCCGCCGGCGGTGCGTGACCTGTCCATCACGGTGGCCGATTTCACCCTGGCCATCGCCATCCAGAACCTCGCCTGGGGCGTGCTGCAGCCGTTCGCCGGCGCCTGGGCGGCCCGCGTCGGCTTTCGCCCGGTGCTGATGGTTGGCGGCCTGTCCTTCGTGCTCGGTCTGGCCACGCTGGCCACTGCCACCGGCATCGGCGGGGTGGTGGTGGGCGCGGGTCTGCTCATCGGGCTGGCCCTGGCCTGCAGCGGTTCGGGCATGGCCAATGCCGTGGCCTCGCGTCCGGTGCCCGCGGCGCTGCGCAGCACGGTGCTGGGCCTGGTCTCGGCGGTGGGCTCGCTCGGCGCCATGATCTCTGCGCCGATCGGACAGTCGCTCTCGCTCGCCTTCGGCTGGCGCGCCGGCGTGTTCGGCTTCGTGCTGATCGCGCTGGCCATCCTGCCCATGGCCTGGCTGGCCGGCCGGGTTGACGCCCTGCCGCCGCCGGCGGCCGGTGGCGCCGCGGGCCGTGGC
>CAIZPE010000306.1 GCA_903934795.1 uncultured bacterium | reverse complement strand
GCTGATGGTTGCGGGGTCAGGCCGCCAAGGACACGGCTGTCATCAGACATCAGCAGAATCACACCCACCATGCACGACACGCCCCTCGATTTCTCTGGCGCTCCCCTGTCGCACCAGAAGGCGATTGTTCGCACCTTCTATCAGGACATGTGGAACCGCGGGGATACCAGCCTGGTACCCGGCATCTTTCATCCCGACTTTACCTTTCGCGGATCACTCGATCAGGTCTTCGGCAAGCTCCGCTTTCATGGCGTCCACAGGAAGGAACTGCTCGGCGTGCCGCCGACCGGTCGTCATGTGTGGTGGTATGGCGCACCGGTATTCACCTTCGAGGATGGCCTGGTCCGGGACCTCTGGGTGCTGGGCGATGTGCATGGGCTCCTTCAGCGTCTCCGCGGCGAGTCGTAGCACCCCCATGCAGCGCGCTGATGCCTGAGCGTGGCAGCCATGCTGCCTGACCGCAGGATCGGCCGGACACGCGCCGCCACCGCCCGAGCGCTCTCGATCCTCGGCCACCCTGCGCTGGTGATGCCGGTCGCCGTGGTTCTGTCTTCCGTCAGCCGCGGAGCGCCGGCTGAGGTCACTCAGGTGGCCCTCGCCGCTGCCCTGATCGTTGCCGGGTGATGTCCCCGGACGTGGTGTAGAAGGCGGGCAGTAACGACGCTCGGTTCGTCCGCTCGGGTCGCCGTCTACATCAGGCCAGTGCCGGTGCAGCCGGCAACCTGATGGTCGGATTCTCGCTCAGCTGCGCCATCGACTCCACCCCCATGTAGCGCTTCTGGATCGCGTATTCGTCGTTCTGCTCCAGCAGCAGCGCGCCCACCAGGCGCCGGATCGCGCGCTCGTTCGGGAATATGCCGACCACGTCGGATCTTCGCTTGATCTCGCCGTTCAGACGCTCGAGCACGTTCGTGCTGTGGATCTTCACCCGGTGCTCCTTGGGGAAGTCCATGAACGACAGCACCTCGTTCTCGGCGGCCTCCATCATCGTCGCGAGCTTCGGGAACTTCTCGCGCAGCTGATCCGTCACGACGCGCCACTGCTTGTGGGCCAGCTCAGCCGACTCCTGAGCGAAGATCGTGTTGATCAGCGCGAACACCATCTGGCGCTGGCCCTTGTTGGCGTAGGCCAGCGCGTTGCGCAGGAAGTGCACTCGGCAGCGCTGCCACGTCGCGTTCAGCACCTTTGCGACCGCCGCTTTCAAGCCTTCGTGCGCATCCGAGATCACCAGCCTCACCCCGCGCAGCCCGCGGCGCATCAGCGAGCGCAGGAACTCCGTCCAGAACGGCTCGGCCTCGGACGGCCCCGTCGCCATGCCCAGCACCTCGCGCCGGCCCTCGGTGTTGACCGCCACCGCGATTATCGTGGCCACCGATACGATCCGCCCCGACTGGCGCACCTTCACGTAGGTCGCGTCGATCCACAGGTACGGCCAATCGCCCTCGATCGGCCGGCCCAGGAACTCGTCGACCCGCTCGTCGATCTCCTCGCACAGCCGCGAGACCTGGCTCTTGCTGATCCCGGTCATCCCGAGCGCCTTGACCAGCTCGTCGACCGAGCGCGTGCTGATGCCCTGCACGTACGCCTCCTGGATCACCGCCGTCATCGCCTTCTCCGACGAGCGCCTCGGCTCCAGAAACCCCGGAAAGTAGCTCCCCGAACGCAGCTTCGGGATCTTCAGCGGCACCGTCCCGGCTCGCGTATGCCAGGTCCGGTCGCGGTAGCCGTTGCGCCAGTTCTCGCGCGTCTCGCTGCGCTCGCCGGGGGCGGCGCCCACTAACCCCTGCACGTCGGCGTCCATCAGGCGCTGCGCCATGAAGCCGATCATCTCGCGCAGCAGATCCCCGTCGGACCCCTTCTCAAGCAATTCGGCCAGTGCCATCCTGTCGTCGGTCATCGGTTCAATTCCTCGGTTTGGTTGAAGCCTGGTAACTCCAACCCTACCGGACGAACCGATGACCCCCGCAAGGGCCCGCCTTTACCACTCAGCTTCTACACCACGTCCGGGGACGCCACCACGAGCGCCGACACCGGCCTCCGTCTGGGGTGTCCAGAGCAGATTCATCGAAGAGATATCGCGCGTCGAGTTCGAGCCGAAGGGTGGCAAAGAACCCTGACTTGCCCTATCGTCGAACATGATCATGGACGCGCGCCAAAGGTGCGCGATCCCGGGTTGATGGGCGCCGCGCCGACGGAGACGCTGGCCATCAGGGGCCCGCTCGAACCGCCGACAGCGAAGCCGCCACCCTCCTAGGAGCCGCCCATGGACATCAAGCGCAGCATCGAGTTCATCGAGAAAGTCTTCCTCGCACTGATCGCCTGCTTCACGGTCATCGCCATGGTGCAGGAAGTGACGATGCTGGTCGCCCTGCTCAAGGTCGAACTCAAGGACCTGCTGCTGATGTTCATCTATGCCGAGGTGCTCGGCATGCTCGGAGCCTTCTACAGCAGCCGCCGCATTCCCATCACCATCCCGCTGTTCATCGCGATCACGGCGCTCAGCCGGCTGATCATCCTGCAGGGCAAGGACACCGACCCCTCGATCCTGCTTTACGAGAGTGGCGCCATCCTGCTGATCGCGATCGCCGGCTTCGTGGTCAGCCGGATACGGCAGGACGAGGCCTGAGAGCGCATCTTCGGCCAAGCCCGCGGTACAACCCTCAGCGCAACTCCACGCTACCCGAAAGCCCGACCACGATCTCGCTGTCGCCGCCCTCGGCCGGCATCGGCGCGGCCGCCGCACGGACGCCGTCGGCGAGCGCCATCGGCGCGGGCTGAAAGCGCGGCTGCGGACCGAAACCGTCCTGCAGCGTCACCGTGCGCAGCTCATAGCCGTTCATGCCGAAGGCGCGGGCCGCCGCCTGCGCCTTGGTACGGAAGGCCGCAGCGGCCTGGTCGATGAGACGCGCACGCTCCTCATCCCGGCGCGAAGCTGACACCTGAAACGCCACCCCGGCCATCTGCAACCTGGTTCCCAGCGCCCCGACCAGTTGACCGAGATCGCCGAAGTTGCGCGATTCGAGCACCACCTCGCCCCGCACCCGGTAGCCGGTGATGCGGCCCTGGCTGTTCTGCGTGGGCTGGGTCCACACCTGACCAAGCCGCGCCTGCACGCCGGGCACCTTGCGGGCTCGCTCGATCGCCTCGGCGAGCTCGCGATTGACCTGGTCATTGGGCTGGCCGGGCTGGGCGCCCTCGCGCTCCACGGCCATGGTGACGATCATCTCGTCATTGGGCACCCG
>CAIZPE010000305.1 GCA_903934795.1 uncultured bacterium | reverse complement strand
GTGGCCATGAACCCCGATCGGCATGCCACCTCGCACTGGGACTACTACCTCGACCTGGTGCGTGGCGACCTCGACGATGTCGACGCGCACCGTCGCTTCTACGACGAGTACAACGCGGTGCTCGACCTGCCCTCCGAGTACTACCTGGACACCATCCGCATCGTGTTCCAGGAGCATCAGCTGCCGCTGGGCCGCTGGCAGGTTCGCCACGAGGGCGAGCTCATCCGGGTCGCACCGGAAGCCATCCGCAATGTGGCCCTGTTCACCATCGAGGGCGAGCTCGACGACATCTCCGGCTCGGGCCAGACCCAGGCCGCCCACGGTCTGTGCACCGGTATTGCCGACATCCACAAGCAGCACCTCACCGCCGAGGGTGCTGGCCACTACGGCATCTTCAGCGGCCGGCGCTGGCGCGAGTTCATCTACCCCCAGGTGCGCGAGTTCATCGCCAGCCATCGTCAGCGGATCGGCGCGCGCAAGCTCAGCGCGGCAAGCTGAGCCCGGTCGGGCTACCGCCCCCGGCGCCCATCATGACGCTGGCCGACCGCATCGACGCGCTGCTGCCGCAGACCCAGTGCACGCAGTGCGGCTTCGACGGCTGCCGTCCCTATGCCGAGGCGATCGCCCGCGGCGAGGCCGAGATCAACCGCTGCCCGCCCGGTGACCAGGCCGGCGTGGCCCGGCTGGCCCGCCTGCTCGGACGCGCCGAGCCGCTGCTCGACGCCAGCCGGGGCACGCCACGCGCCTGGCACACCGCACGCATCGACCCGGCGGTGTGCATCGGCTGCACCCGCTGCATCACCGCCTGCCCGGTGGACGCGATCATCGGTGCGGCGCGGCGCATGCACACCGTGATCGAGGCGCTGTGCAGCGGCTGCGACCTGTGCCTGCCGGCCTGTCCGGTCGATTGCATCACGATGGTGGCGCAGCCCCGCGACTGGTCGGACCGTGACGCCGACGCCGCCCGCCAGCGCCACCAGGACCGCGCGCGGCGCCTTGCCCGCCTGCAGCACGACGACGAGGTGCGGCTCGCCGCGAAGGCGCAGGCCAAGCTCGACGCCATGGCCGCCGAGCCGGCCGACGCCCACACCGACCGGCAGCGCGCGGTGGTGCAGGCCGCGATCGCCCGCGCCCGCGAGCGGCTGGCCAGCCGGACCGGGCCATGAAGGTCGCCGAACGGCGCATCGCCTTCGAGCGGCTGCGCGCCATCGACCCCGAGCCGAAGACCGAGCTCGAGTACGGCACGCCGTTCCAGCTGCTGGCCGCGGTGCTGCTTTCGGCCCAGGCCACCGACCGCAGCGTGAACCTGGTCACCCGCCTGCTCTTCCCGGTGGCCGGCACCCCGGCGGCGATCGCCGCGCTCGGCGAGGAAGGCCTGATCCCCTACCTGAAGACCATTGGCCTGTTTCGGGCCAAGGCGAAGCACCTCGCCCAGACCGCGCGGCTGCTGCTCGAGCGCCACGGCGGCGAGGTGCCCCGCTCGCTCGAGGCCCTGCAGGCGCTGCCCGGCGTGGGGCGCAAGACCGCCAACGTGGTGCTCAACGTGGCCTTCAACGAGCCGACCATGCCGGTGGACACCCATGTCTTCCGGGTGGCCAACCGCACCGGCCTCGCCCCGGGGCGCACGGTGGAGGCGGTGGAGGCCAGGCTGCTGCGCGTCGTGCCCGAGGGCTTCCGCCATCACGCCCACCACTGGCTGATCCTGCATGGCCGCTATGTCTGCAAGGCGCGCAAGCCCGAGTGCTGGCGCTGCCCGATCTCGGACCTGTGCCGATTCCGCCCCAAGACTCCCGAGCCCGACCGTGTTCAATCCCGCCAAGGATGATGTCCGCCGCTTCTTCTGCGAAGCCTGGGCCAAGCACCGGCAGTCGCTGCCGCTGACGCCGCTGGAGTCGATCGCGCTCGACTGGATGCTGGAGCATCCCGAATACCACGACGACCTCGCCAGTCTCCAGCACGCGCTCGTCGCCGAGTACCCGCCCGAGGGTGGCCGCACGAATCCCTTCCTGCACCTGTCGATGCACCTGGCGGTCTCGGAGCAGGTGTCGATCGACCAGCCGCCGGGCATCCGCGACGCCTACGCCCGACTCGCTGCGCGGATGGGGTCGCTGCACGAGGCGGCCCACGCCATCATCGATTGCCTGGGCGAGGTGGTCTGGGCCGCGCAGCGCGACCGTACCCTGCCCGACTCGGCCCGCTACCTCGACTGCGTGCTGCGCCGTGCCGGTCGCTGAGGCCCCCCCCGCCGGGCGGCAGGGCTTTTCTGCTACCCTTTTGCCGCCTCGTGCCGCCCTCGCCGTTCCCCCGCCGCCACCCCACCTCCGCGAGTCCATGTTCAGCAACCTGATGCCCCGTGAAGGCCGGTTCTTCGAGCTGTTCAACCAGCACGCCGAGCGTTGCGTGGAGGGCAGCCGCCAGCTCGCGGCGCTCATGAGCAACTACGCCGATGTCGAGGCGCGGCAACGCGGCATCGACGCCATCGACATCATCGAGAAGGCGGCCGACAAGATCACCCATGAGACGGTGGCGCTGCTGCACAAGACCTTCATCACCCCCTTCGACCGCGAGACCATCCACCAGCTGATCTCGCAGATGGATGACATCCTCGACCTGATCCAGGATGTCGCCGAGTCGGCCATGCTGTACGACCTGCAGCGGGTCACCCCCGAGGCGCAGCAGCTCGCCGACCTGAACCAGATGTGCTGCGACCGGGTGCGCACCGCGGTGAGCCTGCTGCCCAGCATGGAAAACGCCGATGCCATCCTGAAGATCTGCAAGGAGATCGATCGGCTCGAATCCGATGCCGACCGGGTGATGCGCTCGGCGATGTCCAAGCTGTTCCGCGACGAGGCCGATGTCCGCCAGCTCATCAAGCTCAAGGCCATCTACGAGCTGCTCGAGGCGGTGTCCGACAAGTGCGAGGATGTGGCCAACATGATCGAGGGCGTGGTCCTCGAGAACGCCTGAGCGCGGCCCACCCGCGCGAACCTCCATGCAGTCCGTCACCATGGCCTTCTGGGTCTTCGCGATGCTGATCGTGCTGGCGCTCGCGTTCGACTTCATGAACGGCTTTCACGACGCCGCCAACTCGATCGCCACGGTGGTGTCGACCGGGGTGCTCAAGCCCTACCAGGCGGTGGCCTGGGCGGCGTTCTTCAACTTCCTGGCGATCTTCGTGTTCCAGCTGAAGGTGGCGGCCACCATCGGCAAGGGCATCGTCGATCCCACGGTGGTCGATCACTATGTGCTGTTCGGCGCGCTGGTCGGTGCCATTACCTGGAATGTCATCACCTGGTACTACGGCATTCCCTCCAGTTCGTCGCATGCCCTCATCGGCGGCCTGATCGGCGCCACCCTGGCCAAGGCCGGCACCGGGGCGCTGGTGGCCTCGGGGCTGATGCGCACGGCGGCCTTCATCCTGGTCTCACCCATGCTCGGCTTCCTGCTGGGGGCGCTGCTGATGCTCTCGGTGTCATGGCTGTTCTTTCGCTCCACCCCAAGGCTGATGGATCGCTGGTTCCGGCGCCTGCAGCTCGTCTCCTCGGGCCTGTACAGCCTGGGGCACGGCAGCAACGACGCGCAGAAGACCATGGGCATCATCTGGCTGCTGCTGATCGCCGCCGGACAGGCCAGCACCCAGGACAAGATGCCGCCCAACTGGGTGATCGTCTCCTGCTATGCCGCCATCGCCGCCGGCACGCTGTTCGGGGGCTGGCGCATCGTCAAGACCATGGGCCAGAAGATCACCAAGCTCAAGCCGGTCGGCGGCTTCTGCGCCGAGACCGGGGGCGCCATGACGCTGTTCCTCGCCTCGGGCTTCGGCATCCCGGTGTCCACCACCCACACCATCACCGGCGCCATCATCGGCGTGGGTGCGGCCCAGCGGGTGTCGGCAGTACGCTGGGGTCTGGCCGGCAACATCGTGTGGGCCTGGGTGATCACCATTCCCGCCTCGGCGCTCGTCTCGGCGCTGGCCTGGTGGGTCGGGCGCCACCTCCTCTGAGCCCTCGCCCCATGACGGCGGCCCCGCAATCCGGGCAGACCGGCGAGCAACTCTGGCTGGAACTGCCCGCGCTGTCGGCCAGCGCGCCAGGCCGGCTGCTGGTGTTCCTGCACGGCGCGGGCTCGCAGCCTGAAGACTTCGCGCCGGTGGCGATCGCCTGGCAGCTGAAGTTCCCGGGCGCGGTGGGCGCCATCCTGCAGGGGCCGCTGCCGGCCGCAGGCGGTCGCGGCTATGACTGGTTCGACAGCAGCGGGGTGGCCGCCGACCGGGTCTCGCGGGTGGATCGCGCCGCCCGGGCTGCCGTCGCGCGGGTGCGCGCGCTGCAGCAGGCCACCGGCTTCGGCCCGCAACGCACCGTGCTGGTAGGCTTCTCGCAGGGATCCACGGTGGCGCTGCAGGCGCTGCGCGCCGACCCCGGCCTGGCCGATATCGTGGTCGCCTATGCCAGCCGCCTGTCCTGCCCGATCCGCCCCGACGAGCGCATCGCCGCCAGCATCCACCTCATCCACGGTGAACTCGACACCATCGTGCCGCTGGTCCACGCCCGCCAGGCCTTGCGCGGACTGCGCGCCGCCGGGGCCGAGGTCACCCTCGATGTGGGCATCGAGGATGCCCACAGCATCGGCCAGGAGGGCGTGATCACCGGCACCTCGCGGGTGATGCAGACCATCTTCCGCCACCGCCGGGCGCGCCCCGTCGGGGCGACGCCGCTGCACTGAGGCACGGGCGATGGCCGAGGCCCGCTACCCGCTGGACACCTGCATCCGCCTGCTGGTGGTCGAGGACTCCGAGGACGACTACCTGCTGCTGGTGGCCACGCTCGGGCGACAGGGGCTCAATGTCCGGTGCGAGCGGGTCGAGGATGCAGCCTCGATGCAGGCCGCGCTCGATGCCGGCCACTGGGATGCGGTGATCTCCGATCACCACCTGCCGCGCTTTTCCAGCACCGACGCGCTGGCGGTGCTGCGCGAGAGCGGGCAGGTCCTGCCCTTTCTGATCGTCTCGGGCGCGATCGGCGAAGACCTGGCAGTCGAGGCCATGCGCAACGGCGCCGACGACTACCTGATCAAGGGGCGGCTCGCACGGCTCGGACCGGCGCTCACCAACGCGCTGCGCGCCGCGCGCACGCGCCGGGAGCGGCTTGCCGCCGAGCAGGCGCTGCGGGCCTCGGAGCAGCAGCTGCGCGAGCTCTCGGCGCATCTGCAGAGCGTGGTCGAGGAGGAGCGCAAGGCGATCGCGCGCGAGGTGCATGACGAGATCGGCGGCATGCTGACCGCCCTGCGCTTTGACTTATCGTGGATCGGTCGCCACGCCGAGCACGCCGTTCACGACAAACTGGATGCCGATGCAAAGAATCAAGAAGCCCCATCACCTTGGAAACGGCGTTCATGCCGTTGACCCCGATCACGAGGACGACGCGTTCCGACAACGCCAAGGTGACGTAGGAAATCAGCGCGAC
>CAIZPE010000304.1 GCA_903934795.1 uncultured bacterium | reverse complement strand
GCGCGCTGGTGATCGGGCTGCCATGGCATCGGATCGGAGACGGCGCGACGATCCGAGTCGCGTGATCGGCGCAGTGTTCCGAGGCTTCGCGTTGTGGCACGATCTTGCTCATGAGCACGGTCGATCAACTAGGAACGATGAGCGCGGAAGAAGTGCGCGCGTTCGCGGCTTCGCTGATCGATCAGGTTGCGCGGCTGAGCACCGACAATCGGCTCAAGCAGTTCAAGATCGACCAACTCACGCACGAGATGGCGATCCTCAAGCGCTGGAAGTTCGGCGGGCGCAGCGAGCAGCTCGCGGGCGAGCAGAAGACGCTGTTCGACGAAACACTCGACGCGGACCTGGCCGCGATCGAGGTCGAGCTCGACGCGCTGCGCGGCGCGCCTGCGGCCGAGGTAACGAAGGAACAGCCTAAACGCATGCCGCTGCCGGCGAGCCTGCCGCGCCGCGAGATCCGCCACGAGCCGGAATCGACGACGTGCGGATGCGGCTGCGCGATGAAGCGCATCGGCGAGGACGTCGCCGAGAAACTCGACTACACGCCGGGGATGTTCTCGGTGGAGCGCCATATCCGCGGCAAGTGGGTGTGCGCGAAGTGCGAGACGCTGATCCAGGCGCCCGTGCCGGCCGCGGTGATCGACAAGGGGATTCCGACGGCGGGGCTGCTGGCACAAGTGCTGGTGTCGAAGTACGCCGACCACGCACCGCTGTACCGCCAGGAGCAGATGCTGGCCCGTGCGGGCGTGGCGATCCCGCGCTCGACGCTGGGCGAGTGGGTGGGCGTGTGCGGGGTGCGGTTGCATCCGTTGGTTGAGGCACTGCGAGAAACGATGCTCGAGCGCACCGTGCTGCACGCCGACGAGACGCCGGTGGCGATGCTCGCGCCCGGCAAGGGCAAGACGCACAAGGCCTACATCTGGAGCTACGGCACGACGCAATTCGATCCGATCAAGGCGGTGGTGTACGAGTTCGCCGAGGGACGCGCGGGCAGCCACGCCAAGGCGTTCCTCGACGGCTGGTGCGGCACGCTGGTGTGCGACGACTACTCGGGCTACAAGGCGCTGTTCAAGGACGGCGACGTGATCGAAGCCGGCTGCATGGCGCATGCCCGGCGCAAGTTCCACGAGTTGTGGGCCAACCACAAGAGCGCGCTCGCGGGCGAGGCGCTGAAGCTTTTTCGAGCGCTCTACGACGTCGAGCGCGAGGCCCAGGATCACGATGCCGAGCACCGCGTGAGGCTGCGCAAATCGAAGTCCCGCCTGATCGCCGACACGCTGCACGAGTGGCTGACGCTGCACCGGCAGAAGGCCACCGACGGGACCGCGATGGCCAAGGCGATCGACTACAGCCTCAAGCGCTGGGCCGCACTCACCCGGTTCCTGACCGACGGTGCAGTGCCCATCGACAACAACTGGATCGAGAACCGTATCCGGCCGATCGCGCTCGGGCGCTCGAACTGGCTGTTCGCCGGTTCGCTGAGGGGCGGGCAGCGCGCGGCTGCGGTGATGAGCCTGATCCAGTCGGCGCGGCTCAACGGGCATGACCCGTACGCCTATCTGCGCAATGTGCTCGAGCGGCTGCCGACCCAACCGAACAACCGCATCGACGAGTTGTTGCCGCATCGGTGGGCGCCTCTGGGCTCGACGACCTGAACCGAATCACGCGCCTTTGCAAGGTGTGATGGCCGGGCGCTTACGCCTGGCCTGCCTGGCGCCCAGCATCACCGGGGCGATCATGGAAGGGCAGCACCCCGCCCACCTGACCGCCAAGGAACTGCTGGCGCCCTTCCCGCTGGCATGGGCGGCTCAGCAGGAGCACTTCAAGCTCGGCTGATCAGTGCCGACAATTCAGGCGCTACCCGAGATCTCAGCGGTGGCGAAAGTCCCAAGGAGGAACAGGCGCAGCGTCGGTCCACAAGCCTTTGCGGTCAGCTCGGGCTTTGGCCTCGGCTTTGCCGTAGGCGAGCCGGTCCTCCAGCGACTGCTCAAGCTCATAGCGCCTGTAGTGCCAAGCGTACCCCGTCGCAACCATATCGAGGTTCGCGTCCTGCCCTTCGATGATGAGCTTGGCAACGAGCCTGTGATAGCGGTCGTACTTTTGTCCGACCACCATCACGGACTTGTCGAACACAAGGCCGG
>CAIZPE010000303.1 GCA_903934795.1 uncultured bacterium | reverse complement strand
GTGCCGCGCGACACGGTCTACTCGGCGGTGATGATCATCTGCAACGGGGTCGTGGGGGTGTGCATCCTGGTAGGCGGCATCCGCCATCGCGAACAGAGCTTCCGCATCGAGGGCACCGGCTCGGGCCTGGCCGCGCTGGCGGCGCTCTCGGCGCTGGTGCTGATCATCCCCACCTTCACCACCAGCTCTCCCGGGGCCACCTACACCAATTCCCAGCTGGTCTTCGTCGCCCTGTCGTCACTGGCGCTGTGGGCGATCTTCGTGTTCATCCAGACCGTGCGCCACCGCGACTACTTCCTGCCCACCACCAGCCCCGACGACGAATCCGTGCATGCGCCGCCGCCCACCCTGGGCGCCACCTGGGCCAGTGCCGGCCTGCTGCTGCTGGCGCTGGTCGCCGTGGTGGGCCTGGCCAAGCTGCTCTCGCCCACGCTCGAGCGGATGGTGGCCCGCTGGGAGGCGCCGCAGGCGGTGGTCGGCATCCTCATCGCGATGATCGTGCTGCTGCCCGAGACCTGGGCCGCGCTGCGGGCCGCGCGGGCCGACCGCCTGCAGACCAGCCTGAACCTCGCCATCGGCTCGGCCATGGCCAGCATCGGGCTCACCGTGCCGGTGGTGGCCGCGGCCTCGGTGTGGCTGGGCCTGCCGCTCACCCTGGGCATCGAGAACAAGGACATCGCGCTGCTCACGCTCACCTTCGTGGTGGGCTCCATCACGCTGGCCACCGGCCGGACCAACATGCTGCAGGGCGCGATCCACCTGGTGATCTTCGCGGCCTTCCTGTTCCTCACGCTGGTGCCCTGAGCGCACGGCGCGCGCCATGCAGCCGCCCGACAACCTGCTCAGCCCCGAGGCGGTGACCGACCCCCACGGCTTCCTGCGCCGGCTGCGCGAGCACGACCCGGTGTTCTGGAGCCCGCGCCACAAGGTCTGGATCCTCACCGCGCACGCCGATGTCGGGCGCCTGCTGCTCGACCGCAGCCTGTCCACCGCGCAGGGCATCGGCAGCTTTCGCCAGCGCCTGGGCGCGCAGCATGCCGGTCTGCTGCATCACGCCATGAGCCTGCTCGATGGCTGGATGCTGTTTCGCGACCCACCCGAACACACCCGACTGCGCGATCCGGTGCGCCGCGCCTTCACGCCGGCCATGGTCGAACGCCTGGTGCCGCGCATCGAGCGCCATGTGGACACCCTGCTCGACGAACTGCCCGACCCCTGTGACCTGGTGGCCGACTTCGCCCAGCCGCTCACCGCGATGGTGATCTGTGACCTGCTCGGCGTCCCGCTGTCGGAGCGCGAGTTCCTTCGCCAATGGGCGCGCGATTTCGGCCGGCTGATCTACGGTGCCTCCTCGCGTGACGCGAGCTATCTCGATGCGGTGGCCAGCGCCGGCGACCGCTTCCACGCCCGCTTCAGCGCCTGCCTGGCGCGCAAGCGCGCCGAGCCCGATGACAGCGTGCTCAGCCACCTGCTTGGCGTGTCGCAGGCCGAGCAGTGGACCCAGGCCGAGATCCTGGGCGCCTGCTCCATGCTGCTGTTCGCCGGCCATGACACCACCTCGGCGCTGCTCGCCTCGGGCACGCGCGCGCTGCTGCGGCACCCTGATTCGCTGGCCGCCTTGCGCACCGATGCCGCACGCCTGCCAGCCGCGGTCGAGGAGCTCCTTCGCCACGACGGTCCGTCCAAGACCTTCATCCGGGTGCCTGCCGCGCCGATGCAGATCGGCGGCCACACGGTCGCGGAAGGCCAGCATCTCTGGCTGAGCATCCTGGGGGCCAACCAGGATCCGGCGGTGTTCGAGGCACCCGAGCGGCTGGACATCGCGCGCGACCCCAATCCGCATCTCGCGTTCGGCGCGGGCATCCACTTCTGCCTGGGCTCGGCGCTCGCCCGCGCCGAGGCCCGCGCCGCCTTCGGTGGGCTGCTGGAGCGCTTTGCGCGCCTGCGCTTCGCCGACGACCAGCCCCATCGCTGGAGCCCCACCCTGGTGGATCGCTCGCTGCTGGCGCTGCCGCTGCGGCTGCACTGAGCCACCACACCGGGCGGTCGGGGCGCCAGGACCGCGGGCGCGCCTGCTCAGTCCTCGCTCATCCCCGCGGCGCGGATGACCGCCGCCAACCGTGCGCGCTCGCCGCTCACGAACTCCGCAAAGGTCGCGCGCGTGCCACCCACCGGCTCGATGCCCAGGGGCAACAGCCGATCGGTGACCTCGCGGCTGGTCATGGCGGCGTCGATCGCGGCGGCCATCCGGTCGAGGATGGGCGCGGGCACGCCGGCCGGGGCGTGCACACCGGCCCAGTGGGCAATGCGCAGTTGTGAAAAGCCCTGCTCGATGGCGGTCGGCAGTTCGGGCGCCACCGCCATTCGCCGGGACCAGGTGGTGGCCAGGGCGCGGAACTTGCCGCCCTCCTTCAGATGCGGCAGGGCCACGATGCTTGCCTCCGAGGTGGCGGCCACATGGCCGCCGATCACCGCATTGGCGCCTTCGGCCCCGCTCTTGAAGGGCACCGGCATCAGCCGGGCACCGTGATGGGTGTTGAGCATCTCGGCGACAAAGTGCGGGGTGCTGCCGGTCCCGGCGGTGGCAAACGGCAGGCCGGGGCCCTGGCGGCTTGCCTCGACCAGTTCGGCGAGGCTGCGCCAGGGCGCGCCCCGCGCAACCACCAGCACCGAGGGCGCAAAGCCGATCATCGCCACCGGCACCAGATCGGTGTCGCGATAGGGATTGCTGCGCCGGATGAGCGGGTTGGTGATCACCCCGGCCGCGCTCACCAGGAAGGTGTAGCCATCGGGAGTGCTGCGCGCCACCGCGGCCGCGCCGACATTGCCGCCCGCGCCCGGCCGGTTCTCGATGATCACCGGCTGACGCAGCACCCGCGCCGCGCCCTCGGCGGCCGCACGGGCCAGCAGGTCGTTGGCGCCCCCCGGCGCAAACGGCACCACCAGTTTCACCGCACGCTCCGGCCACGCCTGCGCACGCAGCGCGGCGGGCGCGGCCAGCGCGCCAGCGCACAGCGCCAGGAAGGCCCGACGGGGCCCACGAGTGTCGGAAGGGATCATGGTCGGCTCCGGGAACGGAGCACCGATGATCGCATCCGCCGTGCGCAACGCGGCGCGGCGCTACTTCGCGCTCACCGTCACCGGCACCGTGGCCTGCGCGCGCAGACCGGCCGAGTCAACGGCGGTCACGGTGAGCCGGTAGCTGCCGACCACCGGATTGGGCCAGTTCACCAGGATGCTGCTGCCATTGACCGAGAATCGCATGCCCAGCGGCACGCCGCCGATCGAGACATAGATCGCCGTGGCCGTGGCGTCGGTGATGGTGATCGTGCCGGTGAGCGTACGCCCTGACACACCGCTGATCGGCGCGGCGGTGATCACCGGGCCGGCCTGCACGATCTTCACCGTGTAGACGCCCTGGCCTCTCAGGTTGGTTCTGGTGTCACGGGCGGTGACGGTCACGGTGTAGGTGCCCAGCATCGGCGAGGCCCAGCTCACCACGCCCGCGGCGCTGATGCTCATGCCGCCAGGCGCCCCGCTCAGCGTGTAGGTGACCGGATTGCTGCCGGTCACGCTGGCCGCGAAGCTCAGGGGCACGCCCGGTCGGCCGTTGATGCTGGCCGGGTTCACGGTGGGCGGCACCGCCGCGGCGACAGTCACGGTGTACAGACCCTGACCGGTGAGCTGGGTGACGGTATCGCGGGCCGTGACCGTCACCGGATAGCTGCCCGCCACCGGCGTGGCCCAGGTGACCACGCCCGCCGCACTGATGCTCATGCCCGAGGGTGCGCCCGAGAGGGTGTAGCTGACCGGGTTGGCCGCCGAGACCGAGACGGTGAACGACAGGGCGGTGCCGGCGGTGCCGCTGATGCCCGCCGGGGTGACCACCGGCGCCTGTGGCGGCAAGGAGGAGCCGGCCAGAGCGCTGAGCAGCCCGGTGGCTCTGGGCGTGCCCAGGCCGGTGGGCACATCGTAGCCGGCCTTGGCGATGCAGGGTGCGCAGGTTCCGTTGCTGCCGGCAGTGATGTCGGCAAAGGCGCTGGCATACGCACCCGGCACGGCACCGATCTGCCCGTAGAGCACACTGTGCGGCGAGCCGATGGGCAGCCTGCCGGCCTGCGCCCGCACCGCATTGGCGATGGCCATCAGCCCAGCCCACTGCGGCGCCGCGATGCTGGTGCCGCCAGAGCTCATCCAGTTGACGGTGGTGCTGCCGGGCTTGATCACCGCCAGGTACTGACCGGTGGCCGGGTCGGCATTGAAGGCCACATCGGCGACCACGCGGCGCGTGGCCACATTCAGTCCCGGCACCGGCGCGCTCTGGTAGCTCGGCACCGCGGTGTACGCGCTGATGCCGCCGCCCGCGCCCGACCAGGCGGACTCGGTGCGGCTGCCCACGCCCACCGCGGTGAGCGAAGTGCCGCCCACCGCCACCACATTGGGCGACACCGAGGGCCAGGCCACGGCGGCCCCGGAGTCGCCGGTGGCCGCCAGGTAGGTCATGCGCGGCGCGGTGAACACCGAATCGACCGAGGCGGTCCAGCTGCCCTCGATCGCACCGAAGCTCATCGAGACCACGCCGGGGCCCATGGCGTTGGCCAGCCGGATCGCGCCGACCAGGCTGCTCACCGAGGCGTTCGGTGCCTCGATCACCACGATGCGCGCCAGCGGCGCGGTGGCATGCGCCCACTGCACATCCAGCGCGATCTCGGTGGCCCAGCCGGCGTCGTAGGCCGGCGCCACGGTGGTCATCGCCCCGGCCGGGGTGCTGTAGACCACCGACAGATCACAGGCTCTGGCCGAGGGGCCGGGCAGGGGCAGACTGGCGTTGACCGCGATCGCGCGCGTGGTACAGGCAGGCAGCCCGAACTTCTGGTTGAAGGCAGCCAGCTCGGCGGCCACATTCGGGTTGTGGTACGCGTTGACGATGTAGATGGTCTGGCCTGCGCCCAGCTGTGCAGCCTGGGTGGCGCTCATCGTGGCCAGCGACGCAGGCAGGGCCGGCATGCCGTATGCCGCGCGGATCTGCGCCGGGGTGTAGGTGGCGATCACACCGCCGCCCGCCATCGGCGTGACATCCTTGGTGGCCACCGCGGGCCCGCTGTCGGCGCCCTTGCGCAGTTCCTCGATGTCCTGCACGGTGAGCCGGGCGGTGTCGGCAGCGCTCTTCAGTGCCGGCAGCCGATAGGTGTTGGGCGGCCTCGTGGCCGAGGCCTCGGCATTCTCGACATCGCTGTCATCCGGCGGCTCGAGCAGGGTCGGCGCGGCATGAAAGAGCGGGATGGCGGACTCCAGCGCCACGGCCTCGGGCAGGTCGGCCCCGCTGACCAGCAGCGTGGTGTCGGCGGTGGCGATCGCCGCCGGTGTCTGATCCGGATCGGGAACGACGCTGGTGCCGCCGGTGGACGGGCTGCCGCCCCCGCCGCCGCCGCAGGCGGCGAGCACCGCGGCGAACGCGAGCGCAGCCCGGCGGGCACGGTGCGGCCACGGTGAGGACAGGGGCGGGATGTTCACGGTGGGCATGGCCTGGTCGCTCCGATGAGGACCCGGGCCACGCATTCGCAGTGGGCGCTGCGGCCCGCCCGAGAGGGAGGATCGCGCGGCTCGCCACCGGCAGCCCCGCTGCCATGCCGCATCTGCGGGTCAGGCCGGTGGATTTGCGTCCCCGCCTTTCGACGGGTTTGCCCAGGAAGTCGTCTGGTCAGGAATGTCCAGACCCACCGAGGATGCGGGCAAATCCCTCATCGCGTCGTGACTTTCCGCACAGGCTGGCTCAGCCACGCCCGTAGAGCGACACCATCTCGCGCAGCCGCCCGGCATGGCCTTCATGGACCTGAGCCCAGCTGAAGCGCCATGCCCAGCAGCCCTGCGCCTCGCCCGGGGTGTTCATGCGATGCCCGACGCCCAGGCCGAGCACATCCTGCATCGGCACGATGGCGGTGTCGGCCACGCTGGCCAGCGCCAGCCGGATCAGCTCCAGGTGCACATGGACATCGCCGGCGGCATCGTCGGCGGCTCGCCCGGGGTACCGGCGGACATGTCGGCGAACCGGCTCGGCCGCGCCAGCCCACCAGCCCAGGGTGGTGTCGTTGTCGTGGGTGCCGGTGTAGACCACGCTGTCGGGTTCGTGGTTGTGCGGCAGGTAGGCGTTGCCGGCGTCGCCGCCGAAGGCGAACTGCAGGATGCGCATGCCGGGGAGCGCGAATCGGTGACGCAGGGCTACCACGTCGTCGGTGATCACCCCCAGGTCCTCGGCGATCACCGGCAGCGGACCGAGCGCTGCACGGATCGCATCGAAGAGCGCCGCGCCCGGGCCCGGCATCCAGCGGCCGGCCACCGCGGTGGGCGCATCGGCCGGGATCTCCCAGTGCGCGGCAAAGCCGCGGAAGTGGTCGATGCGCACGATGTCGGCCTGCGCGAAGCAGCGGCGCACCCGGGCGATCCACCAGGCATGGCCCTGGGCGGCATGCGCCGGCCAGCGATAGAGCGGGTTGCCCCAGCGCTGACCGGTCTCGCTGAAGAAGTCGGGCGGCACACCGGCCACCACCCGTGGCCAGCCCCGCGCATCGAGATCGAACAGGGACTGGTGGGCCCAGACATCGGCGCTGTGCCAGGCGACGAAGATCGGCATGTCGCCCACCAGGCGCACACCGCGCTGCGCCGCGTAGGCGCGCAGCGCCGCCCACTGCCGGTCGAAGCACCATTGCGTGAAGGCCCAGAAGGCCACCCGATGGTGATGCTCGCGGGCGGCCTCGCGCAGCGCCGACGGCTCGCGCCGGACGAGCGGTGCGGGCCAGTCGGCCCAGGCGAGCATCGGCCGGGCATCGACCAGCGCCATGAACAGGGCGAAGTCATCCAGCCAGTCGGCCTGCTGCCGGCGCCAGGCCGCGAAGGCCTCGCGATCATGGGCGCTGGCCCGAGCCTCGAATCCGGCATGGGCCCGGGCGAGCTGCGCCATGCGCCAGGGCCCGACCACGGTGTGGTCGATCCGGTCATCGCGAAATCCAGACTGCGCCGCAAGTGCGTCCTCGGAGAGCCAGCCATGGCGGCGCAACTCCTCCAGGTCGATCAGCAGCGGGTTGCCGGCAAAGGCCGAGGCGCTCATGTAGGGCGAGTGCCCCGGCCCGATGCAGCCCAGCGGCAGCACCTGCCACAGCCGCTGGCCGGCGCTCACCAGCCAGTCGACGAAGTGATAGGCGGCCGGCCCCAGATCGCCGCTGCCGTGCGGTCCGGGCAGCGAGGTGGGGTGCAGCAGCACGCCGCTGGCGCGCGGCAGCCTCATGGCAGCTCCCGCAGCAGCAGCAGCGCATGACCGGGCACCGTCAGCATCGCCCGCGCCGGTGACTCATCGGCTGGCGCGCCATCGGCCTGGCTGCTGTCGAGCAGGCACTGCCAGCGGCCAGCCGGCAGGCGGAATGGCGCGAGCTCGGCATCACCGTTGACCAGCAGCAGCAGCGCGGCCTGATGGCCGTCGGGGCAGCGGCCGGGCGCGCCGATCAGCGCCGCCAGGCAGCGGCCATCGGGCAGGTGCCAGGCATCGCCGTGCAGCGGCTCGCCCTCGGCGGTGAGCCAGGCGAGATCGGCGCGGCCGCCATGGCCGGCCGTGCCGGTGTACCAGTGGTTGGCCAGCGGCAGATGCGCGCGACGCAGCGCGGCCACGCGGGCGACGAAGGCGATGAGGGTCTGGTCGGCCTGCGACCAGTCGATCCAGGTGGTGGCGTTGTCCTGGCAGTAGGGATTGTTGTTGCCGCCCTGGGTATGGCCGAGCTCGTCGCCGGCGGCCAGCATGGGTGTGCCCTGTGACAGCAGCACCGTGGCCAGCAGCGCACGGCGGGCGCGATCGCGCACCGCCGTCACCTCGGGCGGGGCCGGCTCGCCCTCGAGGCCGAAGTTGCAGCCCAGGTTGTCGACATGGCCGTCGCGGTTGTCCTCGCCATTGGCCTGATTGCGCCGGTGCTGCCAGGTGACGAGGTCGCGCAGCGTGAAGCCGTCGTGTGACACCACATAGTTGACGGAATCGGCGGGCAGCCGATGACGGCGGTGGAACAGGTCCGACGAGGCGCACAGCCGCTGCGCGAACTCACCTCGGGCCACATGACCGCGCAGCCACCAGCGGCGCATGGTGTCGCGAAAGCGGTCGTTCCACTCCAGCCAGCCATGCGGAAAGCCGCCGAGCTGGTAGCCGCCCGGGCCGACATCCCAGGGCTCGGCGATCAGGCGCACACCGGCGAGCACCGGGTCCTGAGCGATGGCGCGAAAGAACGGCGCCTGCGCATCGAAGCCGTGATCGCCACGGGCGAGCACGGTGGCGAGGTCGAAGCGGAAACCATCGACCTGCATCTCGCGCACCCAGTGGCGCAGGCAATCCATGACGAACTGCAGCACCCGCGGCTGGCGCAGGTCGAGCGTGTTGCCGCAGCCGGTGTCGTTGATGTAGCGGCCGGGCTGATCGTGCGGCACGCGGTACCAGGAGCGGTTGTCGAGCCCGCGCCAGCTCAGCGTGGGACCGGTCTCGTCGCCCTCCGCGGTGTGGTTGAAGACCACATCGAGGATCACCTCGATGCCGGCGCCGTGCAGCGCGCGCACCATCGCGCGGAACTCGTCGCGCACCGCGCGCCCGCCCTGCGCGGCGCTGGCGGCCAGGCGCGGATCAGGGCAGAAGAAGCCCAGGGTGTTGTAGCCCCAGTAGTTGACCAGGCCCAGGCGGGTGAGCCGGGCTTCGCTCAGGTGCTGCTGCACCGGCAGCAGGCTCACGGCGGTGACCCCCAGGCGCTGCAGGTGGGCGATCGCCGCCGGATGGGCCAGGCCGGCGAAGGTGCCGCGCAGCGGCTCGGGCACCTCGGGGTGCAGGCGGGTGAAGCCCTTGACATGCAGCTCGTAGAGCAGGAGATCGGCGCTGTCGTGCCAGGGCCTCAGATAGCCGCCGGGCTCGGCCTCGTCGGCCACCACGCGGGCCCGCGGTGCGCGCAGGCCATCGGGCTGCCCGACCAGCTCGCGCGCCCAGGGGTCGAGCAGCAGCTGGTCGGGATCGAAGCAGTGGCCGTCATCAGGACGCTGCGGGCCGTGGGCACGCAGGCCGTAGACCAGCCCCGGGCCCGCGTCCGGCAGATAGCCGTGAAAGACATCGCGGCTGTGCGCGGGCAACCGCTGCCGGCTGAGCTCATGCTCGCCGCTGTCGTCGAACAGGCACAGCTCGATGCGCTGGGCGTGGGCCGAGAACACCGCGACGTTCACGCCGCCGCCGTCCCAGTGCGCGCCCAGCGGCCAGGGCCGGCCCGGCAGCAGGCTCACGGCGCGTGCTCCAGGAACACCACGGCCAGCGGCGGCAGATCCATGGCCAGCGACCAGGGCCGGCCGTGCGCAGGCGCAGCCTGCGCGGTGAGTACGCCCCAGGCCGCGCCGACATCGCTGCCGCCGTAGTGGCGGGAATCGGTGTTCAGCCGCTCGCGCCAGACACCGGGCGCCGGCACGCCGAGCCGGTAGCCGTGCCGCACCACCGGCGTGAAGTTGCACACCACCAGCACCGGCGGGCCCTCGCGGGCGCGGCGCAGGAAGGCGATCACCGAGGCCTGCGCGTCGGTGTGGTCGATCCACTCGAAGCCGGCCGGCTCGCAGTCGAGCTCATGCAGCGCGGGCAGCGTCCGGTGCAACCGGTTCAGGTCGCGCACCAGCTGCTGCACCCCGGCATGCGCCGGGTCGGCAAGCAGGCCCCAGTCGAGCTCGGCGTCGTGGTTCCACTCGCGCTCCTGGCCGAACTCGCAGCCCATGAACAGCAGCTTCTTGCCGGGGTGGCCGAACAGGAAGGCGAGGTAGGCGCGAAGATTGGCCAGGCGCTGCCAGCGATCACCCGGCATGCGGCCGAGCAGCGAGCCCTTGCCGTGCACCACCTCGTCATGCGAGATGGGCAGCACGAAGTTCTCGCTGAACGCGTACATCAGTCCGAAGGTGAGCTGGTGGTGGTGGTGCACGCGGTGCACGGGGTTGCGCCCGATGTAGGACAGCGTGTCGTTCATCCAGCCCATGTTCCACTTGTAGTGGAAGCCCAGTCCACCGAGATGCACCGGCCGCGAGACCCCCGGGAAGGCGGTGGACTCCTCGGCGATGGTCACCGCCTGCGGACGCTCGGCGCCGAGCACGGCATTCAGGCGCTTGAGGAAGTCGATCGCCTCGAGGTTCTCGCGGCCGCCCTGGGCATTGGGCAGCCACTCGCCCGGCGGCCGGCTGTAGTCGCGATAGAGCATCGAGGCCACCGCATCCACCCGCAGGCCGTCGGCGCCGAAGCGCTCGAGCCAGTGCAGGGCGTTGCCGATCAGGAAGTTGCGCACCTCGGTGCGGCCAAAGTTGTAGATCAGGGTGTGCCAGTCGCGGTGCACGCCCTCGCGCGGATCGGCATGCTCGTAGAGCCGGGTGCCGTCGAACTCGGCCAGGCCGTGGGCATCGGCCGGAAAGTGCCCGGGCACCCAGTCGAGCAGCACGCCCAGGCCGGCGGCATGGCTGCGGGCGATGAAGCGGCGCAGGCCGTCGGGATCGCCGAAGCGGGCGCTCGGCGCGAACAGGCCGGTGGGCTGATAGCCCCAGGAGCCGTCGAAGGGATGTTCGTTGACCGGCAGCAGCTCCAGGTGGGTGAAGCCCAGGTCGGCGGCATAGGGCACCAGCGTGTCGGCGAGCGCGTCCCAGTCCAGGAAGCCCGCGGGCTGGTCGGCCGGCCGCCGCCACGAGCCGACATGCACCTCGTAGATGCTCATCGGCGCGCCGCGGGCATTGGCCCGGCCTCGCGCCTCGTCGGGCGGCAGCCGCGGCGGCAGCACCGAGACCACGCTGGCGGTGGCCGGGCGCAGCTCGGCGCGCAGCGCGACCGGGTCGGCCTTGTGCGGCAGCACCCGGCCATCGGCGGCGCGGATCTCGTACTTGTAGCGCGCGCCCTCGCCGACATCGGGCAGGAAGATCTCCCACACGCCGCACTCGCGACGCAGCCGCATCGGGTGGCGCCGGCCGTCCCAGTGGTTGAAGTCGCCGACCACGCTCACCCGCGCGGCGTTGGGTGCCCAGACCGCGAAGCGCGTGCCCGGCCGGCCGCCGTGTTCGCAGGGCGCCGCGCCGAGCGCCTCGGCCGGCCGCAGATGCGTGCCCTCGGCAAGCAGCCAGGCATCGAGCTCGCCGAGCACCGGGCCGAAGCGGTAGGGATCGTCGATCAGCGCCGCGGGCGCGCCCGGCCAGTTCACCCGCAGCCGATAGCCGCCAGGCGGCAGCGCGGGCAGGCGGCCCTCGAAGACGCCGTCGGGATGCACGCAGAGCAGATCGGCCAGCGCCGGCGCGCCCGCCGCAGCGACGGCCCATACCGCCTGTGCGCCGGGAAGGAAGGCCCGCAGGCACCAGGCCCCCGCGCCATCCGGATGCGGCCCGAGCACGCCGAAGGGATCGGCATGCCGGGCCTCGAGGAGGGCAGCGAGGTCTTCGGGGCTCACCGCAGCGGCTCGACCCGCCAGATGCGGCTGGCGTATTCGCGGATGCTGCGGTCCGAGGAGAACGCGCCCATGCCGGCGACATTGGCGATGGCTCGTGCGGTCCAGTCGGCAGGCCGACGGTAGAGCTGGTCGACGCGGGCCTGCGCCTGGAGGTAGTCGGCGAAATCGGCCAGCAGCAGATAGTGGTCGCCCCCCCAGAGCAGGGAATCGACCACGCCGCGGTGACGGCCCGGCTCCTCGGGTGAGAAGGCGCCGCCCGCGATCGCATCGAGCACCTGGCGCAGCGCCGGATTGCCCTCGTAGAGCCGCATCGGCTGGTAGCCCTGGGCGCGCAGCGCCTGGACCTCGGGCGTGCGCAGACCGAAGATGAAGATGTTCTCGTCGCCCACCCGTTCGCGGATCTCGATGTTAGCGCCGTCGTCGGTGCCGATGGTGAGCGCGCCGTTGAGCGCGAGCTTCATGTTGCCGGTGCCCGAGGCCTCGGTGCCCGCGGTGCTGATCTGCTGCGAGAGCTCGGCCCCGGGCATGATCACCTCGGCCAGCGACACGCCATAGTTGGGCAGGAAGGCTACCCGCAGCCGTCCGGCCACCCGCGGATCGGCATTGATCACCGAGGCCGCATCGTGGATCAGGCGGATGATGTTCTTGGCCATCGCGTACGAGGACGCAGCCTTGCCGGCGAAGATCACCGTGCGCGGCACCCAGTCGGCCGCCGGGTTGGCGAGGATGGCCTGGTAGCGGTGGACCACATGCAGCAGGTTGAGCAGCTGGCGCTTGTACTCGTGGATCCGCTTGACCTGCACATCGAAGAGGCTGTCCGGGTCGATCACCACGCCGGCCACGCGGGCCACCCGCTGCGCGAGACGCAGCTTGCAGGCGCGCTTGACCGCGGCGAAGTCCTCGCGGAACGCGGCGTCACCCGCCAGCTCGCGCAGCTGCGCGAGGCGATCGAGGTCGAGCCGCCAGGCGGGGCTCAGGACGCGGTCGAGCAGCCCGCCCAGGCCAGGGTTGGCCTGGGCCAGCCAGCGCCGCGGCGTGACGCCGTTGGTGACATTGGTGAAGCGCTGCGGCCAGAGCGCGGCGAAGTCGGCGAAGATGGTGCGCACCAGCAGATCGGAGTGCAGGGCCGACACGCCATTGACCTGATGGCTGCCGACGATGCACAGGTGGGCCATGCGCACCCGGCGCTCGCCGGTCTCGTCGATCAGTGACAGCCGGGCCAGGAAGCCGACATCGCCCGGCCGCACGCGGGCGGCCATGTCGAGGAAGGCCTGGTTGATGCGGAAGATGATCTCGAGGTGGCGCGGCAGCACATGCTGCACCAGGGATACCGGCCAGGTCTCCAGCGCCTCGGGCATCAGGGTGTGGTTGGTGTAGGAGAAGACCTCGCCGGCGATCGCCCAGGCCGCGTCCCAGTCCATGCCGTGCTCGTCGCAGAGCAGCCGCATCAGTTCGGGCACCGCCACCGCGGGATGGGTGTCGTTCAGGTGGATGGCGACATGGCGATGCAGGTTGGCGAGCGTGCCGTGCTCCTCCAGGTGGCGGGCGATGATGTCCTGCACCGAGGCGGCCACGAAGAAGTACTCCTGGCGCAGCCGCAGCTCGCGGCCGGCCGGGGTGCTGTCATTGGGGTACAGCACCCAGGAGATGTTCTCGTACTCGTTCTTGACCCCGGCGGCGCGGGCATAGTCGCCGGTATTGAAGGCATGCAGGTCGATGTGCTCGGGCGCCACGGCGCGCCACAGCCGCAGCGTGCTGACATGCTCGGTGCCGTGGCCCGGCACCACCATGTCGTAGGCCTTGGCGGCGACCTCGCCGGCCGCGCGCCACACCGGCCGGCCGCCCTGATGCTCGACCCAGCCGCCAAAGCGCACCGGGTAGCTCAGCCCGGCGCGCGGGAACTCCCAGGGCGTGCCGCTGGCCAGCCAGGGGTCGGGGTATTCCACCTGGCAGCCGTTCTGGATCTCCTGGGCGAACATGCCGTACTCGTAGCGGATGCCGTAGCCGAAGGACGGCAGGCCCAGCGTGGCCATCGAGTCGAGGAAGCACGCCGCCAGCCGGCCCAGGCCGCCATTGCCCAGCCCGGCATCGGGCTCATGGCTGGCCACCTCCTCGAGCCGCGCGGCATGCTGCACCAGACCCTCGGCCGCCGGCCCCTGCAGGTCGAGCGCGCCCAGGGCATTGGACAGGGTGCGGCCGATCAGGAACTCCATCGACAGGTAGTACACCCGCCGTGCGCGGCTGTCGCGCTCGCGGGCACGGGTGTTCACCCAGCGGCGCGAGAGCTGCTCGCGGGCCACCTGCGCGGTGGCCAGCATGAGGTCGATGGGGCCCGCCCGGCCGGGTGAAACCCCGACCGTCTTGATGAGGTGATCGTCGATGGCCTCGGCCAGGCCGGGCTGCTGCCGCTCAGTCACAGGTTTCTCCCACGGATGGTGCGTCACGCACCGCCGGCAGCGCGGCGGATCGCCACAATGCGGCAACGCCACATCGAATGCAATTTCCATGCGACCCTGCGTCTGGGGGGTGGTTTTTCTCCCTCAATCCGGCGCTGATTCGCTGAGCGCGCCACTCGGGTAATGGCGGCCGATCGGTGCTTCGCCGCCACCCTGACGCGGCAGTGCAGCATGCGCCGATGCGTCGCCTTTCGGCCTTCCTGGAGAGCGTCCCGTGACACCCAATGAACTGGCCCTGAGCCTGGAGCTGCCCAAGCGGGCCGTGGCCCTGGTGCTGGCCGGCGGCCGCGGCAGCCGGCTGATGAGCCTGACCGACCTGCGCGCCAAGCCCGCGGTGCACTTCGGCGGCAAGTTCCGCATCATCGACTTCGCGCTGTCCAACTGCCTGAACTCGGGGGTGCGGCGCATCGGGGTGCTCACCCAGTACAAGAGCCACAGCCTGATCCGCCACATCCAGCGCGGCTGGGCCTTCCTCAAGAGCGAGATGAACGAGTTCGTCGACCTCATGCCGGCGCAGCAGCGCATCGACGAGGCGAGCTGGTACCGCGGCACGGCCGACGCGGTCTACCAGAACCACGACATCCTGCGCAGTTACGGCGCCGACTACATCGTGGTGCTGGCCGGCGATCACATCTACAAGATGAATTACGCGGTGATGCTGGCCGACCATGTCGCCAAGGGCAGGCCGTGCACGGTGGCCTGCATCGAGGTGCCGCGCCAGGAGGCGCGCGGCTTCGGCGTGATGGCCGTCGACGAGAACCGACGGATCACCGACTTCATCGAGAAGCCCGCCGACCCGCCGCCGATGCCGGGCAAGCCCGACAGTGCGCTGGCGAGCATGGGCATCTACATCTTCAACGCCGACTACCTCTACCGCGAGCTCGAACGCGACATCCGCGACCCGGCCTCCAGCCACGACTTCGGCAAGGACATCATCCCGCACGCGGTGCGCCAGGGCGATGCCAATGCCCACCCCTTCGAGCTGAGCGCGGTCGGCGGCGAGCCGGGTGACAAGCCCTACTGGCGCGATGTCGGCACGGTGGATGCCTACTGGGACGCGAACATCGACCTCACCGCCACCTCGCCGATGCTCGACATGTACGACGCGCGCTGGCCGATCTGGACCTACCAGCCGCAGCTGCCGCCGGCCAAGTTCGTGCACAACCAGGATGACCGCCGCGGCACCGCGATCGAGTCCCTGGTGTCAGGCGGGTGCATCGTGTCGGGTCATGTCGAGCGCTCGGTGCTCTACTCCAATGTCCGGGTGCACTCCTACTCGCGGGTGAACTGGTCGGTGCTGCTGCCCGATGTCTCGGTCGGCCGCGGCGCACGGATCTCGCGGGCGATCATCGACAGCCGCGTCAGCATTCCCGAGGGCCTGGTGATCGGCGAGGACCCGAACCTCGACGCGGTCCGCTTCTACCGCACCCCCACCGGGGTGACGCTGGTCACGCGCGACATGCTGGCCCGCATCAAGGCCTGAGCATGCGGGTCCTCCATGTGGCGGCGGAGATCTTTCCGCTGGTCAAGACCGGCGGCCTGGCCGATGTGGTCGGCGCGCTGCCGCCGGCGCTCGCCGCGCTCGGCGCCGATGTCCGCCTGCTGCTGCCGGGCCTGCCCGCCATCACCGAGTCGGTGCTGCATCCGCGGCTGGTCTGGCAGGGCGGTCCGCTGTTCGGCGCGGCGCGCGTGGCGATCCGCCTGGGCCGCATGCCCTACAGCAAGCTGCCGGTCTACATCGTCGATGCGCCCTGGTTCTATCGCCGGCCGGGCAGCCCGTATCAGTCGCCACAGGGCGTGGAGTGGGCCGACAACCTGCAGCGATTCGCCCTGCTCGGCTGGGCGGGCGCCCATCTCGCCGGCGGCGAGCTCGACCCGGCCTGGATGCCGACGGTGGTGCACACCCACGACTGGCACGCGGCCATGACCTGCGCCTATCTCGCCGCCAACCCGGCAGCCACGGCACGCTCGGTGTTCACGGTGCACAACCTCGCCTACCAGGGCCTGTTCAGCCAGGGCGATTTCGGCCAGCTCGGCCTGCCCTCGGCCTTCCTGCACTCCCACGGCATCGAGTACCACGGCCAGCTCTCGTTCATGAAGGCCGGGCTGAAGTACGCGCGACGCATCACCACCGTGAGTCCCACCTACTCGGCCGAGATCGCCACCCATGAATTCGGCTGCGGTCTGGACGGCGTGATCCGCGGCCGCCGCAGCGATGTCTCGGGCATCCTGAACGGGGTCGACACCGCGGTCTGGAATCCGGCCACCGATGCCAGCCTGGTGGCGCCCTACGATGCGCAGGCGCTCGAGGGCAAGGCGCGCTGCAAGGCCGCGCTCCAGGCCCAGATGGGGCTGGCCGCCCAGCCCGACGCGCCGCTGTTCGGCGTGGTCAGCCGGCTGACGTCGCAGAAGGGGCTCGACCTGGTCCTGGCGGCGCTGCCGGCGCTGCTCGCCGGTGGCGCCCAGCTCGCGCTGCAGGGTGCGGGCGACCCGGTGCTCGAGGCCGCCTTCCAGGCCGCGGCCGACGCCCATCCCGGCCGGGTGGCGGTGCGCATCGGCTACGACGAGACCTTTGCGCACCGGCTGATCGCCGGCGCCGATCTGATCATGGTGCCCTCGCGCTTCGAGCCCTGCGGCCTCACCCAGCTCTACGGCCTGCGCTACGGCACGCTGCCGCTGGTACGGCGGGTGGGCGGGCTGGCCGACACCGTCACCGACGCGAGCGACGAGGCGCTGCGCCGGGGCAGCGCCACCGGCTTCCTGTTCGGCGAGGCCACACCGGCCGCGCTCGAATCGGCGATCGCGCGCGCGCTCGCGCTGTACCGCGAGCCGCCGCGCTGGCGTGCCGTCATGCAGCAGGCCATGGCCCAGGACTTCAGCTGGGCCGGCTCGGCCGCGCGCTACCTCGAGCTCTACCGGGTGATGACCGGCGAGCCGCACTGAGCGGCTCCCGGCCCGGGCAACGATCGGGCCGGGACACCTCGCAGCCATCAGATCAGGCTGCCGCCGGCGAGCCGGTCCTGACCGAGCATGGCCGCGGTGATCAGGGTCACGCCGCGCTCGGTGACATGGAAGCGAGCGGCATCGGCCCGGGGATCGAGCCCGGCGGTGAAGCCGTCGGGTAGCACGCAGTGCTTGTCGACGATCGCCCGGCGCAGCGTCACGCCGCGACCGATGCTGACATTGGGCAGCACCACCGAGTCCTCCACCAGACTGCCCTCGGCCACCCGAACCTTCGAGAACAGGATCGAGCGGCGCACCGTGGCGCCGCTCACGATGCAGCCGCTGGAGACCAGCGAGTCCAGAGACATGCCGCGCCGGCTGGCCTCGTCGAACACGAACTTGGCCGGCGGCAGCTGGCGCTGCAGGCTCAGGATCGGCCACTGGTCATCGTACAGGTTGAGTTCGGGCACCACCTGGGTGAGGTCGAGGTTGGCCTCCCAGTAGGCATCCACGGTGCCGACATCGCGCCAGTAGGGGCGATCGCCCACCATGTTCACGCAGCTGCGCTCGAAGCGATGGGCGTGCACATGATGGCGCGGCACGATCCAGGGCAGCAGGTCGCGGCCGAAGTCGTGGCTGGAACACGGATCGGCCGCGTCGCGGGCAAGCTCGCGGTACAGGAAGGCCGCATCGAAGACATAGATGCCCATGCTGGCCAGCGCCTGACCGGGCTCGCCGGGAATCGGCTCGGGCCGCTCGGGTTTCTCGGCGAAGGCGCACACCCGGCTGTCGGCATCCACCCGCATCACACCGAAGCCGTTGGCCCGCTCGATCGGCACCCGCAGGCAGGCCACGGTGGCCTTCGCGCCGCTCGCCACATGGTCGGCGAGCAGGGTGTAGTAGTCCATCTTGTACACATGATCGCCGGCGAGCACCAGCACATGCTTCGGCTCGGCCTCGCGCACGATGTCGAGGTTCTGATAGACCGCGTTGGCGGTGCCGCTGTACCACTGGTCATCGAGCCGCTGCTGGGCCGGCACCACATCGACGAACTCGCCGAGGTTGGCCTCCAGGAAGCCCCAGCCGCGCTCGACATGGCGGATCAGGCTCTGGGCCTTGTATTGCGTGAGCACGCCGATGCGGCGGATGCCGGAGTTCACGCAGTTCGACAGCGGAAAGTCGATGATCGTGAACTTGCCGGCGAAGGGCACGGCCGGCTTGGCGCGCCAGTCGGTGAGCTGATGCAGACGCGAGCCTCGACCGCCGGCCAGCACCACCGCATAGGTGCGCTGCATCAGGTGGCTGAAGGCGCCCGCCACCGGCAGACCTTCACGGGCACGGTAGCCCCCGCGGCGGCCGGCAGCCGAGGGCTCGGGCGGGTGGCGGTGATGGACCTCGGCCGGCGCGACGCGGCTGCGGGCAACGAAGGCGAGCGGATCGGGGTCGGCCAAGCGACTCTCCTGCGGCCGGCATTGACGGGGACCGTCATGCTGACCGCGCACGCCCCACGCGGCATTGAGGGCGCGCAATCGCGCCGGGCGGGCGCTCAGCCGGCGAGGAAGTCCTCGATGAGCGCAGCCAGCCGCTCGGGCTGGTCGTGGTGGATGTTGTGGCCGGCCTCGGGCACATGCGCGATGCGCAGATCGGCATAGGCACCCATGCGCTCGTCGAACTCCTGGGGCCGCGCCTGCAGGCGCGCCCACAGGCCCGACTGCTCGCCATCGATCCACAGCACCGAGGCGGTGGTCTGGCGCCAGCACTCGAGCTGCTCGGCATAGGGCACCGGCAGCGGATTGATGCGCTTGTGGGCAGGGTCGGCGCGGCGGACCACCCCGCCCTCGGGCGCCTCGCGGCCCCAGTGCTCGACCAGGAAGCGGGCGCGCGCCTCGGTAAGACGCGGGTTCTCGGAGCCCATGCGCAGGGCGAACTCCTCGAAGCTGTCGTAGGGCCGCTGCGCGGTGTCCTCGCCGAGCTGCATCAGCCACTTGGCGATGCGCCGCGGCGCGGGATCCTGGCGGCTGGCCGGGGGGCCGAAGCCGTCGACATTGACGAAGCGGGCCACGCGGTGCGGCGCCACGCCGCTGTAGAGCGCGCCGATGTTCGCACCCATGCTGTGACCCACCAGGCGCACCGGCTCCTCGGGGCTGTGGTGCTCGAGCAGGCCGTGAAGATCACCGAGGTAGTCGGGGTACCAGTAGGTGTGGGCGCCGCTCCAGCCCGACAGCCCGTAGCCGCGCCAGTCGGGGGCGATCACGCGCCAGTCGCGCTGCAGGGCATCGACCGTGAACTGCCACGAGGCGGAGACATCCTGGTTGCCATGCAGCAGGAACAGCCGCGGCGCGCCGGCCGGGCCCCACACACGGCAGTGCAGGCGCACGCCGCGGATCTCGATGAATTCGGACTGGCTGGGTTTCAAGGCGGACGGGCCCGGACACGGGCCATGGGCAGGGGGATGGGCCAGAATAGCAACTCCCGCCAGCCACCGCGGCGGCGCGGCGCATGCTTCGAACCGCGGCCGCCGCGGCCCCCTCCGGAGACCGGCATGCAGACCCTGTACCAGGCCTTCGCGCAGGCCGTCACCGACGCGCCGAACGCGCCTTTCCTCGCACAGCCACCGTCCATGGGCGGACGCGTCTGGCGCTACGCGGAGGTTGCCGCCGAGGTCGACCGGCTGAGCGCGCTCTATGCCCGCCGCGGCTGGGGCGCGGGCCACCGCATCGCGCTGGGCGTGGGCAATGTGCCCGAGCACTTCTTCCACTTCCTCGCGCTCAACCGCCTCGGCGCCTCGATCGTGCCGATGAACCCGGATCACCGCGGCGGCGAGATCCGCTATCAGCTCGGCCATTCCGGCGCCGAGCTGGTGGTGGCCAATGCCGAACGCGGTGCGGCCACCCGCGAGGCCCTGGCCGGCACGGCCGGCCCGCCCATCGTGGCCGGCGATCGGCTGGCCGATGACCTGCCCACGGCGCCGCCAGCGCGCCGCGCGGCGGGCGAGCCCTGGCGCGCCGAGACCGCCATCCTGTACACCTCGGGCACCTCGGGTCTGCCCAAGGGCTGCATCCTGACCAACGAGTATGTGCTCACCGCGAGCGCCTGGTACCGCGACAGCGGCGGGCTGCTCGCGCTGCGCGAAGGGCAGGACCGGGTCTTCAACCCGCTGCCGGTGTTCCACATGAACTGCGGCATCAACACCCTCGGGGCGATGATCCTCACCCGCAACTGCCTGATCATCCCCGACCGATTCCACGCCAGCACCTGGTGGGCCGATGTCGGCGGCTCGGGCGCCACCGGTATCCATTACCTCGGGGTCATGCCGCCGGCCCTGATCAAGCATCCGCCCTCCCCGCACGATCGCGCGCATGCGGTGCGCTGGGGCCTGGGCGCGGGCTGCGATCCCACCCTGCACGCCGAATTCGAGGCGCGCTTCGGACTGCCGCTGATCGAGGTCTGGGGCATGACCGAGACCGGCCGATTCCTCGTCAACCACGAGGAGCCGCGTCAGGTCGACACCCGCGCGTTCGGCCGGATGCGCGCGCCGATCGAGACCCGCGTGGTCGACGACCAGGACCGACCGGTGCCCGCCGGCCAGCCCGGCGAGCTGCTGGTGCGCTGCGCCGGCGACGACCCGCGCCGCGGTTTCTTCAGCGGCTATCTCGACGACCCCGAGGCCACCGAGCGCGCCTGGCGCGGCGGCTGGTTCCACACCGGCGACATCGTCAGCGTCGACGACAGCGGCATGCACTACTTCATCGACCGCCGCAAGGACATGATCCGGCGCTCGGGCGAGAACATCTCGGCGGGCGAGGTGGAGGCCGTGCTGGCCGCCCATCCCCTGGTCCACCGCGTGGCGGTGATGGCGGTGCCCGACGAGATGCGCGACGAGGAGGTGCTGGCGGTGGTGGTGCCCGCGCCTGGCGTGAACGGCGACGCGGCCTGCGCACAGACGCTCACCCGGCACTGCCTGGCGGAGCTTGCCTACTACAAGGCTCCGGCCTGGGTGGTGTTCCGCGACGAGCTGCCGGTGACCTCGACCAACAAGCTGCAGAAGCACCGCATCTTCGGCAAGGACGAAGACCCGCGCGCCTCGGCGATCGATTGCCGGGGCATCAAGAAGCGGCCCGGAGCCTGAGTCAGAGCCGCAGCAGCACCGGGGCGAGCGCATCGCCCTGCGGCAGGATGCGGCCGATCAGCGCGGCCTGCGGGGCACCGCCGGCGCGCAGCGCGCGCAGGCAGTCCTCGGCCCGCGCGGCCGGCACGCTCGCGAGCAGGCCGCCTGCGGTCTGGGGATCGAAGAGCAGCCGGTAACGGGGATGCGCGATCGCGGCCTCGGGGTTGCGTACCGCGCGGCGCAGCCGCAGGTTGGCCGGCTGCAGCGAGCTCAGGATGCCGGCCGCGGCGGTCTGCTCGGCACCGGGCAGCACCGGCAGGGCCTCGAGATCGATCTCGGCATCCACGCCCGAGGGTCGGGTCATCTCCACCAGGTGGCCGAGCAGACCGAAGCCGGTGAGATCGGTGCAGGCGGTGGCGCCGTGCTCGCGCAGGCAGCGCGCCGCCTCGCGGTTGGACACGCACATCGAGGCCAGGGCCGCGTCGATCCAGTCGCCGCGGGCCTGGAGCCGGTCGTGCGCGGCGAACAGCGTGCCGGTACCGATCGGCTTGGTCAGCACCAGGACATCGCCCGGCTGCATGCCGCCCTTGCGCAGCACCGTGGAGAGATCGGCGGCCACCAGACCGTTCACGGCGAAGCCCAGCGCCAGCTCACGCCCCTCGCCGGTATGCCCGCCCACCAGCGCGCAACCGGCCTCGTTGAGCACATCGACCGCGCCGGTCATCATCTGGCGCAGCAGATCCTCGGTCTTGCTCTCGAGGCCGGGCGGCACGGTGACGATCGCGGTGGCGCTCTGCGGCTGACCACCCATCGCCCAGATGTCGCCCAGCGCATGGTTGGCCGCCACCTTGCCGAAGAGCCAGGGGTCATCGATGAAGGCGCGGAAGAAGTCCACGGTGTGCACCATGGCCATGCCGGGTGGCACCGCCACCACCGCGGCATCGTCGGGCGCGTTCAGGCCGATGAGCACATCGGCCCGGTCGAGCGGGCGCAGATCGGCGAGCGCCCGCGACAGCACGGTGGCGCCCACCTTGGCGCCGCAGCCGCCGCAACGCATGGCGATCGCCGACAGCGCCTGCGCGGCCTCGTCCTCGCGCAGCGCCAGGCCCGCCCCCGGCGCCACGGCGGCCGCGGCCCCGCCAGGCGCGGCGCTCATCGGCGGGAACTCGCTGAAGCGGGCCATGAAGCGGCGGTCGATCCAGTCCTTCCAGCGCCACACCCAGTCGCCGCGGAAGCCGATCGCGCCGCGCGAGGCGATGGCATGGCGCTCACCGGTGCCGATCAGCGCCAGCCAGCGGCGCTGCGGGCGATAGGGCCGCAGCGGCTCGCCGGCAAGCGAGCGGCGCAGATTGGCCGCCAGAGGCTTGCCCTGGCGCACCGCGAAGACCCCGGCCTTCTCGAGCGGGCGGCCCTCGATCGCCGCGATGTCGCCCGCGGCAAACACCTCGGGGTCGGTGATCGACTGCAGGGTAGGCCCGACCCGCAGGCAGCCGTCCTCGTCCAGGGCGAGGCCGGTGCCGCGCAGCCAGGGCGCGCCGCCGGCCCGGGTGACCCACATGATCTCGTCGGCGGGCAGCTCGCTGCCGTCGGCCAGGCAGAGCACGCCGGCGCGCACGGCGCGCACTTCGGCACGCTCGTGCACCACCACACCGCGCTCGCGCAGCAGGCGCGCAAAGCACTCGCGCACCCAGCGGTTGTGGGTGGGCATGAGCCCGCCGCGGCCGGTGACCAGATGGAAGGTCAACGCGCCAGGATCGCGCCCGAGCCCGCGCAGTTCGGCGCCGAGCCGGTGCTGCATGGCGAGCAGCAGCTCGACCCCGCCCGCGCCGCCGCCCACCACCGCCACGCGCCAGTGGCCTTCGCGGGTGCGAACGCGCTCGAGCAGCGCCTGCCAGCGGGCATCGAAGCGGCCGATCGGCTTGACCGGCACGGTGTGCTCGGTGGCGCCGGGCACCGGGTCGGTCTGCGGCGTGGAGCCGATGTTGATCGAGACCCGGTCGTAGGCCAGCGGCGGCCGGTCGCGGCACAGCACCCGATGGTTGGCGCGATCCAGCCCCACCACCTCGTCGCGCAGGAAGCGCGCGCCGGCGAAGCGGGCCAGTCGGGGGAGGTCGATGTGGACCTCGTCTCGCCGGTACCAGCCGGCGACATGGCCCGGCAGCATGCCGGAGTAGGGCGTGAAGCTGTCCTGGCAGACGAGGGTGAGCCGCACGCCGGGCATGGGCCGCATGGCGAACCGGCGAAGCACGCCGACATGGCTGTGACCCCCGCCCACCAGCACGATGTCGCGCAGGATGGGCTGGTCGGCAGGCTGCATGATCGGGAGGTCCTCGGGAGAAGGCGCCGGCACACGACGCGGCCGGCCTGCGGAGGATAGACCAGAACCGGTACGGCCCCGGCCGATGGCGGATCCACGCCAGGCGGGCCCTGCCTATACTCGACCGATGAACGCAACCGATCCGGGCCAACCCGCCGCGCGCCAGTTCGCGCCGGTGCTGCGCGGCATGGCCTGGATGGCCGTCGGCGGCCTCACCCTGTGCACCATGAACGGGGTGATGCGCATCCTCACCCAGCAGCTCGACCCGCTGCAGTCGCAGTTCCTGCGCTATGTGTTCGGGCTGGCGGTGATGCTGCCCATGGTCCTGCGCGACGGGATCGCCGCCTACCGGCCCAACAACCCGCGCGGCCTGTGGTGGCGCGGCGCAGTCCACACCGCAGGCCTGGGCCTGTTCTTCCTGGCCCTGCCGCATCTGCCGCTCGCCGATGTCACGGCGATGCAGTTCACCAGCCCGATCTTCGTGCTGGTCGGCGCGGCCCTGGTGCTGCGCGAGAAGGTGAGCGCCGCACGCTGGCTGGCCGCCGGCGTGGGGCTGGCCGGCGTGCTGATCGTGCTCGGCCCGCACCTCACCGGAGCCGGTTCGGGCTGGTGGAGCCTGGTGATGCTGGCGGCCTCGCCGCTCTTTGCCGCCTCGTTCCTCATCAACAAGGCGCTCACCCGGCACGACTCGCCGAGCGTGATCGTGTTCTGGCAGAACGTGGCGGTGATGCTGCTCACGCTGCCCTTCGCCCTGCCCGGCTGGCGCGATCCCACCGGCCTGCAGTGGGCGCTGTTCCTGCTGTGCGGGCTGCTGGGCACCGTGGCGCACCTGTGCATGACCCGGGCCTTCAGCCTGGGCGACATCTCGGCGCTGCAGCCGATCCGCTTCCTCGACCTGATCTGGGCGGCGTTGCTCGGCCTCGCGCTGTTCGGCGACACGCCTTCGCCCACCGCGCTGCTCGGCGGTGCGGTGATCGTGGCCGCCACCTTCTGGATCGCGCGCCGGGAATCGGCGCGCGGCTGAGCGCCGGGGCTCAGAGCAGCGAAGCCACCCGCGCCAGCCCCTCGTCGGCCACTGGCAGGGGCTGCACCAGCGCCAGCCGGATGAATTCGCGGCCGCTGTTGCTGCCATCGGGCGCGGGCTGCGTGAGGTACTCGCCGGGCAGCACCTTCAGGGCCCGCTCGGCCCACAGCCGCCGGGTGAGCGCGGCGCCGTCAGGCACCCGCAGCCACACGAAGAAGCCACAGGGCGGACGCCGGTAACCGGCGTAGCCGGCGAAATGGCGATCGGCCAGGTCAAAGCGCGCGGCCAGGCGCTCGCGCATCTGCACCACATGGGCGTCGTCGGACCAGAGCGCGGCGGCCGCGGCCTGCAGCGGCGCCGGCGTGCAGGCCGTGCCGTTGAGGCGGACCTTGTTCAGCGCGGCCACCACGCGGGCATCACCGGCGACGAAACCCGAGCGCATGCCCGCCGCGCTCGAACGCTTGGACAGGGAATGCAGCACCAGCACGTTGTCGAGCCAGCCGGCCGAGCCATCGGCCTGGGCCAGCACCTCAAGGGCCCCCACCGGCGGATGCCCGTCGTGCAGTTCGGCATAGCACTCGTCGAACACCACCAGGAAGCCGTGGCGGCGCGCCAGCGCGACCGCCTGGCGCATGCGCTCGGGCGCCAGAACCTGGCCCTCGGGGTTGGAGGGCGAGCAGAGGTAGAGGATGCCGGTGCGGGCCAGGGTGGCCTCGTCGATCGCGTCGAGGTCGATCTCGAAGCGCGGAAATCCGCTCTGCGGCAGGTAGACCGGGGTGGCGCCCGCCATGATCGCGGCCGCGCGGTAGGTCTGATAAAAGGGATTGGGCATCAGCGCCACCGGCTGCGCGCGCGCCTGACCGATCGCCACCGAGGCCGCCAGGAAGAGCGCCTCGCGGGTGCTGGCCACCGAGGACAGCTCCCGGTCGGGCCGCACGCGGCCGCGCGCGCCGGGGTAGCGGCGATCGAGGTAGCCGGCCACCGCCGCCAGGAAGGCCGGCGTGCCCAGCGAGGGCGGATAGCGGTTCCAGTCGTGGGCATTGGCGGCCACGGTCTGCGCGAGCAGCGCCGGCGGCTCGTCCTGCGGCTCGCCCACGTGCATGAGGATGGGCGCGAGCCCTGGCGCGGGCTGCAGATCGGCGATCAGCGCATCGAGGCGGCGGAACGGCGACTCGAACTGGTCGATGCGTTCATTCAGGTGCAGGGTCATGCGGGGATCCTGGGAGCGGGTCAGCACCGGTGCGCGGGCTGATCGGGACCGGATTGAGAAAACACAGGGCGGCCGGCCAGGGCCACGGCGATGATCGCACGGCCTGTTGCCTGCGAGGTGAGTCCATGATCCCGAAAGCCCCGCGGCGGGCGGCGCTGGCCGCCGCGCTGCTGCTGTTGGCCGGCGCGCCGATGGCCGCGCCGGCGCAGCCGGCCGCCGATCGCGGCGCGCTGCTCTACGACACCCACTGCATCGGCTGTCACGGCACGCAGGCGCACTGGCGGGATCGCCGGCTGGTCACCGACTGGCCGAGCCTGAACGCGCAGGTGCGCCGCTGGCAGGAGACGCAGCGGCTGGACTGGACGCCGGCCGACATCGCCGCCGTGGCCGGCTACCTGAACCAGCGCTTCTACCGCTTCAAGCCGGTGGGCGATGCCGGGCCCGCAGCCAGCGCCCGCTCCGCCACGCGATCGGCCAGCGGCTGCCAGACCGAGGGCGGCAGGTCGTGACCCATGCCCTCGATCTCCTGCAGCCGCGCCCCGGGGATGGCCGAGGCCAGCGCGCGGCCGTGGGCGGGCGGCAGCAGCGGATCGGCCAGACCATGCACCACCGTGACCGGCAGGCGCAGCCCTGAGAGCGCCGGCGTGCGGTCGCCACCGGCCATGATCGCGGCGAGCTGCCGGGCCGTGCCCTCGGGTCGCCAGGCGCGACCGGCGGCCGCCCCGATACGCTGACGCAGGCCTTCGGCATCGCGCGCGGTCTCGGCACTGCCCAGCAGGGTGAGCAGACCGGCCAGATGCGCGACCAGCGCCGGCAGATCGCGGGGGTCGGGCCGGTGCGCGCCGGCGGCATCGGCCGGCAGGCGACGCACGGCGGGCGGGCGGGCAAGCATCGCGGCACGCACCCTTCCGCTCGGCCCGGGCAGGCCGCGCGCACCCGGCGTGGACATCACCAGCGTGAGGCCGCGCACGCGCTGCGGCACACGCAGCGCGGCCACCTGGGCGATCATGCCGCCCATCGAGGCACCCACCAGGTGCGCCGCGGGCAGGCCCAGCGCATCGAGCACGCCGACCGCATCATCGGCCATGTCCTGCAGGGTGTAGGGCGAACGCACCGGCAGGCGCAGCGAGTGGCGCAGGCCCAGCCAGGCGAGGTTGGGCAGGCCATGGGCCGCGAAGTCGGCCGACAGGCCGGCATCGCGGTTGTCGATGCGGATCACCCGCAGGCCCTGGCGCACCAGCATCGCCACGAAGGGCTCGGGCCAGGCCACCAGCTGCATGCCCAGCCCCATCAGCAGCAGCACTGGCGCACCGCCGGGCGGGCCCTGGTCGTCGACCTCGATCGGGATGCCGTTGGCGATCAGGCGCATGGCGACCGTCGGCTCAGATGAAGCGCACCGGCTGCTCTGCCGGCAGGGTACGGGCGCGCAGCTGGCCGCAGCCGCCGTCCACGCTCTGGCCGGCCGACTGGCGCAGCTTGGTCAGCACGCCGCGCCGGTGCAGGGCGAGGGCCATGGCCTGGGCACGGGCGGGGTCGGGCCGCTGCCAGGGCAGGCCTTCGACCGCGTTCCAGGGAATGAGGTTCATCACCGCGTACTCGCCGGCGAGCAGCGCGGCGATCGCCTCGACCTCGTCGTCGCCGTCGTTCACGCCGGCGAGCAGCGTCCACTGGTACTGCACCGGGTAGCCGGTGAGCCGGCCGTAGGCCTGGGCGAGCGAGACCAGCTCGGCCGGATCAATCACTGGCGCACGGGGCAGCAGCCGGGCACGCAGCTCGGCCCGGGTGGTGTGCAGCGAGAGCGCCAGCGCCGGCCGCACCGGCCCCTGGGGCAGGCGCTCGAAGGCCCGGCGATCGCCCACCGTGGAGAAGACCAGGTTCTTGTGGCCGATGCCGCCGTCGGTGCCGAGCAGGGCGATCGCCTCGAGCACCGCGTCGAGGTTGTGGGCCGGCTCGCCCATGCCCATGAACACCACCTTGCGCACCGGCCGCAGCGCGCGCGCCAGGGCCACCTGGGCCACGATCTCGGCGCTGCCGAGCTGGCGCAGCAGGCCTTCGCGGCCGGTCTGGCAGAACACGCAGCCCACCGCGCAGCCCACCTGGGTGGACACGCACAGGCCACCACGCGGCAGCAGCACGCTCTCGACGGTCTGGCCGTCGGCCAGCGCCACCAGCAGGCGCTCGGAACCATCCTCGGCCGGATGACGCGACACCAGCCGCGCCAGCGCGGCCAGGTCTTCGCGCAGTGCCGGCAGGGCCTCGCGCATGGCCAGCGGCAGCCACTGCGCCGGACGGCGCGGACCATGATCGGGCGGCAGGGCCTGCGACCAGCCCTGCAGCGCCCAGCGCTGGTGGGCTGCATTCGCGCCACAGGCGCGCAGGCGGTCACGGATCGACTCGATTCGCATGGCCGGGCCGATTATAGTGAGCGGCGGGCACGCCCCCTGCATGCCCTTCCCGGCCCCTCAACCCGCCCCCAGGAAAGCCTCGCCATGCGTCGCCTCTCACGGATTCTCCTTGCCGCGCTGCTCGTCACCAGCCTGTCAGGCTGCGGCCTGCTGGCCGCGCCCTGCCGGGTCGCCTCGGCGGTGATCAAGATCGTCCCGGTGGTCGGCCATGCAGCCGCGCTGCCCACCGACGCCTGCGCCGCCGCCCTCGATCCCTGAGTCGGCGTGACGGCGCTGACGAACCAGGCCTGAACCGGCCGCCGCGCCCGTGTCGATCCTGCACCGGCTGCCCGGGCTGCTGATGCTCGCCGGGCTGCTGGCGGTTGGCGGCTCGCTGCACATGCGCGACCGTCTGCCCGAACCCGCCAGGCTGCTGCCCGAGATCCACGCCGAGCCCCTCCAGGAGGCCGAGCAGCGCCAGCCCTTCCGCCACCGGGTGGGCGAGATCGAGTACACCGTGAAGCCCCTGTTCCGCTACCGGCTCAGCGGCCTGGTGGTCAGCCGCCACGATGCCGGCGTGTGGTGGGACATCGTCCATCGCAAGGACTGGCGTGACCACCTCAATGTGGTCGACCTGTGCGTGATCTGGGGCCCCAATGCCCGCACCGGCGCCTATCAGGGCCTGCGCTTCTGGAGCGAGATCTTCACCTGCAACGCCGCCACCGACTCGGGCGAGGCCTGGGAACGCTTCGACCCGAACGCGCTCTCGAACAACCATCTGCTGGCGAGCGACCCGCGGCTGGTGCGCTTGCTGCGCTCGGTGCGTCCGGGCGATCAGGTCCGGGTGGAGGGCTACCTGGCCGAGTACTCGCATCAGCACGGCCGTTCCTTCCGGCGCGGCACCTCCACGGTGCGCACCGACCGCGGCGATGGCGCCTGCGAGACCATCTGGGTCACCGAGGCCCAGGTGCTGCGCACGGCCAACCGCGGCTGGCGCCTGCTCATGCCGATCGGCCTGGGCGCGATCGCGCTCTCGGTGCTGCTCTGGTGGTTCGTGCCGCTGCCGCGACTGAGCGACTGAGCGGCTCAGGCGCCATCGACGCGTCCCTCGGAACGCCGCCGGTTTCACCCTTCGCACTCTTTGCGGCCCCGGCGCGCCCCTATGGCAGACTGACCCTGATCACAACCCGGAATTTCATCCTAGGAGACAGGGCATGAGCTGGCAGCCGGAGCTGGACGAACTCGAGCGCCGCAAGGCGTTCGCCCGCGAGATGGGCGGCGCCGACAAGGTCAAGCGGCAGCACGATGGCGGCCGGCTCACGGTTCGCGAACGCATCGACGGCATGCTCGACACCGGCAGCTTCATCGAGGTCGGCTCCATCTCCGGCATCGGCGAGTACGACGAGAAGGGCGCGCTGCGACACCTCACGCCGGCCAACTGCGTGTTCGGCCGCGGCAAGGTCGACGGCCGACCGGTGGTGATCGTGGGCGACGACTTCACGGTGCGCGGCGGCTCGGCCGACGCCTCGATCAGCGCCAAGCCGCTGATGGCCGAGGAGATGGCCGCCGAGTTCCGCATGCCCATCATCCGCATCATCGAGGGCTCGGGCGGCGGCGGCTCGGTGAAGACCATCGAGACCAAGGGCGCCTCCAACCTGCCCGGCGGGGTCGGCGGCACGCGCGGCTTCTACCACATGACCGCCAACCTCGCGCAGGTGCCGGTGGTGGGTCTGGGCCTGGGCTCGGTGGCCGGGCTGGGCGCGGCGCGGCTCGCCTCCAGCCACTTCTCGATCATGACCCGCGATTCGGCCATGTTCGTGGCCGGCCCGCCGCTGGTGGCCCGTCTGGGCCAGCCGCTCAGCAAGCAGGAGCTCGGCGGCGCCGAGCTGCAGGCGCGCGCCGGCGGCATCGACAACATCGCCGAGACCGAGCAGGAGGCCTTCGAGCAGGCCCGCCGCTTCCTGTCCTACCTGCCCTCGTCGGTGCACGGCCTGCCGCCGATCACCGACTGCAGCGACGACCCCGAGCGTGCCGACGACTGGCTGCTCTCGGCCATTCCGCGCAACCGGCGGCAGATCTACAAGATGCGGCCGATCATCGAGTCGGTGGTCGACAAGGGCTCGTTCTTCGAGATGGGCCGGCAGTTCGGCCGCTCGATCATCGCCGGCCTGGCGCGGCTGGGCGGCCACCCGGTGATGCTGCTGGCCAGCGACCCCTACCACTACGGCGGGAGCTGGAATGCCGAGACCTGCCAGAAGGTGGTGCGCTTCGTCGACCTCGCCGAGACCTTCCACCTGCCGGTGGTCTACCTCATGGACTGCCCGGGCTTCCTGATCGGCCTCGATGCCGAGAAGACCGCCACCATTCGCCACGGCGTGCGCGCCATGGCTGCCATGAACCAGACCACCGTGCCCTGGTGCACGATGATCGTGCGCAACGCCTTCGGGGTGGCCGGCGCTGCCCACCAGCCCGGCGCGCGCCTGTCGCTGCGCTACGGCTGGCTCTCGGCCTACTGGGGCTCGCTGCCCCTGGAAGGCGGCATCGAGGCGGCCTACCGTGCCGACATCGAGGCCGCGCCCGACCCCAAGGCCAAGCTCGCCGAGATCGAGGAGCGGCTGAACGCGCTGCGCTCGCCCTTCCGCTCGGCCGAGAAGTTCTGGGTCGAGGAGATCATCGACCCGCGCAAGACCCGGTCGCTGCTGTGCGAGTTCGCGCGGCTGGCCGAGCCGGCACGCGTGCCCGGCCGCAACGGCAATGCCATGCGGCCCTGAGTCCCGTCACCGTTCCCCGAGTCCGCACCACCACCGAACCCTTCAGGAGCAAGCACCATGGCCCATGATCTCGTCATCCGAGGCGGCAGTCTGGTCGACGGCACCGGCAGCGAAGCCGTGCCCGGCGACATCGGCATCGACAACGGCGTCATCACCGCGATCGGCAAGGTCGACGGCAAGGGCCGTCGCGAAATCGATGCCGATGGCATGACCGTCACGCCCGGCTTCATCGACATCCACACCCACCTTGACGCCCAGATCGGCTGGGACCCCGACTGCACGCCGGTGAGCTGGCATGGCGTGACCACCGCGCTGCTGGGCAACTGCGGCGTGACCTTCGCGCCCTGCAAGCCCACCGACCGTGAGCTGCTCGCCGGCATGATGGAGACCGTCGAGGACATTCCGCGCAACGCCATCCTCACCGGCCTGCCCTGGAGCTGGGAAGACTACGGCGGCTACCTCGACGCGGTCGAGAAGATCCGCCCCGGCATCAACATCGCCGGCCTGGTCGGGCACAGCGCCGTGCGCTTCTATGTCATGGGCGAGCGCGCGGTCGAGGAGAAGGCCACGCCGGAAGAGCTGCAGCGCATGGCCGAGGTGGTGGGCCGCTCGATCGACGCCGGCGCGGCCGGCTTCTCGATCAACCGCTTCGCGATGCACACCCTGCCCGATGGCCGCGCGATCCCGGGCACCTTCGCCGACGAGAGCGAGATCATCGCCATCTCGCGCGAGGTGGCGCGCCGCAACGGCCTGGTGCAGGCGGTGGGCGCCGAGCTCAGCCTGCTGCAGAACATCTCCGACGCCGCCCGCGCGCGCGTGCTGTGCAGCTACGGCGCCGGCCGCGGCGACCTCGCCGGCGCCACCGAGCGGCGCAACGCCCTCGAGGCGATCTGCGAGGGCCGCGACATCACCGCCATCACCCAGGTGCGCAGCTCCGGGATGATCTACGGCCTTCAGGCGGCGCTGCCGGTGCGCGGCCCCACCTGGGGCCGGGTGCAGAAGCTGCCCACGCTGGCCGAGCGGGTGGCGGCGCTGCGCGATCCCGAGACCTTCGCGGCCATGGTCGAGGAGGGCAAGGCCGGTGGCTTCAAGGCCAACCTCGGCACGCCGGTGGAAGACATGTACTACATGGGCGACGCCGACACGCCCGCCTACGCGGCCGACGCCTCGATGAGCGTGGTCAACATGGCGCGCGAGCGCGGCGAGCACTGGACCGAGACCTTCCTGCGCCTGTCCCGCGACAGCCACGGCAAGGCGCTGTTCACCCTGCGCATGTTCAACCCCAACCTCACCGGCCTGGAGCACATGTTCCGCAGCCGCCACTGCTTCCCCAGCCTGGGCGATGCCGGCGCGCATGTCTCGCAGGTGATGGACGCCGGCTGGGCCACCTTCATGCTGTCGTACTGGGTGCGCGAGCGCGGCTTCTTCAGCATGGGCGAGGCGGTCGAGCGCATGACCTCGCGGCCCGCACGGGTGCTCGGCCTGAGCGACCGCGGCGTGCTCGCGGTCGGCAAGCGCGCCGACATCAACGTGTTCGACGCGGCGCGGGTGGCCGAGCGCCATCCCGAGATCGTCAACGATCTGCCCGGCGGGGCGCGCCGCTTCAACCAGCGCGCGGTGGGCTACCGGGCCACGATCGTCAACGGCGAGGTCAATGTGCTGAACGACGAGCACACCGGCGCGCGTGCCGGCCGCGTGCTGCGGCACGGCCGCTGAGCGTCGTCAGCGGGGCCGGCCGCCGCGCCGGCTCAGGCAGCGAGCGGCTCCTCGCCCTTGATGGTGGTGCGGTGCATCTCGCGGCGGTGGCCGTGGTAGTCGTTGACCGCCATGTGCTGCACCGCGCGGTTGTCCCAGATGGTGAGCATGCCGGGACGCCAGACCACCCGGATGATGAACTCCGGGCGGATCGAGTGCTCGTGCAGGTAATCGAGCAGCCCGGCGCTCTCGGCCTCGGTCATGTCCTCGAGGCGGATGGTGTAGCCCCGGTTGGCGAACAGCGCGGTGCGGCCGGTCTCGCCGTGGCGCCGGGCGATGGGATGGGCACGCTCGGCGAGCGCCTCCTCGCCGGTGCGGATCTTCATCGATCGCAGGATGCCCTGGCGGAACACGCTCTGCGGGCCGTAGGGGCGACGCGCGCTGTGCATGCCGCGCAGACCCGAGAGCATGCGCTGCATGCCGGCCGAGAGCGACTCCCAGGCCAGGTACTGGTTGGCGAACAGCGTGTCGCCGCCCACCGGCGGCAGTTCGCGCGCATGCAGCAGCGTGAAGCTCGGCGGGGTGTCCTGGAAGCTCCAGTCGCTGTGCCAGTTGCCGCCGAAGTTGAAGCGGGTGGTCTCGTCGGCCTCCTTGACCACCGCGATCACGTTCGGGTGCGTCTCGGAGCCCTCGACGAAGGGCTCGATGCCGAAGGGCCCGAGGCGGGCGCTGAACGCAGCCAGCGCCGAGTCGTCGAGCGGCTGGTCGGGGATGGTGACCACCAGGTTCTCGAGCATCGCGCGACGGATCTCCGCCATGGTCTCGTCATCGACGCCAGCGGCAAGGTTGACGCCGGTGATCTCGCCACCGCCGGCGCCGCACATCTGCCTGACCTGGATTCGACGATAGCTCATGGGGTTCTCCTGAAGGTGCGGTGAGCGTCGAAGCTACCGACGAATGCCGCCGCGGGACCGGGGGCCGGTGCCGAAGCGGAACGCTGCGCCGCGCGGCGCAGCGGCTGCTGCCCCGCCCGC
>CAIZPE010000302.1 GCA_903934795.1 uncultured bacterium | reverse complement strand
GCCGGGCGGCGCAGGCGGGCCCTGGCAGGAGGCAGCCGCCGGCGCCTTCGAGACCCTCGATGCCGACTGGCTCGACGAACGCCGTGACAGGCTGGTGCCGATAAGGCTGTACCTGCCGCGCAGCGACCGTCCGGTGCCGCTGGTGGTGTTCTCGCACGGACTGGGCGGCACCCGGGCGGGCTATGCACATCTCGGCCGGCACTGGGCCGCGCAGGGCGTGGCCACGCTGCATCCGCAGCATGCCGGCAGCGATCGCGCGGTGTGGAGCGCCGGTGGCCTGGGGGTGCTGGGGGCGCTGCGCTCGGCGGCCACACCCGAACAGGCCTTCGCGCGCGCCCAGGATGTCCGTTTCGTGATCGACCAGGCCTTCACGCCCGGCGCCCTGGCCGAGCGTCTGGACGCCAGCCGCATCGCCGTGGCCGGGCACTCGTTCGGCGCGAACACCGCGCTGCTGGCCTGCGGCGCCCGCTACCGCAACCCCGACGGCCGGGTGAGCGAATGCCGCGACGAGCGGGTACGGGCGGCCGTGGTGCTCTCGGCGCCCTCGCTGCCCACCGACCAGGATCCGGGATTCGCCTATCGGGGCGTGGCCGTCCCCTCGCTGCACCTGACCGGCACCCATGACAGCACCCCGATCCCGGGCCTGAGCACGGAGCCGGCGCAGCGGCGGGTGGCCTTCGACCGGGTACCCGGCGGGCCACGCTTTCTGGGCGTCTTCGAGGGTGGTCGCCACTCGATGTTCAACGACTGGAGTCGCGACGAGGCGATCAAGGCCGGCGCGCGGTCCCTGACCGCCGCGTTCTGGCGGCTGGTGTTCGACGGCGATCCGCACGCGGGCCGGCTGCTGCGGGAGCCCACCCGGGAGTGGCCAAGGCTGGGCCCGGTGCTGGCGGCCTGGGAGGCTCAGGCCTGAGGCGGCGCTCCGAAGAGCCGGGCAAGCTCCTCGCCCGGCTCGGGAGCGCGCATGAAGGCCTCGCCCACCAGGAAGGCATGCACGCCGTGCCCACGCATGTGCGCGACATCGGCCGGGGTGTGGATGCCGCTCTCGGTGATCACCAGCCGATCGGCCGGAATGTCAGCGAGCAGCGCGGTGGTGGCGGAGAGCGACACCTCGAAACTGCGCAGGTTGCGGTTGTTGATGCCGAGCAGCGGCGTGCGCAGGCGCAGCGCCCGTTCGAGTTCGGCCGCGTCGTGGACCTCGACCAGCACATCCATGCCCAACCCGAACGCACAGTCTTCGAGCTCGGCCATCTGCCGGTCCTGCAGCGCGGCGACGATCAGCAGGATGCAGTCGGCGCCCCAGACCCGGGCCTCCCAGATCTGGTAGGGATCGATCAGGAAGTCCTTGCGCAGCACCGGCAGCGCGCAGGCGGCGCGCGCCGCGCCCAGGTACTCGGGCGCGCCCTGGAAGAAGGACCGGTCGGTGAGCACCGACAGACAGGCCGCGCCGCCGCGCTGGTAGCTGGCCGCGATGGCCGGGGGGTCGAAGTGCTCGCGGATGACGCCCTTGCTCGGGCTTGCCTTCTTGATCTCGGCGATGACCGCCGGGCGGCCCGCTGCCACCCGGGCGCGCAGCGCGGCGGCGAAGCCGCGGGGGCGGCTGGTCGCGGCGGGATCGGGCGGGTTCGCCGCAGCCTCGGCCTGGCGGCGCAGCTGCGCATCGGGAACCCGGGAGCGGGCCTGGGCGAGTTCGTCGCGCTTGACGGCCAGGATGCGTTCGAGGATGTCGGCCATGGGCGTGGGCTGGAGTCTGAGGAAGGTGGGATCAGGCAGCCGGTGCAAGCCGCTGCGTGGCCTGTACGAAGCGCTCGAGCCGGGCGCGGGCCGCGCCCGAGGCGATGGTGGCGCGGGCCAGGGCAATGCCCTCGCCGATCGAGGCGGACACCCCGGCAGCATAGAGCGCTGCGCCGCTGTTGAAGACGACGATCTCGCGCGGCGTGCCGGGCGTGTCGACCAGCGCCTCGAGGATCATCTCGCGCGATTCGGTGGCATCGGCCACGCGCAGGCCACGGTTGGAGACCATGCCCAGGCCGAAGTCCTCGGGATGGATCTCGTACTCGCGGATGGCGCCCTCGCGCAGCTCACCCACCAGCGTGGCCGCACCCAGCGAGATCTCGTCCATGCCGTCCTTGCCCCAGACCACCAGCGCGTTGCGCGCGCCCAGGCGCTGCAGCACCCGCAGCTGGATGCCGACCAGATCGGGGTGGAACACGCCCATGAGGATGTTCGGCGCGCCGGCCGGATTGGTGAGCGGGCCGAGGATGTTGAAGATGGTGCGCACGCCGAGCTCGCGCCGCACCGGCGCGACATTCTTCATGGCCGGGTGATGATTGGGCGCGAACATGAAGCCGATGCCGGTCTCGCGGATGCACTGCGCCACCTGCGCCGAGCCAAGATCGATGCGCACGCCAAGGGCCTCGAGCACATCGGCGCTGCCCGACTTCGAGGACACGCCGCGGTTGCCATGCTTGGCCACCGTGGCGCCGGCGGCCGCGGCCACGAACATGGACGCGGTGGAGATGTTGAAGGTGTGCGAGCCGTCGCCGCCGGTGCCGACGATGTCGAGAAAGTGAGGCCCGCCATCGACCACCACCGGCGTGGCGAACTCGCGCATGACCTGCGCCGCCGCGGTGATCTCACCGATGGTCTCCTTCTTGACCCGCAGCCCCACCAGGATGGCGGCGGTCATGGCCGGCGACATCTCGCCACTCATGATCAGCCGCATGATCTGCAGCATCTCGTCGTGGAAGATCTCGCGGTGCTCGATGCAGCGGGTGAGCGCCTCCTGGGCGGTGATGGTCATGCCGGGGCTCCTTCAGGCACTGAGGAAGTTGCGCAGCAGCGCATGGCCGTGCTCGGTGAGGATGGACTCGGGGTGGAACTGCACGCCTTCCACCGCATGCTCGCGATGGCGCACACCCATGATCTCGCCATCGGCGGTCTGTGCCGTGACCTCGAGGCAGTCGGGAAGGCTGGCGCGCTCGATGGCAAGCGAGTGATAGCGGATGACGGTGTAGGGACTGGGCAGACCCTGGAACACACCACGACCGTCATGCGTGATGGGCGAGGTCTTGCCGTGCATGAGTTCGCGCGCCCGCACGATGCGCCCGCCGAAGGCCTCACCGATCGCCTGGTGGCCCAGACACACACCGAGCATGGGCACGCGGCCGGCGAAGCGCTGCAGCAGCGGCACCGACACGCCTGCCTGCGCCGGCGCGCAGGGGCCGGGGGAAATCACGATGCGCGCCGGCGCCAGGCGCTCGATCTCGTCGAGCGTGATGGCGTCGTTGCGCACGGTGAGCACCTCCTCGCCGAGCTCGCCGAGGTACTGCACGAGGTTGAAGGTGAAGCTGTC
>CAIZPE010000301.1 GCA_903934795.1 uncultured bacterium | reverse complement strand
CGCCCCCCGCCGGCGCCGTGCACAAGGCCGAGATGACCGTCACCATTCCACCGTCCGATCCCTGCGGCCAGGTTGGTCGAGCCAGTTCGTCGCTGCGACAAGGCCCTCAACGAGCAGCGTCACGTGGTTGCGGCACGTTGGCGTTAGTCAGCGCTGCGGTGTAGCGGAAAGCTCCAGGCTGAGAGCCTCAACTGCCTCTAGCAAGGCCAACGTCCGCGCGTGGATGCCAGGCCGCTTACTCTCACGCGGCCCCGCGACGTTCAGCACCTGGATGTCGTGTTCGCGCAGCCATGTCAGGACGCAGGCAGCCTGATCTGCCGTTACGCCGCCGTCCACTGCGATGAGAAGGCAGGGCTTGCCGCTTCGCACCGCAAACGCGTGGGTGGCCAGCGAGCCGCCGTCTAACTCCCCGAGGTTGACGACCAAAGTGCCATCGCTGTCCTGGACGTTTCGGCGCGTACGCTGCCGGTACCCGCCATCCTCGAGCGGGGTGAGCTGATACTGGCCAGGGATCACCCCGTCCTCGGCAAGTCGTCCCTTCGGCGCCCAGCCACCATGCGTGTAGCCGTGGCGTATGGCGAAGTCCAGGGCAGCTCGGTCAGCCCCAGTCTGCCCGCCCGAGACGATATGTCGACAATCCTGCAACGGCGGTACCTCTGGGCTGGGTGCGGGAGGCGGAGGTGACGAGTGTGCAGAAACGACGCGGCCCATCGAATGAGGATGCCACGGCGCCATGGTGACACAGGGATGGCTCAGGGAGTGAACTGGATAGAGTTACGGAACGAGGGAGGTCTTGAACAGACGCTCTGCAGCGATTTCGGTCGGTGGCCGGCAGCCCTTGAGCTCATGGTGTCTGCCACACTGCTGACGGTCGGGCGCAGGTCCGCGGTTGCCGCCAGCGGCCGCTGCAAGCGGTACAGCTGACATAGACGGCGCCTCGACCCGCGACGAGGAGTCGTCCTGCCCGAGCTGCACCAGACATCGCCAGTGCCCGGCCGAATGACCGCTGCTTGTTGATCCGACAGGTGACTGCCGACCCCATGCTGTCAGACAGGTGATGGAGTGGGCCGCCCTGAACCTGTCGTTCGGGCCGCCTTCAGTCAGGCGGCCTGCAGAAAGAATTCGACCTTGACGGCATCGAAAGGGAACTCAACCTCCCCAGCAGGGGTTCGACTCAATACACCGGCATCGAGCAGTGCGGTGACGTCTCCGTGAACAGCCTTGACATCGCGGCCGACCCTGCGTGCTGCCTCGCGTATCGACATGGCACCGGCCCCGCACATGGCTCTGAGGAGTTCCCAGCGCTTGGCGGTCAGGACTCGCCACAGCAGTTCAGGCGTCGCGAAGGCAATGCGCGCCTCGCGGTCGGCTCGACCCCCCTTCATCGCAGTTGCGACGTCACCGAGCGTCTGAGCCAGAGAGCGAACTTCAAGAACGACCGTGTTCACGATTCCACCTCATCACGTCTGCCTCGAAATCGGCCATCAATTGATCTGCATGGGTGAAGGCATACGCAGCCTCTGTCCCGTCCGCATGCCGATGATCGCCTTTGCCTCGTTCGTTGTCGTAGCGCAGGACGCACTCCCCGCCGACCACATACGCGAGCCGGTACTTGAGGGCGTGTGACGAAGGCGTCACAGGCTCGGGCACCCGCCACACGACGATCTCCGCGAATGCGTCTGGTGCCAGAACGACACGACGACGGATCAGAGGCAGTGTCTTCATTGTTGGAGAATATGACAACATTCTTTCTTGTTGTCAAGTACCCCAACACCCGCTGGCTTTTCTTGCTGCAACCAGAGGGACGTTCCAGCCTTCGGTCGGCGCACCTTCAAGTCGCGCTCCGCAGAGCTGCTCGTCGTGATCGACGGCTCCTGGCCGGGACCGGGTTCCCGCTGGGGCTCCCGAAAACCGACTTCCGTCGGTAGCGTTATCGCGTCGGAAGTCAGCTTCCTCACGCCGCCTGGTACTCACGCTGCCGGCCATCAGCTGACGGTGACAGCAGGCAGCTTCCTGGCATTCCGTCGGCTCCACGCCGTACCGAAAGCCACCGCTGCAGGCACGATGGTGGACGGCGGGAATCAGGCGGCCTGCAGCCAGAAACGGAAGGCGGCGCCAGTGCCCGCGCGCCCCACGAGTCGGATGTCGCTGCCATGCAACTGAAGGATGCGGCGCACGATCAGCAGACCGAGGCCGCCCGCCACCTCGGGCCCATATCGCCAGCCGACACCTCCGGCGGGCCGGGTGAATAGGCTCTGTTGCAGCGCCTCAGGAACGCCGGGCCCGCTGTCCGAGACCAGGACTTCCACGCCGGCCTCGGCACAGCGCAGCCGCACCGTGATCAGGCCCCCGTCCGGCGTATGGCGAATCGCATTGTCGAGCAGGTTGGTCAGTACCCGCTCGATCATGCCGAGATCGGCCTCCACGGTCGGCAGCGCCTTGGCGATATCGGCCACCAGACGCTGCCTGCGGGCCTCGGCGGCCAGCTCGAACTTCTGGAAGACGTCCTGCACCAACTCCACGAGGGAAAAGACTTCCTTGGACGGCTTCACGCCCCCGTGCTCCAAGCGCGCCAACTCGAACAGCGACTGCGCAAGCAGCCCAACCTGACGGCTCTGCGCGATGGCGATGTCCAGGTAGCGGCGGCGGTCCGGCGCAGGCAACGTCTCGTCCTTGAGCCGCAGCGTCTCGAGGTAGCCGTGCAGCGAGGTCAACGGCGTGCGCAGGTCGTGCGAGATGTTGGCCACCAGTTCGCGACGTTGCTGGTCCTGCGTGCTCAGCGCGTGCCATTGCTCTGCAATGCGTTGCGTCATCTGTGCGTAGGCATCGCGCAGCTGCGCGATCTCGTCGCGCGTCGCCATGTTGCCCGACGCCGCCGACGCGATCATCGCCGCGGCACGGTCGTCTGCTTCGAAACGACGAACCTCCGCCGTCAGGTCACGCAGCGGGCGGGTGATCCACTTCAGCGCGACCAGCCCGGCCAGCAGGCCGAGTGCAACCACCAGCCCCATCGACCAGAGCGTCGTGCCCAGCACGCTGTCGCCGACGAGGTCACGCGTCAATGTCTCGTGCGCCTCGCCGATCAGCACGACGTAGACCCAGCCCCGCTCCCGGCCCTCCGCCACCAGCGGCGCGGCGCTGAACACCTTGCGTACGCGGTCATGGCGCGGGTCATCGCCCAGCAAGGGCAGCGGTGCCCCTGCCCGCAGGGCCCGCAGCGGACCGAGATCGACCTGGTCGCGCTGAAGCCGCCCGGGGGGTGCCGCGTGCGCGGCGATCCGGCCGTCGGGGCCGAGCAGGTAAAGCTCGACGCTGGGGTTGACCCGCATCAGGGTGTAGAAGAGGTCGCGCACGGCCTCGACGTTGAGTCCGTCCGGCGACAGCAGCGCCTGGTGGTTGTCGGCGATCTGCTGCGCCAGGTTCAGCGACAGGCGCTGGATCGCCTCCTGGGCCTGCGCTTGGCCAGCGCGCATCTGCAGCACGATCGAAGCCGTACCGCAGACCAGCAGCAGCAGCGCGACCACCGCCCCCAGGCGCTGCGTCAGCGAGAGGCGACCGATCACCGTTCAGCCTCACCGGCGCTGCCGAACTTGTAGCCCCGACCCCAGGCCGTGAGGATGCGGCACGGGTTCGCTGGATCGGTCTCGATCTTCAGGCGCAGTCGGTTGATGTGCGTGTTGACCGTGTGCTCGTAGCCCTCGTACCGGTAGCCCCACACCTGGGTGAGCAGGTCCATGCGCGAGAACACCTTGCCAGGATGGCGTGCGAAGAAGTACAGCAGGTCGAACTCGCGTGGCGTCAGTGCGACCGGACGCCCCTCGACATGGAGTTCGCGCGCCATCGGATCGATCGTCAGCCCGTCGGCCTCGAAGGCACCCGCATCGAGCCTGGCGTTGCGGGCCAGTGCATCGCTACGCCGCAGCAGCGCCCGGACTCGCGCCATCAGTTCGAGAACCGAGAAGGGCTTGGCGAGGTAGTCGTCGGCGCCGAGCTCCAACCCAAGGATCCGGTGCAGTTCGCTGGACCGCGCGCTGGTGATGATGATCGGCGTGTAATGCGTCATCGCGCGGGCCCGGCGGCAGATCTCGAGGCCGTCGATACCCGGCAGCATCAGGTCCAGCACCAGCGCGTCCCAGGCGCCGCGCTCAAGCATCGCGGCGCCGGTTGTGCCATCGGCCGCGTGCTCGACGGCATAGCCCTCGTCGCCCAGGTGCATGCGGATCAGGTCTGCGATGTGCGCATCGTCCTCGACGATGAGGATCCGTCTCAAGCTGCTCATGCCCTGATTCTACGATCGTGCGGTGTCGCCAGTTATCACGATTTCTTGAACTTTCCGCGAGGACTTGGAGACCGTGGCCACGGAATACTTCGCCACGTTCCCGCCATCCTCAACCCCCGACAGGACACCTCGCCATGACTCAAAAGACACTCCTGGTCCTCGCTACGTTCGCCGTTCTGACCACCGATGCCGCGGCGCAGACGAGCACCGCTGCACCCGTCGATCCCAACGCCTTCCTCAACCAGTTCGAGGCGACCTTCGGCAAGTTCGATGGTTACCGGCGATCGGGTGCCAAGGGCATCTGCGCGGCGGGCGAATTCGTCGGGACGCCCACAGCCCGTGCCTTGTCGACCGCCTCGGTCTTCAGCGGCCGGACCATCCCGGTGGTGATGCGCTTCTCCGTGGGCGGCGCCAACCCTCGGGCGGCGGACAACACCAAGTCCCAGCGCAATATGGCACTGCAGTTCGATCTGCCCGACGGAGAGCAATGGCAGATGGGGAACATCTCGGCGCCGGTGTTTGGTGCATCTACTCCCCAACAGTTTTTGGGCCGGCTGGTATCGCTCCAGCCCGACCCGGCCACCAAGATGCCCGATCCCGCCAAGGTCAAGGCCTTCGCCGACGTCAACCCCGAGGTGTTGCTGCAGGGCCGGCACTTTGCGTCGCAGCCTGTGCCGGCGAGCTTCGGGTCGGTGAACTACTGGGGCGTGCACGCCTTTGGCTTCGTCGACAGCAGCGGGACGCGCCAATACGGGAAGTGGGTCTTCGAGCCGGTCGGCGGTGTCGAGGGGCTGACCGACGACGAAGCGAAGGCCAAGGGACCGAGCTTCCTGTTCGACGACCTGCGCCAACGTGTGCGGGCAGGCAGGGTCGCCTTCCAGTTCAACCTCGAGCTGGCCCAGCCTGGTGACAGGATCGAAAGCGCTACTGTGCCGCTGCCGGAAGGTCGCAGGAAGGTCAACCTTGGAACACTGAAGGTGATCTCCGTGGCTGAAGACGGCGGCGGCCCCTGCCTGACGATCACCTACAACCCGATGGTGGTGCCCAAGGGCGTGGAGCCCTCGTCGGACCCGATGATCGCGGCGCGCGCCGCACCGTATGCTGTGGGGCTGGGTCGGCGGCTCACGGAAGGCGCTAAGCAGCAGTAGCGCGTCATCCATCGCCAGCCGGCTGTCCATGGAGGACTGAAGTGATTTCCAAACCCAGGCCGAGGCGCTCGATGCCGGCCTGAGTCGGGACGGTGCGCTGGGATGAGATCGAATGTCCGCTAATGGTCGTTATGCAAGTCTTGCCATAACGGCCAAGACTCGACGCTCGGTTTGTTGCCAGATAGCCGACAGTCGTTCCCCCCAGCTGGGGTATGCGGTCCGTCTGCATGCCACGCATGCTGCGCTGTCGTGCGGTTGGCAGTCTTCAAGGAGATCATGCCGCTGGCTGCGCGCCCGCACCCCACTGTGAATCGACCGGCATAGGCAGATGCGGCGGGCCTGCACGGGCGCCAACCGCTTGTGTCGATCCAGCAGGCCGATGCAGAGGGAACGCCAGCACGCGGCAGCAGGTTTCATCTTACCGACACACCCCTGTCACGAAGCCTGCCGAGGATCTGTCTCCAGATATCTAGACATCTGGAGACAAAGTGATTCAACGTGGTACCGGCGAGACCGTCTATCGACAAGTCCAGCGACAGCTCGAAGCCGAGATCCGATCGCTGCACCGCCCGGGTGACGCGCTGCCGCCCGAAGCGGCGCTGGCCGAGCGCTTCGGCGTCAACCGGCACACCCTGCGCCGGGCGCTGGAAGGGCTGATCGCCGAGGGCTGGGTCGAGCGCCGGCACGGCATGGGCAGCTTCGTGTTGAACAAGCCGCTGGACTACGACATCAGCCAGCGCACCCGCTTCACAGAGACCCTGGAAGCCCAGGGCCGGACCACGGAGAGCAAGGTGCTGCGCAAGCTGCGCATCCCGGCCCAGGGCGGCGTCGCCCAGCGCCTGCAGCTCGACGAGGGCGAACCGGTGGCCTGGATCGAGACGCTGCGCAGCGTCGACGGTGCCCCGTTCTGCGTGATCTCGCACTACCTGCCGCTGGCCCTGTTGCCAGGCGTGCTCGACGACTACACCGGCGGGTCACTTCACGAGTTCATCGAATCACAGCATGGCTGGCGCTTGAATCGCACCGAGAGCCTTGTCTCGGGGGCGCTCCCGCAAGGCGATGACGCCAGCCTGTTGGCGATGCCGGCACATGTGCCTGTGCTTCGCGTCAAGAGCGTCAACGTGCGCGACCGGGATGGAGCCCCGGTCGAGTACGCCCTGACTCGGTTCCGCGCAGACCGTATGCAACTGCGCATCACCCCTTGAACCTTGCTAGTTCCCGACTGAATCCATCGACCTTACAGGAGCGTCATCAATGTATCGCAAAGCCTTTCTCCGCACAGCGCTCGCCATAGCCATCGGCCTGACTGGCGTTGTTTCCACCACCACCGCCTTCGCCCAGGCTCAGCGTGACGGCAGTGCCGGCAAGCCCCTGCGTGTGATCCTCGTGCCCGCCGACGGCGGTACCGAAGACGGCACGAAGAAGGACTTCCAGCCCATCTTCGGTGCCATCGGGCAGGCCACCGGCCTCGCCTTCGACATCAAGGTCGGCCAGAGCTACTCGGCCGTGATCGAAGCCATGTGCAACGGTGCTGCCGACATCGCCTGGTACGGCCCCGCCAGCTACCTTCAGGCCAAGGCCCGCGGCTGCTCGGAGCTTCTGGCACTGGCCGTCCGAAACGGCGAGTCGGTTTATTACTCGGGCATCTTTGCGCGCACCGATACCGGCATCAACAGCATCGCCGACCTCAAGGGCAAGCGCATCGCGCTAGGCGATGTGAACTCGACGTCGAGCTTCGCCGTTCCGGTGGCCATGATGCTGGCGGCCGGTGTGAATCCAACCCGACAAGCCGGCGCGATCAACATGGCCGGAAGCCATGCCAATGTACTGAAGGCGCTGGCCGAGGGTCTGGTGGACGCCGGTGGCGCCTCCTTCGACTCGTTCGAGAAGGCGGTCAACGCCAAGGCGCTGGACCCGAGCAAGGTCAAGGTCATCGCCAAGAGCACGCCGATCCCGTATCCGCCGCTGGCGATCCACCCAAAGGTGAGCGACGGCGTCAAGGCCAAGCTGCGCGACGCCTTCAACAACATCGACAAGCTGCCCGGCATCACCAAGGACCAGATCCGTGGTTACGGCGGCGGCAAGGTCGACGGCTACACCGCCAAGGTCAACGAAGCCGATATGGCAGCCGCCGGGAAAATGTTCGAGCTCGTCACCGACACGGTGAAGGTCGAGATCATGAAGAAGGCCAGCGCGCGCTGAGCCGGGCTTCAACAGCACCCCCACCAACGACACCAACGAGTTACCCGCGCGGGCCCGTCCCACCAGGTGCTCTCGCCACGCGGAGTCCAACATGATCGAATTCCACCAACTCGGCAAGACCTGGCCTGACGGCACGCGGGCGCTGTCCGAAGTCAGCCTTCAGGTGCCACGTGGCCAGTTCTGCGTCGTGCTCGGGCCCTCGGGCGCCGGCAAGTCGACGCTGCTGCGCGCAGTGAACGGGCTGATGCGGCCGACCGAAGGCCGGCTGATGATCGACGGCGTCGAGTTCAACGCCGACACCGAGCGCGCCTTGCGCCAGTGCGTGGCGATGATCCACCAGCACTTCAACCTGACCCTGCGCATGAGCGTGGCCGGCAACGTGCTTGCCGGGCTGCTGCCCGTGGTGTCCACCGGTCGTGCACTGCTCGGCTGGTTCACGCCCGAGCACCGTGCCAAGGCCTGTACGCTGCTGGAACGCGTCGGCCTCGACCCGCGGCACTTGCGGCGCCGTGCCGGCGAACTCTCCGGGGGCCAACAGCAGCGGGTGGGCATCGCCCGAGCCTTCATGCTCGACCCCGAGGTGGTGCTCGCCGACGAACCAGTGGCCAGCCTCGACCCCAAGATCTCGCGCGACATCCTTACCCTCGTGCGCGAGGCGGCCCGCGAACGCAACACTACCGTGCTGTGCAGCCTGCACCAGGTGGACTTGGCGCGCGAGTTCGGCGACCGCATCGTCGGCATGCGCGACGGCCGCGTCGTCTTCGACGGCACGCCGGCCGAGTTCACCGACGAGCGTGTGCAGCAGCTGTACGCGGGCGCGCACTGGGACGACCAGCCGGCGGACGCGGACTCCGGCGCACCGGTCTCGTCGACGCTGACGTCCGACGGCCGCCAGCCGCTGGCCGCATGAACCGGCGCCCTACGGAGTAAACACCATGCTTGCCAAGCCCATCCCCGTGCCGCCCCAGGGCATACAACTCGAATGGCGGCTCGACCCGCCGTACAGTGCCAAGCACCTGCTCATGGTGATCGCCATTCTGGCCGTGCTGCTGTGGACCGGCCACCGCACTGAGATGGACCGCATGGTCGCGATGAGCGTGGAGGCCGTAGCCAAGATCGTCGGTCTGGCCGACGACTCGCAGGTCGTGCGCGGCCTGTCACGGGTCGGCAGCTCGATGTGGCCACCCGCCATCGGCGAACAGGAAGACGTAGCCCGCCTGCCCGGGCTGGACCGCGACCGCTTGCCGCCCTTCGCCTACATCGAGGTGCAGGAGCGCAAGGAGCAACGCCTGAATCCGCAGTCCCTGCAGATGGAGGTCAGCGTCGAGCGCATCGAGACCCTGGTCAAGCCGATCGGCTACCTGTGGACCGTCATGGTGAAGATGCTGGAGACGCTGGAGATCGCGCTGTGGGGCACCATCCTGTCGGTGCTGCTGTCGGTGCCGCTGGCCTACTTCGCGGCGCGCAACTACACCCCCTACCGGGCGACCTACACGCTGGCGCGCGGCACGATCAGCCTGCTGCGCTCGGCACCCGAGCTGATCGTCGCGCTGTTCCTGGTGCTGGCCTACGGTTTCGGGCCGATTGCCGGTGTGCTGGCGCTCGGGCTGCACGCGGCCGGCTTCCTCGGCAAGTTCTACGCCGAGGACATCGAGAACGCCGACAAGAAGCCGCAGGAGGCGTTGGAGGCCATCGGCGCGGGCAAGCTCAAGACGCTGTGGTACGGCGTGATGCCGCAGGTCTTACCGCAGTACATCGCCTACACGCTCTACATCCTGGACCGCAACGTGCGCATGGCCACCGTCATCGGCCTGGTGGGCGCAGGCGGCATCGGCCAGGAGCTGAAGGGCCGTTTCGACATTTTTCAGTACGACCACGTGGCGACTATCCTGATCGCGATCTTCATCGTGGTCTTCCTGCTCGACCAATTCTCGGCCCGCCTGCGCGCGCGGCTGATGTAAGGACGCTTGTGACTTCCCGAACCTTGCCGACGGCGCCGATCGAACGGCGCCACCTCGTCGCCTGCCTGGTGGCGGCCGGCCGCGAACCGGTGCTGAGCACCGCCGCTCAACTGACCGAGGGCCTGACGGTGACGCCGCTGCAGCCCGCAGAGTCCGGCCTCGCGCTGATGCAGTGGCGCGACGCGGTGCAGCACCAGCCCTTCTTCCTGGGTGAGGTGCCGATGGCGCGTGCGGCGGTTGTACTGGTCAACCACCGGGGCGAACGTGCCGAGGGCGGTGCCGTGGTGATGGCCGACGACGCGGAATTGGCGCAGGCGCTGGCTGTGCTGGATGCCGTGTTCGCGCAGCGCTGGCGCGGCGTCGAGGCGGTGGACTCGCTCGCCCTGCTTGGCGCCCAGGCGCGTGACCGCATTCGCGCGGTACGGCAAGCGGGACTGAAGCGCACGCGCGTGGAGTTTGCGCTGCTGGCCGAGGCCGATGACGAATCGGAGGCCCAGGCATGAAGCCCGCTGAGTGGTGGATGCCCGACGCGCAGCAGCAGGCTTTTCGCGCCATGCTGGACGGCTTTGCGCGGCCCGGAACGTTGGTGCCAGCGCAGCCCCCCGGTGCCGTGTTGATGTTCCTGTCCGCGGTGCTCGACGAGTCGGTAAGCCTGGCCGATCCTTTGGGCCTGGTGGGCACGGATGCCCGCCGAATGCTGCTCGCACCGACGGCGCCGGAGGCGCAGGCTCGCTTCGTTCTGCTCGACGGTCGCAGGCCGCCCGATGGTGGCTTTCAGCCCACGCTGGGCACGCTGGAGTCGCCCGAACTGAGCGCGACGCTGGTGCTGACCGTGGACGCGCTGAGCGATGCGCTGACAACGGCGGATGCTGCCGTGCTGCTGCAACTGCAGGGCCCGGGTGTGCCAGGCACGCGTGTGCTGGCAGTGAGCGGACTTCACCCCGACTGGCTGGCGCGGCGCGCGGCCTGGGTCGGCGCCTACCCGATGGGCGTGGACATCGTGTTGGCGGCACCGGACGCGATGGCGGCGCTGCCGCGCACCACGCGCATCGTGGTCGCCCCCCACGGCAAGGAGACCTGAGCATGGGCTATGTAGCCATCAAAGGCGGTGAGACCGCCATCCGTGAAGCTGCCCGCGTGCTCGAGTTCCTGCGCGCGCAGGGCGGTGGCGCCCCGCTCGCAGTCGACACCATCCGTGATCAGCTTCACTTCCTGACCGGGCGCGTGATCAGCGAAGGCGGGCTGTACGACCCCGACCTGGCGGCCCTAGCGCTGAAGCAGGCTGCTGGCGACACGCTGGAAGCGGCGTTTTTCCTGCGCGCCTTCCGCTCGACGCGGGCGCGTCTGGCCCTGACCGACCCGCACGATGGCAACGGCATGCGTCTGATCCGCCGCATCTCGTCGGCCTTCAAGGAGATTCCGGGCGGCCAGATGCTGGGCCCAACGCCGGACTACCTGCAGCGATTGTTCCGCTTCGAGCAACTGGCCGAGGGCAGCGAGGTTTTCGAATCGCTGACCCGCAACTGGCTGCAGGACCTGCCGAGCCCGAACCTGTCGGACAGCTTCCCGAAAGTGATGGACGCCCTGCGGGCGGAAGGCCTGCTGCCCACGCCAACGGACGATGAGGCGCCGGCCCTCGACATCACCCGCGACCCCTTGGTGTTTCCGGTCTCGCGCAGCGCCGCGCTGGCCACCATGAGCCGCGCCGAGACAGGCTCGATGCTGGCCATCGCGTACTCCAACATGCGCGGCTACGGCGACGTGCACCCGACAGTGGCGGAACTGCGCGTGGGCTACGTGCCCCTGATGCTGCCGCACCCGGTGACCGGCGAACCCATCGAGGCCGGCGAGGTGCTGGTCACCGAGTGCGAGGTGGTGGCCATGTACACGCCGACCGACGAGCCCGGTGCCAAGCCGGTCTTCTCGCTCGGCTACGGCGCCTGCTTCGGGCACAACGAGGTCAAGGCGATCTCGATGGCCATCCTCGACCGGTCCCTTCAGAAGGGCATGGCAGGCACCCCCGACAACCCCAGTGAAGACCCGGAGTTCGTGCTGCTGCACATCGACGGCGTGGACTCGATGGGCTTTTGCACCCACTACAAGATGCCGCACTATGTGACCTTCCAGTCCGACATGGACCGCCTGCGTGCGACGCAGGCCAAGCAGGCCCAGCAGCCGATGGCGGGAGCGCAGGCATGAGCACCCAACACAGAAGCGCCGGCTACGCCTTTGGCTTCCTGGACGACCGCGCCAAGAAGGAGTTGCGCCGTTCGATGCTCAAGGCGGTGTGCCTGCCCGGCTACCAGGTGCCGTATGCCTCCCGTGAGATGCCGATCGCACGCGGCTTCGGCACCGGCGGTCTGCAGCTCACGCTCGCGTTGATCGGCCCCGCCGACGCCCTCAAGGTAATCGACCAGGGCGCCGACGAGTCGGTCAACGCCGTGAACCTGCGCCAGTTCGTCAAACTGACGTGTCCTGGCACGCGCACCACGAAGCTGGCGCGCGAGGCCACCCTGATCCAGACGCGGCACCGCATCCCCGAGCAGCCGCTGCGCGCCGACCAGATCCTTGTGCTGCAGGTGCCATACCCCGACCCGCTGGTGGTGGTCGAACCCTCCGAAGCGCGGCGCAAGACCATGCACGGCGAGGCCGACTATTCGCGGCTGTGGGTCAAGCTCTACGAGGACATGGTGCACTTCGAGGAGATCACCATCTCGCACCGCTACCCGACACGCATTGCCGGCCACTACGTCATCGACCCGAGCCCGATCCCGCGCTGGGACGTGCCCAAGCTCCACCAGGCCGAGTGCCTGTGCCTGTTCGGCGCCGGGCGCGAGAAGAAGATCTACGCCGTGCCGCCACACACCGACGCGGTGCCGCTGACTTTCGACGACGTGGCCTTCCGCGTCGAGGACTTCACCGACCCTTCGACCGGCACGCGTTTCGCCTGCGCGCGCTGCGGCGCCTGCGACAGCTTCCTGGACGAGTTGATCGGCGAGGACGGGCAAAAGACCCATCAGTGTTCGGACGCCGGCTACTGCCTGGATCGCCTGAACGAGCAGGCGGCAACGCCAGATGCCAGGGAGGCCGCATGAGCCCGCAGGGCCACCCCAAGGGCGAATACCGGAGTGCGCAGCACGAAGGCACCCCAATGAACGCGAACCTGGATGCCATCCTGGAAGTCAAGGGCTTGACCAAGCTGCATGGCAGCGGCTGCGACCGCTGCCTGGAGTCCACCGGCCCCGAGGCCGGCACCAACGTCTGCCCGCACTGCGGCACCGTGGTGGCCTGTGCCGACGTGAACCTGAGCCTGATGCGCGGCGAGGTGCTGGGCGTGATGGGCGAGTCGGGCAGCGGCAAGTCGTCACTGGTCCGCCTGCTCTACGGCGACGATGCGCCGACACACGGCAGCGTGCGCTTCCGCGATCCCGCCGAACCCGACGCAGCCATCGACCTGCTAGCGCTCAATGCCCAGCAGGCGCGCCGCCTGCGCAACCGGCGCTTCGGCATCGTCTACCAGAACCCCCACCTGGGTCTGAACTTCAAGGTCAGCGCCGGCGGCAACATCGCCGAGCGCCTGCTGATGAGCGGCGAGATGCGCTACGCGCACATCCGCGAACGCGCCCGGCAGCTGCTGTCGCGCTGCGAGGTGCCGGCCTCGCGCATGGACGAACTGCCGGGCCGATTCTCGGGCGGCATGCAGCAGCGCGTGCAGATCGCCCGGGCGCTGGCGACCGATCCGCCGCTGCTGTTCCTCGACGAGGTGACCACCGGCCTGGACGTGTCGGTGCAGGCGCGCATCCTCGACCTGATCATGGAACTGCAGCACCAGCTCGGCGTGTCGATGATCGCCGTAACCCACGACCTGGGCGTGATCCGCATGCTGGCCTCGCGCACCCTGGTGATGAAGATGGGCCGCGTCGTCGAGTCCGGCCTAACCGACCAGATCCTCGAAGACCCCCAGCATGCGTACACGCAGCAGCTGGTGGCCTCGGCACTGTGAGGGCGCACACCATGACCCCCTGGATCCTCAAGGTCGACAAGCTCGACAAGCACTTCTTTCTGCACGAACAGGCGCGGGAAATTCCATCGACCTTTCAGGTCGATCTGGAACTGTTCCCCGGGCAGTTGCTGGCCATCACCGGGCCGTCGGGCGCCGGCAAGTCGTCGCTGCTGAAATGCATCTGGCGCACCTACCTGCCCACGGGTGGCCAGCTGTGGCTGCGCGAGGCCGATGGCAGGGTCACGGACCTGGCCACTGCCGGCGAGCAACACATGCTGGCCTTGCGCGGCACCGAACTGGGCAGCGTCACGCAGTTCCTGCACTGCCTGCCGCGCAAGAGCGCACTGGACGTGGTGGCGCAGCCGCTTGTCGATGGCGGCGTGCCGGTGTCGCAAGCCCGCGAGCGGGCGGCCGAGCTGCTGCGGCGCCTCAACGTTCCCTCGCATCTGTGGGCCGTCGCACCGGCCACCTTTTCCGGCGGCGAGCAGCAGCGCATCAACCTGGCGCGCGGGCTGATCCGCCCGGTGCGCCTGCTGTTGCTTGACGAGCCCACGGCGAGCCTCGATCCCGTCTCCCGCGAGTGCGCGATCTCGCTGCTGCGCGAGCTGAAAGCCGCCGGCACCGCGATGCTGGCGATCTTCCATGACCCGGCACTGGTCAGCGCGCTGGCCGATGGCGAGGTGCGGGTGTTGCCGCATCCGGCCGTTGCGACCGGCAGCCCCACCGCTGACGAACCGATCGTTGCCCAAACCCCGAGGCAGGCCGCATGAACGCTTTTCAATCACCTCTGCCGATGCTGTACCTCACCCACGCCCGTGTCGTGCTGGCCGACACTACGCTCGATGACGCCGCCGTCCTGGTGGCCGACGGGCGCATCGAAGCCATCTGTCCGAACGCGGCGCCGACGGGCGCGCGCGAGATCGATCTGACGGGTCGCATCCTGATGCCCGGCATGATCGACCTGCATTGTGACGCGCTGGAGAAGGAGGTCGAGCCACGCCCAGGCGTGCACTTCCCTCTGGACTTCGCGTGTGCGCAGGCCGACAAGCGCAATGCCGCCGCTGGCATCACCACCGTGTTCCACGCGCTGTCCTTCGCCAACCATGAACTCGGTGTGCGCAACAACGGCTTCGCAGCCAAGATCGCCCGCGCGGTGGGGGCCTGGCAGGCCCATGCGCTGATCGACAACCGCGTGCATACGCGCTACGAAGTCACCGACGAGACGGCACCTCCCTTCCTGATCGAGCTGCTGCGTCAGGGCTATGCGCACCTCGTCAGCTTCATGGACCACACGCCGGGCCAGGGGCAGTTCAAGGACGTGACGGCGTTCCGCAGCTACCTGGCCAAGAGCTACAAGACCAGCGAGGCCGAGCTCGACGCCATCGTCGCCCGCAAGCAGGCTGCTGCGCTGGGGGCAGCCGGACGCATCGCGCAGGTTGCGCAGGTGGCCCGTGACTGCGGTGTCGCTGTGGCCAGCCACGACGACGACTCGCCGGAGAAGGTCGAGGCCGTCGTCGCTTTCGGCGCGGCGATCTCGGAGTTTCCGGTGAACCTGGAGACGGCGCGTGCCGCACGGGCGCGGGGACTGGCCACATTGTTCGGTGCACCCAATGTGTTGCGTGGCAAGTCGCAGTCGGGTTCGATGCGCGCACTCGACGCGGTGCTGGAAGGGGTGGCCGACTGCCTGTGCGGCGACTACTCGCCGGCCGCGCTGCTGCCCTCGGTATTGCGCCTGCCCGAGTTGGCCGGCATCGGTCTGCACGAGGCCGTGGCCCTGGTGACCGCCAACCCGGCGCGCGCAGCCGGGCTGAACGACCGTGGCCGAATTGCCGCTGGCCTGCGGGCCGACCTGATTGCCGTGAAGGCACTGGGTGGCTTGCCGCAAGCCGAGTTCGTCTGGGTGCACGGTGCGCCTGCCCTGAGCGCGCATTTCGACCACGCTTGATCCGCACTGTCTGGAGATCCCATGCGCGCACGTTTGATTTATGTGGTCGGCCCTTCGGGCAGTGGCAAAGACAGCCTGTTGCGGTATGCCCGTGAGAAGCTGGCCGACGACCCGGGCGTGGTGTTCGCGCACCGCTACATCACGCGTGCGGCCGACGCGGGCGGAGAAAACCATGTCGCGCTGACCCCCGCCGAGTTCGCCAGCCGCCAGCGCAATCGGCTGTTTGCGCTGGCCTGGCACAGCCACGGCCATGCCTATGGGATCGGCATCGAGATCAACCAGTGGCTGGCCAAGGGGGCGACGGTGGTCGTCAACGGCTCGCGGGAGTATCTGGCCGAGGCGAGCCAGCGCTTTCCGGAGTTGTTGGCAGTGAGCATCGCTGTGCCGGCCGAGGTGCTGCGCGAACGGTTGCTGGCCCGGGGTCGCGAGGATGCGGCGTCGGTCGAACAGCGACTTGAACGGCACCGTAGGATGCAGAGCCCGTCCCCATTGGGGCACGTGATCACCAACGATGGCCCGTTGGAGCGCGCCGGCGAAGCATTGGTGGCCTTGCTACGCGAACACGCCGGGCAGCCGCGGTGCGCGTGACCTTCCTGGGAACGGGAGCCGCCGGCGGCGTGCCGCTGTACGGCTGCACCTGCGCGGCCTGCGGACGTGCGGCTGTCGAGCCCAGCCGGGCTCGGCGGCCCTGCAGCGTCTTGATCGAGCACGACGGCACCCGTGTCCTCGTCGATGCCGGGCTTATGGACCTGCACGAGCGATTTGCGCCGGGGGCCCTGAACGCGATCATGCTGACGCACTTCCACCCCGATCATGTGCAGGGCCTGTTTCACCTGCGCTGGGGCCGCGGTGCACAGATCGCCGTTCACGCTCCGCCGGACGCCGAGGGCTGCGCGGACCTCTACAAGCATCCGGGCCTGCTGGACTTCCGGCGACTGGCCAAGTTCGAGCTGCAGCGCATCGGAGGGCTGTCGTTCACGCCCTTGCCACTGGTGCACTCGAAGCCTACTTTCGGCTATGCGGTGGAGGCTGACGATGGCACCCGGTTTGCCTACTTGACCGACACACTCGGCCTGCCACCGCAAACCGAGGCTTTCCTCCAGGCCTGGCAAGCCGACGGCATGGCGATCGACTGCAGCTACCCGCCGCAAGGTGCACCACCGCGCGGGCACAACGACTGGCCCATGGCGCTGGCCGCAATCGCGAGCGTTCGGCCGCGCAGGGCGTGGCTGACGCATATCGGCCATGTCCTCGACGCGTGGATCCTGCAAACGGCCCCACCACTGCCCGAGGGGGTTGGAGTTGCGAGCGATGGCGAGGTAGCCGTCTTTGCGCGCGGCCGCGAGCACTGCGCGACATGACCGGCGGCTTCGAGGCCATCGCCATTGCGTTGTCCGTACTGATGCACGTGACATGGAATCTGATCGCTCGCCATCAGCCCCGCGACGCCGAGCCGCTGTGGTGGGTGCTCCTGGGCCATCTGGTCCTGATCGCTCCCTGGGGCCTGTACCGGTTCGTGGTTGAAGCGCAGTGGAGTCCGCATTTGCTGGTGCTGCTGCTGGCCTCGACTACCGCCAACGTGCTGTACTTCCACGGACTCCACAGGGCTTACCAGCATGCGCCGGTCGCTTTTGTGTATCCGCTGGTGCGCAGTTCGCCCTTGCTGATCGCCGGGTGGAGCCTGCTGTTCTTCGGCGAGTCGCTGGGCGTTTTGGCCTGGACCGGCATCGCCATCAGCGTGCTCGGACTGGCGGCGATGGCCCGCACGGCGCGCGGCAACGACGAGGGCAAGGCGCTGCCCTGGACGCTGCTGGCCATGCTGGCGACCAGCGTCTATTCGCTGTCCGATAAAGCCGCCACGGCACAGATTGCCGGCTTCGGCGGCATCGTGGGCTACCTCAGCATCGGCTATCTCGCGGCCTGGCTGGCCATGACGGGGCGATTGCGGCGCAGCACGGGGCGGTGGACGCCCAGGGCCCGACCGGGTGCCGTGGCGTTGTTGGTGGGCAGCCTGTGCGTCGGGCTGGCCTACGCCCTGGTGATCCACGCCATGCGCACGCTGCCAGCGGCCGAGGTGGTGGCCTACACCAACGCGGGCATCGTGCTGGCGACCGCCATGTCGCTGGTCGTGTTCCGCGAGCGCACGCAGTGGCAGCAGCGGACTGTGGCCGCAGGGGTGGTCTGTGCCGGGCTCGCGTGCATCGGGATAGGGCGGGCGCTTTAAGAGCGGAGTTCGCTCTGGCCTGCAATGCCTCGGAGCAGGGTCCTTGAACCACCCCGGGGCGGTTCAGGTAGCGCAGGCTCGGGTGATGTCCCCGGACGTGGTGTAGAAAGCGGGCAGTAACGACGCTCGGTTCGTCCGCTCGGGTCGCCGTCTACATCAGGCCAGTGCCGG
>CAIZPE010000300.1 GCA_903934795.1 uncultured bacterium | reverse complement strand
TGTTCGAGGACACCCCGGATTTCGTGGCGCGCTACATCATCCGCGAGGCCACGAACTACCTCAATTCCCTGGCGCCGCCTTTCTTCAAGGCGCTGGTGGCCTATGCCAACGACGGTTCCTACTCATGGCACTGTCCGGGCCACTCGGGTGGTGTCGCTTTCCTGAAGAGCCCGGTCGGGCAGATGTTTCACCAGTTCTTCGGCGAGAACATGCTGCGCGCCGACGTCTGCAACGCCGTCGACGAACTCGGCCAGCTCCTCGATCACACCGGTCCGGTGGCGGCCTCGGAGCGCAATGCGGCGCGCATCTTCACCGCCGATCACCTGTTCTTCGTGACCAACGGCACCTCGACCTCGAACAAGATCGTCTGGCACAGCGCGGTGGGCACCGACGACATCGTGGTGGTCGACCGCAACTGCCACAAGTCGATCCTGCACGCGATCATGATGACCGGCACGGTGCCGATCTTCCTGCAGCCCACCCGCAATCAGCAGGGCATCATCGGCCCGATTCCGCTGGAAGAGTTCTCGCCCGAGAGCATCCGCCGCAAGATCGCCGCCAACCCGCTCGTCAAGGACAAGTCGGCGCAGCCCCGGGTGCTCACGATCACCCAGTCCACCTATGACGGCGTGCTCTACAACGTCGAGCAGATCAAGTCCACCCTCGGCAACTACATCGAGAATCTTCACTTCGACGAGGCCTGGCTGCCGCACGCGGTGTTCCACCCGTTCTATCACGAGTTCCATGCCATCGGCCCCGACCGGCCGCGCGCCAAGGAGGCGATGGTCTTCGCCACCCAGTCCACGCACAAGCTGCTCGCGGGGCTGTCGCAGGCCTCGCAGATCCTGGTGCAGGACTCCGAGACCCGCAAGCTCGATCAGTACCGCTTCAACGAAGCCTTCCTGATGCACACCTCCACCAGCCCGCAGTACGCGATCATCGCCAGCTGCGATGTCGCCGCGGCCATGATGGAGCCGCCCGGCGGCACCGCGCTGGTCGAGGAGTCGATCTTCGAGTCGCTCGCCTTCCGGCGCGCCATGCGCAAGGTCGATGCCGAGTTCGGCAAGGACTGGTGGTTTCAGGTCTGGGGCCCCAACCACCTCGCCGACAACGGCATCGGTCGGCGCGAAGACTGGTTCCTCAAGTCGAGCGATGGCTGGCACGGCTTCGGCCGGCTATCGGGCGGCTTCAACATGCTCGACCCGATCAAGGCCACCATCACCACGCCCGGCCTCGACATCGAGGGCCAGTTCGCCAGCTGGGGCATCCCCGCGGCGATCGTCACCAAGTATCTCGCCGAGCACGGCGTGGTCGTGGAAAAGACCGGGCTCTACTCGTTCTTCGTGATGTTCACCATCGGCATCACCAAGGGGCGCTGGAACACGCTGGTGACCGAGCTGCAGCAGTTCAAGATGGACTACGACGCCAACCAGCCGCTGTGGCGCGTCATGCCCGAGTTCGTGCAGGCGCATCCGCACTATGAGCGGGTCGGCCTGCGCGATCTCGCCCAGCAGATCCACGAGAACTACCGCAGCAACGATGTGGCCCGGGTCACCACCGACATGTACCTCTCGGACATGGTCCCGGTGATGAAGCCCTCCGATGCCTTCGAGTGCCTGGCCCATCGTCGGGTGGACCGGGTGCCGATCGACGAGCTCGAGGGCCGAGTGACCACCATGCTGGTCACGCCCTATCCGCCGGGCATTCCCCTGCTCATTCCCGGCGAGCGCTTCAATCGCGCGATCGTGCAGTACCTGCAGTTCGCGCGCGCGTTCAATCAGCGATTCCCGGGCTTCGACACCGATGTGCATGGCCTGGTCATCGACGAGGCCGGCCAGTACTTCGTGGACTGCGTGCGGCAGACCGGCTGAATCAGCGCCGCTCGAAGACCAGCCGCGTGCCGCTGGCCAGGTCATAGAGGGTGCGGCGGCGGCGATCGATGAGCGCCCACCCGAAAGGCACGGCCACCAGCAGGATGGCGGCCCCGTGCACCCCTGCGGCGAGCCCGAGGGCGATCACCCAGCCCGCCAAGGCGGCGAGATAGCGCATGATGGCTCGCTGCGTGCTGGCCGGTTGTCCCTGCTCGTCGACCAGGCGGACGCTCATGGTCTTCATGGGCAGCGTGCGCCGGCCATGGGACCAGAACCACACGAAATACACCCCGAGCACCAGCACCATGAAGCCCTGGAAGGCCCAGCGCAGCGGGCCGGGCTGCCCGTTGAAGCGGGTGAGGGCCGAGAAGCCGTACGCGAAGAAGAAGACCACCCCGAAGAGAATGACGCCCTCGTAGGCGAGGCACATGAACCGGCGCCAGGGATCGGCGTCGGGCAGCGGGGCGTCGGGCGCGGGTTGGGCCGCGTCAGGGGGCATGTCAGTCGGCGGCAACCGGCGTGCCGTCGGCAGGCTGGCTGGCCGGCGCGCCCGGCCTGGAGGTCCTGACGGCAGTGCCCGGCCGTGGCTGCTGGGCCGAGGCCAGCGGCCGGGCTGCTTCCTTGGCCAGACCGGTGGGCGCGCCAGCATGGCGGGCCGCGGTGTTGCTGGTCCAGCCGTTGGCGCGCAGCACCGAACGCTGCTCGGGCGTCATCTGCTGGTAGCTTTCCCAGGTGGCCAGTCGCTCATCGCGATCAAGCGACTTGGCAAGACGGTAGTTGTCGCGGGCCATGCGGCGTTGCTCGGGGGAGAGCGCCGCCCACTCGCGAATGCGTTGCTGAGCGGCCGCCCGGTCGGCCGGGTTCATGGCGGGCATCTTCTCGGTCAGCGCGAGCCAGGATCGCTTCTTGGCCGCCGGCAGACCGTTCCAGGCGCTCTGGAGCGGCGCCAGGGTTTCCTGCTGGGATGCGCTGAGTTCAGCCCACTTGGGCTGGTTGATCGGCAGCACCGAGCGGCTGTCGGTAACCGGGGCCGCCGCCCAGGCAGCCACGCCGGTGGCGCCGAGCCAGAGCCCCGCCAGCGCCATGGCGACGACCGCAACCCGTCGGCGCGCGGGCTGGCGCGGTGCGGATGACGGACGGCGGGGCAGCACGGGCATGGGACTCAGGGCTCGCGGCTGTTCTTGAGGAAGACGCCGAAGCCGCGATCGGTGTAGGCCGTCAGGGGAACCTCATCGGTGAGCATGGCGCTGTCGATCTCGGCGATCTCGTCGGCGGTCTCGGTGTCGTTCCAGACGGAGATGGCCATGAGGCCGGCGATCAGGGCCAGCACCGGCAGCAGGGTGACGAGCACTCGGCGCCAGGGCGACTGGCTTTCCTGGGACGGCCCACCGGCTCCCGCCAGGGCGACCTGGCGCGCCGACGCGACCACACGAACCGTGCCGGTACGCTGGCGAGACAGGGCGGCAAGCCGAGCCTGCTCAAGACGGTGGACGACCCTGAAGGGCAAACGGCCAGACGCTTCGTCAAGCGCGGCGCGGATTTCGCGGGTGAATTGCTGCTCGTTCATGGTGAGATGCCCCGGGCACGCAGTGCCGCTGACAGGGTGTGGGTGGCCCGGGAGCAGTGCGTCTTGACGCTGCCCTCGGAGCACCCCATGGCAGCGGCCGTTTCGGCCACGTCCATATCCTCCCAGTAACGCATCAGGAAGGCCTCCCGTTGACGCGGTGGCAACCGCTGGATCTCTTCCTCGATCACCCGCAGCACCTGCGAGCGCTCGACTTCCTCGGCGGCGCTTGCCGAACGCCCGCCTTCACCGGCCGATTCCAGCACCTCGAGCGGGTCGCGCTCGACGCCGTCCTCGCTCTCGGGCACCAGCACCGACAGCAGGGTGACCCAGGCGTTGCGTACCTTGCTGCGCCTGAAATGGTCGGTGATCGCGTTCTGCAGGATGCGCTGGAAAAGCAGGGGGAGTTCTCCCGCCGGCTTGTCACCATAGCGTTCAGCGAGCTTCAGCATGCTGTCCTGGATCAGATCCAGGGCGATCTCCTCGTCACGGACCGCGTAGACCGCGTGCTGGAAGGCCCTGCGCTCGACCGAAGCCAGAAAGTCCGACAATTCCTGTCGCGTGGCCATGAAAGGGGTGGCGCAAACCGTGGAGAAGCCCGCAAGCGGGCGATGCTAGCAGAGATGCCGGGGCGCGGTGGGCGCGGATTTCTTGACCCGATGTCGCCTCGCTCGCTATACTCCGTCGGTTACCCCCGGCGTCCCGAGGCTGCTCTTCGCGTGTCTCGTGACGCCGTTGTCTTTGTAGTCCGCAGCTCACCGGCTGACGGTCAGCTTGGGCCCGTTTCGCCTCAACCCGCTTCACGAGAGCGGCGTTGGGCGTCCGATCAACCTCGCAGGTCCCGTGCCAAGGCCTGCGTCGATGCCACTCCCGAGGGAGGGCGTTGGCGCCGGCGGGCGGGCTCCCTCGGTCTTGAAAGGGATCACCTCATGGAACTCTCTGGTGCGGACATCGTCGTCCGCTGTCTGCGCGAAGAAGGTGTCGAGCACATCTTCGGCTATCCCGGCGGCGCCGTCCTCTACATCTACGACGCCATCTTCCAGCAGGATGGCCTCAACCACATCCTGGTCCGCCACGAGCAGGCGGCGGTGCATGCCGCCGATGCCTACTCCCGCTCCACCGAAAAGGTGGGGGTCTGCCTGGTCACCAGCGGCCCTGGCCTGACCAATGCGGTCACCGGCATCGCCACCGCGTACATGGACTCCATTCCCATGGTGATCCTGTCCGGTCAGGTGCCCACCCATGCCATCGGGCAGGACGCGTTCCAGGAGTGCGACACGGTCGGCATCACGCGGCCGTGCGTGAAGCACAACTTCCTGGTCAAGAACGTCAAGGACCTGGCCGAGACCATGAAGAAGGCCTTCCACATCGCGCGCACCGGCCGCCCGGGCCCGGTGCTGGTCGACATCCCCAAGGATGTCACCCGCGAGAAGTGCCGCTATGAATACCCGAAGAGCGTGCAGATGCGCTCCTACAACCCGGTGGTCAAAGGCCACCAGGGCCAGATCAAGAAGGCGATGCAGTTGCTGCTGCAGGCGCAACGCCCCATGATCTACACGGGCGGCGGGGTCATCCTTGCCAACGCTGCGCCCGAGCTCAACCGCCTGGTCGATCTGCTCGGCTACCCGTGCACCAACACCCTCATGGGCCTGGGCGGCTATCGGGCCTCCGACCCCAAGTTCGTGGGCATGCTCGGCATGCATGGCACCTACGAGGCGAACATGGCCATGCAGCACTGCGACGTGCTGATCGCCGTGGGCGCGCGCTTCGACGATCGCGTGATCGGCAATCCGAAGCACTTCGCGCAGAACCCGCGCAAGATCATCCATGTCGATGTCGACCCCTCGTCGATCTCCAAGCGGGTGAAGGTCGATGTGCCGATCGTCGGCGATGTCCGCGAAACCCTGCTCGATCTGATCGCCCTCATCGAGCCGCAGGTGAGCGCTGGCGACGGACCCGACAAGGCCGCCCTGTCGGCCTGGTGGGCCCAGATCGAACAGTGGCGCAGCCGCGACTGCCTCTCCTATGACCGCTCCTCCGATGTGATCAAGCCACAGTTCGTGGTGGAGAAGCTCTGGGAGGTCACCGGGGGCGATGCCTTCATCACCTCCGACGTCGGCCAGCACCAGATGTGGGCTGCCCAGTTCTATCGCTTCGACAAGCCGCGCCGCTGGATCAACTCCGGCGGCCTGGGCACCATGGGCGTGGGGCTGCCGTATGCCATGGGCGTGAAGATGGCCCATCCCGACGCGCAGGTGGCCTGCGTCACCGGCGAGGGCTCCATCCAGATGTGCATCCAGGAGCTTTCCACCTGCAAGCAGTATCACCTGCCGGTCAAGGTGGTGAACCTGAACAACGGCTACCTGGGCATGGTCCGGCAGTGGCAGCAGATCGAGTACGGCAACCGTTATTCCGAGTCGTACATGGATGCGCTGCCCGACTTCGTGCGGCTTGCCGAGGCCTACGGCCACATCGGCGTGCGCATCGACAAGCCGGCCGACGTCGAGCCCGCGCTGCGGGAGGCCTTCGGCAAGCATCGCGACCGCCTGGTCTTCCTCGACATCATCACCGACGCCAAGGAGAACGTCTGGCCGATGGTGCAGGGTGGCAAGGGCCTGACCGAGATGCTTTTGTCCTCCGAAGACCTCTGAGACGGAGTCCGTGATGAGACACATCATTTCCGTCCTGCTCGAGAACGAACCCGGCGCGCTGTCCCGGGTGGTGGGGCTGTTCTCGGCGCGCGGCTACAACATCGAGACCCTTACCGTGGCGCCCACCGAAGACCGGTCGCTGTCGCGGCTGACCATCGTCACCACGGGGTCCGACGATGTCATCGAGCAGATCACCAAGCATCTGAACCGCCTGATCGATGTGGTCAAGGTGGTCGACCTCACCGAGAGTGCCTACATCGAGCGCGAGCTCATGCTGATCAAGGTGCGCGCGGTGGGCAAGGAGCGCGAGGAGATCAAGCGCATGGCCGACATCTTCCGCGGCCGGGTGATCGACGTCACCGACAAGTCCTACACCATCGAGCTCACCGGCGATGGCAGCAAGCTCGACGCCTTCATCGACGCGCTCGACCGCTCCGCCATCCTCGAGACGGTGCGCACCGGCGCCTCGGGCATCGCCCGCGGCGAGCGGGTCCTGAAGGCCTGAACCGGCGGCCCGCCGCCCGCACCCAAGCAAGCAACCCGCGCCTGAAGCGGCGCCCAGATTCGACAAGGAGATCCCCATGAAAGTCTTCTACGACAAGGACTGTGACCTCAAGCTCATCAAGGGCAAGAAGGTCGCCATCATCGGCTACGGCTCGCAGGGCCATGCCCACGCCCAGAATCTCAACGACTCCGGCTGCAAGGTCACGGTCGGCGTGCGCAAGGGCGGCCCCTCGTGGGACAAGGTCAAGAAGGCCGGCCTCAAGGTGGCCGAGATCGCCGATGCGGTGAAGGGCGCCGACTTCGTCATGATGCTCATGCCCGACGAGCACATCGGCGACGCCTACCGCGAGCAGATCGCCCCCAACATCAAGAAGGGCGCCACCCTGGCCTTCGCTCACGGCTTCAACATCCACTACGGTCAGGTCATCCCGCGCGAGGACATCGATGTGGTGATGGTGGCGCCCAAGGCCCCCGGTCACACCGTTCGTTCCACCTATGCCGGCGGCGGTGGCGTGCCGATGCTGGTCGCCATCCACCAGGACCGTTCCGGTCTGGCGCGCGATCTCGCCCTGTCGTATGCCTGCGCCATCGGCGGCGGGCGTGCCGGCATCATCGAGACCAACTTCCGTGAAGAGACCGAGACCGATCTGTTCGGCGAGCAGACCGTGCTGTGCGGCGGCACCGTCGAGCTGATCAAGATGGGCTTCGAGGTGCTGGTCGAGGCGGGTTACGCCCCCGAGATGGCCTACTTCGAGTGCCTGCACGAGCTCAAGCTCATCGTCGACCTCATCTATGAGGGCGGCATCGCCAACATGAACTACAGCATCTCGAACAACGCCGAGTTCGGCGAGTATGTCACCGGGCCCAAGGTGATCACCGAGGAAACCCGCGTGGCCATGCGCGAGGCGCTCAAGTTCATCCAGACCGGCGAGTACGCCAAGCAGTTCATCCTCGAGAACCGCGCCGGCGCGCCCACGCTGCTGTCGCGTCGCCGCCTGATGGGCGAGCATCAGATCGAGGTGGTGGGCGAGCAGCTGCGCGCCATGATGCCCTGGATCAAGGCCAACAAGCTGGTCGACAAGACCCGCAACTGACCGACCCGCCGCGGCCCGACGCTGCACCGGGCCGCGGCGATATACTGTCCGGCATGACCTCGGTTCTCGCACCTCCGCCGATGCCGGCACTTGCCCCAGACTGGCAGGACTGGCTGGCCGGCAATGTGGTGCGCGGCTGCTCAGATGCCGACATGCTGGCCACCATGCGCCAGAGCGGGTTCGACGAGCACTACGCCCGCGTGGCCATCTCGGTGGTGCGCTCCATGACCGAGCGGGTGCAGCAGCAGGCTCCCGCCATGCTCGCCACCTACCGGGCTGACCCCTGCCGGCTGCCCGGCACGGCCCGGTTCCGTGCCGCCGATCGTGACGTGGGCATCGGTTTCGCGCTGGTCGATCCCAACATCTCGCTGATCCACGACCTCATCTCCGAGCAGGAGTGCGAGAAGCTGATCGCGCTCTCGGCCGGCAAGCTCACCCGCTCCAGCGTGCTCGACCGCCAGTCGGGCGGCGATGAGATCAGCCCGGTGCGCACCAGCGAGGGCACGTTCTTCGAGCGCGGCGAGAACGCGCTGGTGGCGCGCCTCGAGCAGCGCATCGCGGCGCTCACCGGCCTGCCCGTCGAGCATGGCGAGCCGCTGCAGATCCTTCACTACAAGCCGGGCAACGAGTACCTTGCCCACCATGACTACTTCGACCCCGCCGACCCCGGCAGCGCCGAGGTGCTCAAGTCGGGCGGCCAGCGGGTGGCCACGCTCATCGTGTATCTCAACGATGTCGCCGGCGGCGGCGAGACCCGTTTCCCCGAACTGTCCCTCGACATCCGGCCCGGTCGAGGCAATGCGGTGTACTTCGAGTACCTGAACGGTGCGGGAGGTCTCGATGCCCGCTGCCTGCATGCCGGCGTGCCGGTCACGCAGGGCGAGAAGTGGATCGCCACCAAATGGCTGCGCCAGGGGCCCTACCACCGATGAACCCGCGTCGCCGTTTCCGGCCGGTACGGCCCCTGCGCCCGGCTGCCCCCGGGGAGGCGCCGCGCCGCGCCCGTGGCATCTACCTGTTGCCCAACGCGATCACCACGGCCTCGCTCTTCTGCGGCTTCTACGCGATCGTCCAGGCCATGAACGCCCGCTTCGATCACGCAGCCGTGGCCACCTTCGTGGCCATGCTCCTCGACAGCCTCGATGGCCGAGTGGCCCGGCTCACCAACACCCAGAGCGCCTTCGGCGAGCAGTTCGACAGCCTCTCCGACATGGTTTCCTTCGGCGCTGCGCCCGCCCTGATCATGTACGAATGGACCCTTCGAGGCCTGGGCAAGTGGGGCTGGCTGGCGGCCTTCGTCTACTGCGCCGGGGCCGCGCTGCGGCTGGCGCGCTTCAATGCCAACATCGGCGTGGTCGACAAGCGTTACTTCCAGGGCCTGCCCAGCCCGGCGGCCGCGGCACTGGTCATGGGTCTGATCTGGATCGTCACCGACCTGCGTGAAACCAAGTGGATCACCGCCTCGCCACGCGACCTCGCCTGGGTGGCGTGGGCATTCACCGTGTACGCCGGGGTGACCATGGTTTCCAACGCGCCGTTCTACAGCTTCAAGGACATCAACCTGAAGCGCAGCGTGCCCTTCATCGTCATGATCGGCGTGGTGCTGCTGTTCGTGCTTGTCTCCAGCGACCCTCCGGTGGTTCTGTTCTCGCTCTTCGTGCTGTACGGCCTGTCGGGCTATGCGGTCTGGCTGTGGCGCCTCAAGACCGGCCGCGCTGCACCCTGGCGGGAATCCGCGCAGGCGGCCGCCGCACCTCCCGAAGAGCCCCCCGGCGGGCGGCGCTGAACGCCTGCGGTCTGCTGGCGCAGCCGACGGGCAGCGGGTTGCTCTCGGGTCGTGCGCCGCGCCTCTGATCTCCCGTCCGGGGAGGGTGCGTCATTTGACTGGGTCTTGCGCCGACCCCTACAATCGTCGGTTTTCCTGACGCCAAGCCTGGCGACCAATCATGCAGCGGCAAGAAGCCCGCAAACCCCTGGTGGTGGGCAACTGGAAGATGAACGGCACGCTCGGCAGCAACGAGCCACTGCTCGCCGCGTTGCGCGCCGGGCTCGATGCCGCACTGCTTGCCGGTGTCGATGTGGCGGTGCTTCCGCCCTATCCGTATCTCCCGCAGGTGTCCGCCTGGCTCGGCGAGACGGGGGTGAGCTGGGGGGCACAGGATGTCGCCGGCCATGCCGATGGCGCCTACACCGGCGAAGTGTCGGCCGCCATGCTGCGCGATCTTGGTTGCCGCTGGGTTACCGTGGGGCACTCCGAGCGGCGCGCGCTGCTCGGCGAGACCAGTGAACAGGTGGCGGTCAAGGCCGACCGGACGCTGCAGGCGGGGCTCCTGCCGATAGCCTGCGTGGGTGAGACCCTGGCCGACCGGGAGCAGGGGCTGACCGAGTCGGTGATCGCGGCCCAGATAGCGCCGCTCGCCCGGCTGGCCTCGGTGGGCGCACCCGGCCAGCTCGTGATTGCCTATGAGCCGGTGTGGGCCATCGGCACCGGCCGCACCGCATCGCCCGAGCAGGCGCAGGCGGTCCATGCCTTCATTCGGGGCCGCCTGTCGGCGGCCGGTTTCGACGCTGCCTCGCTGCGCATCCTGTATGGCGGCAGCGTCAAGGCCGCCAGCGCACCGGCGCTGTTTGCCATGCCCGACATCGATGGCGGGCTGATCGGGGGAGCCTCCCTGATCGCCGACGAATTCATCGCGATCTGCCGCAGTGCGGCATCGGCCTGAGGAAAAGCCTTCATGACCATCCTGAACTCCCTCATCCTCGTCGCTCAGGTGCTCAGCGCCATCGGCGTCATCGTGCTGGTGCTGCTGCAGCACGGCAAGGGCGCCGACATGGGTGCGGCCTTCGGCGGGGGGGCATCGGGCAGTCTGTTCGGAGCCACCGGCTCGGCCAACTTCCTCTCCCGGTTCACGGCGGTGCTGGCCACGATCTTCTTCCTCAGCACGCTGGCCCTGTCGTTCACCGGCAGCCGCCAGAGCGCCACGCCGCGCAGCATCATGGAACAGCCCGCCGGGGCGCCTGCCACCGGTGTGCCGGCTGCGCCGGGCTCGCAGGGTATTCCGAACTCATCGGGTGTCCCGGCCGCACCGGCCGCAGCGGCGCCATCCCCTGCCGAGGGCAGTGCCGCGGCGCCGGCGGCTGGCGTGCCGGCTACGCCCGCCGCACCGGCGGCTGCGGGTTCCGCAACTGGCGGTGACGCCGATGCGGCAGTGCAAAAAAACCGGCAGAGCACCCAGATTCCGAAGTAGAATGCGGGGTCTCGCGAGGGGCCTGACGCTCCTCCGCGATCCACGAGCCGACGTGGTGAAATTGGTAGACACGCTATCTTGAGGGGGTAGTGGCGAAAGCTGTGCGAGTTCGAGTCTCGCCGTCGGCACCAACAATCAGTCGCCCGGGGTTTCTCTGCCCGGGTTCCATCTCCGGGTCGGCCCGGGGCGCGTCCACCGCGTCGTCCCCGGGTTCTTGCAGCCAGCAGCCAGCCAGTAGTCCGGGTACCACCCAGCTGAATCTTCCCCGTGAACCTCGACGCCTACCTCCCGGTCCTCCTGTTCATCCTGGTCGGCACTGCTGTCGGCGTGGGTCCCATGCTGATCGGCAAGCTGCTCGGCCCCTCCCGGCCCGACACCGAGAAACTCTCGCCTTACGAATGCGGCTTCGAGGCCTTCGAAGACGCGCGCATGCAGTTCGATGTCCGCTACTACCTCGTGGCCATCCTGTTCATCCTGTTTGATCTCGAGATTGCCTTCCTGTTTCCCTGGGCGGTCTCCCTGGACGCCATCGGCTTCTTCGGTTTCGCCGCCATGATGATCTTCCTGGCGGTGCTGGTGGTCGGGTTCGTTTACGAGTGGATGAAGGGCGCGCTCGACTGGGAATGATCCCGGCCGGCGCCCTCCGCGATTGCGTTCGGAGCGGCACAGATGAGCATGGAAGGTGTCCTGGGTGAAGGCTTCGTCACCACCCAGATCGACAAGCTGGTCAACTGGACGCGCACGGGCTCGCTCTGGCCCATGACTTTCGGCCTGGCCTGCTGTGCGGTCGAGATGATGCATGCCGGTGCGGCCCGTTATGACCTCGACCGCTTCGGCGTGGTCTTCCGGCCGAGCCCGCGCCAGTCCGATCTCATGATCGTGGCCGGCACGCTGTGCAACAAGATGGCGCCGGCGCTGCGCAAGGTCTACGACCAGATGCCCGAGCCGCGCTGGGTGCTCTCGATGGGCTCCTGCGCCAACGGCGGGGGCTACTACCACTACTCCTACTCGGTGGTGCGCGGCTGTGACCGCATCGTGCCGGTCGATGTCTATGTGCCGGGCTGCCCGCCTACCGCCGAAGCGCTCATCTACGGGATCATGCAGCTGCAGAGCAAGATCCGGCGCACCAGCACCATCGCGCGCTGATCCGGACATGACTGCGCTCGAATCGCTTCGCCAAACCCTCGAGTCCGCGCTCGGTACCCGGCTGGCGGGCCTGGTCGAGGCCCTGGGCGAGATCACCATCGAGGTCGCACCGGCCGACCTTCCCGCGGCAGCGCTGGCACTGCGCGATGCGCCTGGCCTGGGTTTCGACACGCTGATCGATCTCTGCGGGCTCGACTATCGTGACCATGGCGAGGGCACTCACAGCGGCCCGCGCTTTGCCTCGGTCATTCACCTGCTCTCGGTCACCCTCAACCAGCGTGTTCGGGTGCGCAGCTTCTGCGCCGATGATGACTTTCCGGTGCTGCCCTCGGTCACCGAGATCTGGCCCGCGGCCGGCTGGTACGAACGCGAATCCTTCGACCTGCTCGGCATCGTGTACGAAGGCCACGCCGACCTGCGCCGCATCCTTACCGACTACGGCTTCGTCGGGCATCCCTTCCGCAAGGACTTCCCGGTGTCGGGTTTCGTCGAGATGCGCTACGACCCCGAGCAGAAGCGGGTGGTCTACCAGCCGGTGTCGATCGAACCGCGCGAGAACATCCCGCGGGTGATCCGCGAGGAAGGATACGGCGCCGGCCGCTGAGCCGCCCGACCACAGCCATGGCAGACATCAAGAACTACACCCTGAACTTCGGGCCTCAGCATCCGGCCGCCCACGGCGTGCTGCGGCTGGTGCTCGAGCTCGACGGCGAGGTGGTCCAGCGCGCCGATCCGCACATCGGTCTGCTGCATCGCGGCACCGAGAAGCTCGCCGAGACCCGCACCTACCTGCAGAACGTGCCGTACATGGACCGTCTGGACTACGTGTCCATGATGTGCAACGAGCACGCCTATGTGATGGCCATCGAGAAGCTGCTCGGGGTCGAGGTGCCGCTGCGGGCCCAGTACATCCGGGTGATGTTCGACGAGATCACCCGAATCCTCAACCATCTGCTCTGGATCGGCGCGCACGGCCTCGATGTCGGTGCCATGGCGGTGTTCCTCTATGCCTTCCGTGAGCGTGAAGACCTCATGGACTGCTACGAGGCGGTCTCGGGTGCGCGCATGCACGCGGCCTACTACCGGCCGGGCGGCGTCTATCGCGACCTGCCCGAGCAGATGCCGCGGCTGCGCGAGAGCCGCCTGCGCAATGAGGCCGCGCTCAAGGATTACAACCGCGATCGCGAAGGCTCGATGCTCGACTTCATCGAGGCCTTCACCAACCGCTTCCCCGGTTGCGTCGACGAGTACGAGACCCTGCTCACCGACAACCGCATCTGGAAGCAGCGGCTGGTGGGCATCGGCGTGGTCAGCCCCGAGCGTGCCAAGGCGCTGGGCTTCACCGGCCCGATGCTGCGCGGCTCCGGCGTGGCCTGGGATCTTCGCAAGACCCAGCCCTACGAGGTCTACGACCTCGTCGACTTCGACATTCCGGTCGGGCGCAATGGCGACTGCTACGACCGCTACCTGGTGCGCGTGGCCGAGATGCGCGAGAGCAACCGCATCGTGCGTCAGTGCGTCGAGTGGCTGCGCAACAATCCCGGTCCGGTGATGTCCGACAACCACAAGGTGGCACCGCCGTCGCGTGTGGGCATGAAGACCCACATGGAAGACCTCATCCACCACTTCAAGCTCTTCACCGAGGGCTTTCATGTGCCCAGCGGCGAGTGCTACGCCGCCATCGAGCATCCCAAGGGCGAGTTCGGCATCTACCTGGTGTCCGACGGCGCCAACAAGCCCTACCGCCTGAAGATCCGCGCCCCCGGCTATGCCCACCTGCAGGGCCTCGACGAGATGTCGCGCGGCCACATGATCGCCGATGTGGTCACCATCATCGGCACGCAGGACATCGTGTTCGGCGAGATCGACCGCTGAGACCCCCACCCGCGCTGGAACCCGAGATGAGTGCCGTCCCCCAAGCCGCGAAACTGCTTTCCGAGGCGTCGTACGCCCGGATCGACCGCGAGGTCGCGAAGTTCCCGCCTGACCAGAAGCAGTCGGCGGTGATGGCGGCGCTGGCCATCGCCCAGAAGGAGGTCGGCTGGGTGTCCGAGGCGGTGGTCGAGGATGTCGCCCGCGTCCTGGGCATGCCGCCGATCGCGGTCTGGGAAGTGGCCACCTTCTACAACATGTACGACACCCGGCCGGTGGGTCGTTTCAAGCTGGCGGTGTGCACCTGCCTGCCCTGCGCGCTGCGCGATGGCGCCAAGGCTGGCGAGTACCTCAAGACTAAGCTCGGCATCGACTACAACGAGACCACGCCCGACGGCCTGTTCACGCTCAAGGAGAGTGAATGCCAGGGCGCCTGCGGCGACGCGCCGGTCATGCTGGTCAACAACCAGCGCATGTGCAGCTTCATGAGCGCCGATCGCATCGACGCCCTGATCGACGAACTCAAAGGCAAGGCCTGAGGCAGTCATGGGAGCCCAAGACTTTCGCGCCGATCTCACCCGCGTGCAGGCCATGGAAACCTGCTTCCACGGCCGGCACATCAATCCGCAGATCTTCGCGGGCCTGAACTCGCCCGATGCCTGGCGGCTGGCCGACTACCAGTCACGCGACGGCTACCAGGCGCTGCGCCGGATCATCAGCGAAGGCATCACCCCCGAGCAGGTGATCGCCGAGCTCAAGGCCGGCTCGCTGCGCGGACGCGGCGGCGCGGGTTTTCCCACCGGCCTGAAGTGGAGCTTCATGCCGCGTCAGTTTCCGGGTCAGAAGTACCTGGTCTGCAACTCCGACGAGGGTGAGCCCGGCACCTTCAAGGACCGTGACATCCTGCGGTACAACCCGCACATCGTCATCGAGGGCATGATCATCGCGGCCTACGCGATGGGCATTCCGGTGGGCTACAACTACATCCACGGCGAGATCTTCGAGGTCTACGAGCGCTTCGAGCAGGCCCTCGACGAAGCCCGTGCCGCCGGTCTGCTCGGTGATCGCATCCTCGGCTCCGACTTCTCCTTCCAGCTGCATGCCTTCCACGGCTACGGTGCCTACATCTGCGGCGAAGAGACCGCGCTGCTCGAGTCCCTCGAGGGCAAGAAGGGCCAGCCGCGCTTCAAGCCGCCGTTCCCGGCGAGCTTCGGCCTGTATGGCAAGCCCACCACCATCAACAACACCGAGACCTTCGCGGCGGTGCCCTGGATCATTCGCAACGGCGGGGCGCAGTACCTCGCCGCGGGCAAGCCCAACAACGGCGGCACCAAGGTCTTCTCGGTGTCGGGTGATGTGAATCGGCCGGGCAACTACGAGATTCCGCTCGGTACCCCGTTTGCCAAGCTGCTCGAACTGGCCGGTGGCGTTCGTGCCGGGCGTCAGCTCAAGATGGTGATCCCGGGCGGCTCGTCGATGCCGGTGCTGCCGGCCGACATCATGATGGCCACCGACATGGACTACGACTCCATCGCCAAGGCCGGCAGCATGCTCGGCTCGGGCGCGGTCATCGTGATGGACGACTCGCGCTGCGCGGTGAAGTCGCTGCTGCGCCTGTCCTACTTCTACTACGAGGAAAGCTGCGGCCAGTGCACGCCGTGCCGTGAGGGCACCGGCTGGCTCTACCGCATGGTCAATCGCATCGAGCACGGTGAGGGCCGCCGCGAGGACCTCGACCGGCTCAACCAGGTGGCCGACAACATCCAGGGCCGCACCATCTGCGCGCTGGGCGATGCCGCAGCCATGCCGGTGCGGGCCTTCCTCAAGCACTACTGGGACGAGTTCGCGTACCACATCGAGCACAAGACCTGCATGGTCCCTGCCTACACCTGATGCACGCGAACTTCACGGACACCGATCGGGCGCGCGAACGCAATGCTTGAACTCGAAATCGACGGCAAGAAGGTCGAAGTGGCCGAAGGCAGCATGGTCATGCATGCCGCCAACCAGCTCGGCATCTATGTGCCGCACTTCTGCTACCACAAGAAGCTCTCCATCGCGGCCAACTGCCGCATGTGCCTGGTCGATGTCGAGAAGGCGCCCAAGCCGATGCCGGCCTGCGCCACGCCCGTCACCAACGGCATGAAGGTCTGGACCGCCTCCGATAAGGCGATCAAGGCCCAGAAGGGGGTGATGGAGTTCCTGCTCATCAACCACCCGCTCGACTGCCCGATCTGCGACCAGGGCGGCGAATGCCAGCTGCAGGACCTCGCCGTGGGCTACGGCGGTTCCTCCTCGCGCTACGAGGAAGCCAAGCGGGTGGTCTTCCACAAGCCGCTCGGCCCGCTGGTGTCGGCCGAGGAGATGAGCCGCTGCATCCACTGCACCCGCTGCGTGCGCTTCGGCCAGGAGATCGCCGGCGTCATGGAGCTGGGCATGGCCGGCCGCGGCGAGCACTCCGAGATCATGAGCTTCGTCGGCCGCTCGGTCGACTCCGAGCTCTCGGGCAACATGATCGATGTCTGCCCGGTGGGTGCGCTCACCAGCAAGCCCTTCCGCTACAGCGCCCGTACCTGGGAGCTGGTGCGCCGCCGTTCGGTGTCGCCCCATGACTCGCTCGGCGCCAACCTGGTGGTCCAGGTGAAGGCCAACCGCGTGATGCGGGTGGTGCCCTTCGAGAACGATGCCGTCAACGAGTGCTGGATCGCCGATCGTGACCGTTTCTCGTATGAAGGCCTGAACGCGTCAGATCGTCTGCCGCGGCCGCAGATCAAGCAGGACGGCCGCTGGCATGAGGTCGACTGGCCCACTGCGCTCGACTATGCCGCGCATGCCCTGGCCGACATCCGCCGGACCGCCGGCGGCAAGGCCATCGGCGCGCTGGCCGCGCCCGGCTCCACGCTGGAAGAGCTCGCGCTGCTCGCGCAGCTGGCCCGCGGCCTGGGTTCCGAGAACATCGATCACCGTCTGCGTCAGCGCGACTTCGCGCTCGATGCCAGCGCGGCCGGCGTGCCCTGGCTGGGCATGCCGGTGGCCGAGGTGGGCAACCTCCAGTCCCTGCTGCTCGTCGGCTCCTTCCTGCGCAAGGATCACCCGCTGCTGGCGGCGCGGGTGCGCGCTGCGGTGCGCCGCGGCGCCCGCGTGTCGGTGGTGCATGCCGTGGCCGAAGACCTGCTCATGCCGGTGGCGGCACACGCCACCGTGGCGCCCAGCCGCTGGGTGCGTACCCTGGCGGGTGTGCTGGTGGCGCTGCTGCGCGCGCGCGCCCAGCCGGTGCCCGGCCCGCTGGCCGGCATCGAACCCGATGCCGCCGAGCAGGCCATCGCCACGGCCTTCGACACGGGCGAGCGCAAGGCGCTGTGGCTGGGCAATGCCGCGGTCCAGTGCGATCGCTACGCGGCCATCGCGCGCCTGGGACATGCCATCGCCGAACTCACCGGCGCGAGCCTGGGCGTGATCGGCGAGGCCGCCAACAGCGTGGGCGGGCATCTCGCCGGCGCGCTGCCCGGCCCGGGCGGTCTCAATGCCCGCGAGATGGTGCAGCAGCCGCTCTCGGCCTACGTGCTGCTCGGCCTCGAGCCGGGGCTCGACCACGGCATGCCGCAGGTGGCCACTGCGGCGCTGGGCGCGGCCCGCACCGTGATCGCGCTCACCGCCTTTGATTCCCCCGAGCTGCGTGCCGTGGCCGACTGCCTGCTGCCCGTCACGCCCTTCACCGAGACCGCCGGCACCTTCGTCAACACCCAGGGCATGGTCCAGTCCTTCAACGGCGTGGTGCGTCCGCTCGGCGAGGCCCGCCCGGCCTGGAAGGTGCTGCGGGTGCTGGGCAATCTGCTCGATATTCCGGGCTTCGACGCCGACACCCCCGAGCAGGTGCGCGACAGGGTTCTGGCCCGCCCCGTGGCCGAGCGCCTGTCCAATGCCGCCCCGGCGGATCTCGCCACCCTGGGCGTGATCACGCCGGCCGCGCTGCCCGCCGGCCAGCTCGAGCGGGTCGCCCATGTCATGCCCTACGGCGCTGACCCGGTGCTGCGGCGCGCCGAGAGCCTGCAGCGCACCCGTGCCGCCCAGGCCCCGGTGGCGGGGCTGCATCCCGAGTCCCTCGCCGCCCTCGGCCTGGCCGACGGTGACATGGCCCGCGTGAGCCAGGGCGATGGCGAGGCGATGGTGCCCGTGCGTGCCGATGCCACGGTGGCGCCGGGCACGGTTTGGCTGGCCACCGCCCATGCCAGCACCGCGGGCCTCGCGTCGATGTTCGGCGCGGTCACCGTGCGCAAGGCCTGAGCCCGAGGACGCCCATGGACGCTTTGCTGCTGCAGATCACCACCGCCGGCCAGGGCCTGTTCGGCTCGGCCTGGCCGGTGGTCTGGAACCTGTTCAAGATCGTGCTGGTGGTGCTGCCCCTGCTGGGCTGCGTGGCCTACCTCACGCTCTGGGAACGCAAGATGATCGGCTACATGCACATCCGTCTGGGGCCCAACCGGGTGGGTCCCTTCGGGCTGCTGCAGCCGATCGCCGATGCGCTCAAGCTGCTCACCAAGGAGATCATCGTTCCCAGCCAGGCCAATCGCCTGCTGTATGTGATCGCCCCGGTGATGACCATCATGCCCTCGCTGGCGGCCTGGGCGGTGGTGCCCTTCGGCCCCGAGATGGCGCTGGCCAACATCAATGCCGGCCTGCTGTTCCTCATGGCCATCACCTCGCTCGAGGTCTACGGCGTGATCATCGCCGGCTGGGCCTCCAACTCGAAGTACGCCTTCCTGGGCGCCATGCGCGCGTCGGCTCAGATGGTGTCCTACGAGCTGGCGATCGGCTTCGCGCTGGTGGTGGTGCTCATGGTGTCGGGCAGTCTGAACATGACCGAGATCGTGCTCGGCCAGGGCCGCGGCATGTTCGCCGACATGGGCCTGAACTTCCTCTCCTGGAACTGGCTGCCGCTGCTGCCGGTGTTCGTGGTGTATTTCGTGTCGGGTGTGGCCGAGACCAACCGTCACCCCTTCGATGTGGTCGAAGGCGAATCCGAGATCGTGGCCGGCCACATGATCGAGTACTCGGGCATGGCGTTTGCCATCTTCTTCCTGGCCGAATACGCCAACATGATCCTGATCTCCATGCTGGCGGCGATCATGTTCCTGGGCGGCTGGTATCCGCCGGTCGACTGGCCGGTGGTCAACTGGATTCCCGGCTGGATCTGGCTGGGCATCAAGACCTTCGTCATGGTCTCGATGTTCATCTGGTTCCGCGCCTCCTTCCCGCGCTACCGCTATGACCAGATCATGCGGCTGGGCTGGAAGATCTTCATTCCGGTGACGCTGGTCTGGCTGGTCGTGGTCGCGATCTGGATGCAGACCCCCTGGAACATCTGGAACTGACGGCTTCGCCGATAGAACGGGTCCACCATGCAAGCAGTCCGGGACTTTCTTTCGAGCTTCATGCTCACCGAGCTCCTCAAGGGCATGCGCCTGACCGGGCGCTATTTCTTCGCGCGCAAGATCACGCTGCAGTACCCCGAAGAAAAGACCCCCATGTCGCCGCGCTTCCGCGGCCTGCACGCGCTGCGCCGTTACCCCAATGGCGAAGAGCGCTGCATCGCCTGCAAGCTGTGCGAGGCGGTCTGCCCCGCCATGGCGATCACCATCGAGTCCGATGTCCGCGATGACGGCACCCGCCGCACCACCCGCTACGACATCGACCTCACCAAGTGCATCTTCTGCGGCTTCTGCGAGGAGTCGTGCCCGGTGGACTCGATCGTCGAGACCCACATCCACGAGTACCACGGCGAGAAGCGCGGCGATCTCTATTTCACCAAGGAGATGCTGCTGGCCGTGGGAGACCGCTACGAAGCCGACATCGCCAAGGCCCGGGAGGCCGACGCGCGCTTCCGCTGAACGCGCCGTCGCCCCCACACCCGCCCAGCACCATGGATCCCAAGACCTTCCTCTTCTACCTGTTCGCGGCCATCACCGTGGTCTCCGCGCTGCGCGTGGTCACCGCCCGCAACCCGGTGCATGCGGCGCTGTTTCTGGTGCTCACCTTCTGCACCGCGGCGGCCATCTGGATGCTGCTCAAGGCCGAGTTCCTCGCCATCACCCTGGTGCTGGTCTATGTGGGCGCGGTGATGGTGCTGTTCCTGTTCGTGGTGATGATGCTCGACATCAACCTCGACCAGATGCGCCAGGGTTTCTGGCGCAACCTGCCGGTGGCGCTCTTCGTGGGCGTGGTGGTGGTGCTCGAACTGGCGGCCGTGCTCATGGCCACCTTCTCCGGGGTGCGTGATGCTGACGCCCCGCCGGTGCCGGCGGGCTACAGCAACACCAAGGCCCTGGGCACGCTGCTCTACACCGAGTATGTCTACCCCTTCGAGATCGCTGCCGTGGTGCTGCTGGTGGCGATCGTCGCGGCCATCGCGCTGACCCTGCGTCGCCGCAAGGATTCCCGCTACAACGATCCGGCTGCGGCGGTGCGGGTGCGCGCTGCCGACCGCATCCGCATGGTGCGCATGCCCGGCCGGCCCAAGGATCCCGCGCAATGAGCCTCACCCTCGCCCATTACCTGGTGCTCGGCGCGATCCTGTTCGCGATCAGCGTCGTCGGCATTTTCCTGAATCGGCGCAATGTGATCATCATCCTGATGGCCATCGAGCTGATGCTGCTGGCGGTCAACCTGAATTTCGTGGCGTTCTCGCACTTCCTCGGAGACGCGGCCGGGCAGATCTTCGTTTTCTTCATCCTCACCGTGGCCGCCGCCGAATCGGCGATCGGCCTGGCGATCCTCGTGGTGCTGTTCCGCAACCTCGAGACGATCAATGTCGAGGATCTCGACGAGCTCAAGGGATAGGAAGGGCGCATGAAGACGGCCTATTTGCTTGCGGCCTTCGCGCCGCTGGTCGGCGCGGTGCTGGCCGGGTTTCTCGGCCGGCGCATCGGTCGCGCCGGCGCGCACACCGTCACCATCCTGGGCGTGGCGGTGTCGCTGGCGGCCTCGGTGGTCACCTTCCTCGATGTGATGGCGGGCAACACCTTCAACGGCACGCTCTACACCTGGGCGGTGATCGGTGATCTGCGCCTCGAGGTGGGCTTCCTGGTCGACACCCTCACCGCCACCATGATGTGCGTGGTGACCTTCGTGTCGCTGATGGTCCATGTCTACACCATCGGCTACATGGAGGACGACGACGGCTACCAGCGCTTCTTCGCCTACATCTCGCTGTTCACCTTCTCGATGATGATGCTGGTGATGTCCAACAACTTCCTGCAGCTGTTCTTCGGCTGGGAGGCGGTGGGTCTGGTGTCGTATCTGCTGATTGGCTTTTGGTACAACAAGCCGACGGCCATCTTTGCCAACATGAAGGCCTTTCTGGTGAACCGGGTCGGCGACTTCGGC
>CAIZPE010000299.1 GCA_903934795.1 uncultured bacterium | reverse complement strand
TGCCTTGGGCATGGTGTTCTCCGATTGGGGAATGAAGGCGCGCGCGGCAAGGACTGCCGCGCGCGATGCGGGGGGAAACCGGCGCGCCGGCCGCGGCCTCAGAAGGTGCCGGGGTAGGCACCGCCGTCGATCAGGAAGTTCTGGCCGGTGACATAGGACGCCTGGGCGCTGCACAGGTAGGCGCAGGCCTGGCCGAACTCGTAGGCATCGCCCAGGCGTCCGGCCGGCACCGAGGCCGTGCGCAGCCGCCGGGCCTCCTCGATGCTGACCCCGGCAGCCTTGGCCGAGGCGGCGATGGTGCCACGCAGGCGGTCGGTGTCGAACATGCCGGGCAGCAGGTTGTTGATGGTGACGTTGTGCACGACGGTCTTGCGGGCCAGCCCGGCGATGAAGCCGGTGAGGCCGGCGCGCGCGCCGTTGGACAGGCCGAGGATGTCGATGGGTGCCTTCACCGAGCTGGAGGTGATGTTGACCACCCGGCCGAAGCGGCGCTCGATCATGCCGTCGAGCGTGGCCTTGATCAGCTCGATGGGCGTGAGCATGTTGGCGTTGAGCGCGGCCAGCCACTGCTCGCGGGTGAAGCTGCGGAAGTCGCCGGGCGGCGGGCCGCCGGCGTTGTTGACCAGGATGTCGATCTGCGGCGCGGCCGCCAGCGCCTGGGCCTGGCCCTCGGGGGTGGTGATGTCGCAGGCAGCCTCGATCACCGTCACCCCGGTCTGCTCGCGCAGACGGGTGGCGGCCTGGGCCAGCGTGTCGGCCGAGCGAGCGTTGATCACCAGGTTCACCCCCTCCTGGGCGAGCGACAGCGCGCAGCCGTAGCCCAGCCCCTTGCTCGCGCCGCAGACCAGCGCCCATTTGCCCTTGATGCCGAGATCCATGTCCGATCGCTCCGGAAGAAACAGGTTGGAAAAAGAACCACGCCGCGTCAGCGGCGCCGGCCGCCGCCACCGAGCAGCGAGCCGAGCACGCCGCGGATGATCTCGCGGCCGAGTGTGGACCCGATCGAGCGGGCCGCGCTCTTGGCGGCAGCCTCGATCACGGAATCACCGCGGCGCGAACCGCCACCCGACCCGCCGCCGCCGGCAAGGCCGCCGAGCACATCACGCAGCGTGTCGGTGATGGATCCCTCGGCCGGTGCGGGCGCAGGTGCCGGTGCACGGCCCGCTGCCGGCGCACCACCGCCCGCGGCGCCCGCGCCGGCACCCGAGCCCGTCGGGCTTGCGGCACGACCGGTCGCGCCGGCCTTCAGGCGCTCGAAGGCGCTCTCGCGGTCGATCGCCTGCTCGTAGACGCCAGCGACCACCGAGCCGGCGATCAGCGCGCGTCGTTCGGCGTCGTCGACGGGGCCGATGCGCGACCCCGGCGGTACCACCAGCGCGCGCTCGACCATGCCAGGGCGGCCCTTCTCGTCGAGGAAGGAGACCAGCGCCTCGCCCACGCCGAGCTCGGTGATCACGGCCTCGGCGCTGAACGCCGGATTGGGCCGCAGGGTGCTCGCCGCCGACTTCACCGCCTTCTGGTCGCGGGGCGTGAATGCGCGCAGCGCGTGCTGCACCCGGTTGCCGAGCTGCCCGAGCACGGTGTCGGGCACATCGAGCGGGTTCTGCGTGACGAAGTACACGCCCACCCCCTTGGAGCGGATCAGGCGCACCACCTGTTCGACCTTCTCGACCAGCGCCCGCGGCGACTCGCTGAACAGCAGATGGGCCTCGTCGAAGAAGAACACCAGCTTCGGGCGGTCCCGGTCACCGACCTCGGGCAGCCGTTCGAAGAGATCGGACAGCAGCCAGAGCAGAAAGGCTGCGTACAGGCGCGGCGAGTTCATCAGGCGGTCGGCAGCCAGGATGTTGACCACGCCAGGACCCGCGCCATCGGTCTGCAGCAGGTCGTCGATGTTGAGCATCGGCTCGCCGAAGAAGCGGTCGGCACCCTGGGAGTCGAGGGTGAGCAGCGCGCGCTGGATGGCGCCGATCGAGGCCGAGGAGACATTGCCGTAGGCGGTGGTGAAGTCGCGGGCGTTCTCGCCGACATGCTGCAGCATCGCCCGCAGGTCCTTCGCGTCGAGCAGCAGCAGCCCGCGCTCGTCGGCGATGCGGAACACCAGGTTGAGCACGCCCTCCTGGGTTTCGTTCAGGCCGAGCATGCGCGCCAGCAGCAGCGGCCCCATGTCGGAGACCGTGGCGCGCAGCGGATGACCCTTCTCGCCGAAGACATCCCAGAGGGTGACCGGCGCGCCGGCGAAGGCCGGCTCGGGCAGGCCCAGGCGCTCGAGCCGCTCGCGCAGCCGTGGGCTGGCGGTGCCGGGCCGGGCGATGCCGGTGAGATCGCCCTTCACATCGGCCATGAACACCGGCACGCCGATGGCCGAGAAGCGTTCGGCCATCACCTGCAGGGTGACGGTCTTGCCGGTGCCGGTGGCGCCAGCGATCAGGCCATGCCGGTTGGCGAGGGCCGGCAGCAGGCACAGGTCGAGCGGCGCGCTGCCGGCGGCGGCCGGCTCGCTGACCGCGATTCGGAGGGGTTCGGGCATGCTGCCTCGGGGGCGGCCGCACTGGGGCCGGGTGATAGAATGGACGGCTGCGAGGGCGCCGTTGCGAAGGCGTCAATTCGACCACGCCGCGCGCGCACCGCGCAAGCCGGCACCCCCCGGAGAGACACTGATGGCCGGCCATTCCAAGTGGGCCAACATCCAGCACCGCAAGAATCGCCAGGACGAGAAGCGCGGCAAGCTATTCACCCGCATCATCCGCGAGATCACCGTTGCGGCCAAGCTCGGCGGCGGCGATCCCAACGCCAACCCGCGGTTGCGGCTGGCCATGGACAAGGCCTCCGACGCCAACATGACCAAGGACAAGGTCGCCAACGCCATCCAGAAGGGCGTGGGCGGCCTGGATGGCGTCAACTACGAGGAAATCCGCTACGAGGGCTATGGCATCGGTGGCGCGGCGGTCATCGTCGACTGCCTGACCGACAACCGCACCCGCACCGTGGCCGAAGTCCGGCACGCCTTCTCCAAGTACGGCGGCAACCTCGGCACCGACGGCTCGGTGGCCTTCCTGTTCCGCCACTGCGGCCTGTTGCTCTATGCCCCCGGCACCTCCGAAGACCGGGTGATGGAAGCGGCCATCGAGGCCGGCGCCGAGGATGTGGTCACCGATGAGGAAGGCGGCATCGAGGTGCTCTGCGCGCCGCCCGATTTTCCGGCGGTGCGCCGGGCCCTCGAGGCGGCCGGCCTGAAGGCCGAGGTGGCCGAGGTCACCATGAAACCCGTCACCGAAACCGTCTTCACCGGCGAGGATGCCGCCCGCATGCAGAAGCTGCTCGATGTGCTCGAGGGCCTCGACGATGTCCAGCAGGTCTACACCAACGCGGTGATCGACGAGGCCGCGCTGTGAAGCTGCTGGTGGTGGGCTCGGGCGGGCGCGAGCACGCGCTCGCCTGGCGCCTGTCCTGCTCGCCGCGGGTCACCACGGTGCATGTCGCCCCGGGCAACGCCGGCACGGCCCGCGACGGGCGGCTGCGCAACCTGCCGATCACCGACATCGCCGAGCTGGCCGAGTTCGCCGCCACCCAGGACATCGCCTTCACGGTGGTCGGGCCCGAGGGGCCGCTGGCGGCCGGCATCGTCGACCACTTCCGCGAGCGCGGCCTTCGCATCTTCGGGCCCACCCGGGCAGCGGCCCAGCTCGAGTCCTCCAAGGACTTCGCCAAGGCCTTCATGACCCGGCACGGCATTCCCACCGCGCGCTATCAGACCTTCACCGATGCGGCCGCGGCCCATGCCTACCTCGACAGCCAGGGCGCGCCGATCGTCATCAAGGCCGACGGCCTGGCCGCCGGCAAGGGCGTGGTGGTGGCCACCACGCTGGCACAGGCGCACGCCGCGGTCGACGACATGCTGGTCGACAACCGGATGGGCGCGGCCGGGGCGCGCGTGGTCATCGAGGAATGCCTCGGCGGCGAGGAAGCGAGCTTCATCGTGATGGTCGACGGCCGCCATGTGCTGCCGCTGGCCACCAGCCAGGACCACAAGCGCCTGCTCGATGGCGACGCCGGGCCCAACACCGGCGGCATGGGCGCCTATTCGCCCGCACCGGTGGTCACCCCCGAGATCCACGCCCGGGTGCTGCGCGAGATCATCCACCCCACGGTGGCCGGCATGGCCCGTGACGGCATCCCTTTCACCGGCTTCCTGTATGCCGGCCTGATGATCGACGAGCAGGGCAACCCCCGCACGCTCGAGTTCAACTGCCGCATGGGCGACCCCGAGACCCAGCCGATCATGGCCCGGGTCAAGAGCGATCTCGCCGAGGTCTTCGAGGCGGCCATCGACGGCCGCCTGGACACCGCCGAGATCGCCTGGGACCGGCGCACCGCGCTGGGCGTGGTGCTGGCCGCCGCCGGCTACCCCGACAACCCGCGCCGTGGCGACGCCATCGAGGGCCTGCCCGCGCAGGGCAACGGCGCGCTCGATGACACCCTGGTCTTCCACGCCGGCACGCAGGAGGCCGACGGCAAGGTGGTCACCGCCGGTGGCCGCGTGCTCTGCGTCACCGCACTGGGCGACTCGGTCAAGATCGCCCAGGCCGCGGCCTACCAGCGGGTGAGCGGCCTGTGCTTTGCCGGCATGCAGTTCCGCACCGACATCGGCCATCGTGCCCTGGCGCGCAAGCGCTGACCCTGCCCCGGAGACGCCCCATGCAAGCCCCCGTGGACGCAAGCGCGGTTCGCGCCTGGCTGCTCACCCTGCAGTCCTCGATCGTGTCGGGCCTGGAAGGGCTCGATGGCCAGCCCTTTCTCACCGACCAGTGGGAGCGCCCGGGCGGCGGCGGCGGTCTGTCGCGCGTGATCGAGAACGGCGGGGTGCTCGAGCGCGGCGGCGTGCTGTTCTCGCATGTCACCGGGCCGGCCCTGCCGCCCACCGCCAGCGCCCAGCGCCCTGCCCTCGCCGGTCGGCCCTTCGAGGCCATGGGCGTCTCGCTGGTGCTGCATCCGCGCAACCCGTACATCCCCACGGTGCACCTGAATGTGCGCTTCTTCGTGGCCTATCCGGCCGCCGGCAGCGCCGACGCGCCGGTGTGGTGGTTCGGCGGTGGCATGGACCTCACGCCCTACTACGGCTTCGATGAAGACGCCACGCACTTCCACCGCCAGTGCCAGGCCGCGCTCGCGCCCTTCGGGCCCGACTTCCATCCGCGCTTCAAGCGCTGGTGCGACGAGTACTTCTTCCTGAAGCACCGCAACGAACCCCGCGGCGTGGGCGGCGTGTTCTTCGACGACTTCTCCGAACTGGGCTTCGAACAGTCGTTCGCGCTCACCCGCAGCGTCGGCGAGCACTTCCTGCCGGCCTGGCTGCCGATCGCGCAGCGCCGCCGCGACCATGCCTGGGGCGAGCGCGAGCGCGACTTCCAGTGCTACCGGCGCGGCCGCTATGTGGAGTTCAACCTGGTGTTCGACCGTGGCACGCTGTTCGGGCTGCAGTCGGGCGGGCGCACCGAATCCATCCTCTGCTCCATGCCGCCGGTGGTCAACTGGCGCTACAACTGGCAGCCCGAGCCCGGCACCCCCGAGGCCCGGCTCTACAGCCACTTCCTGCAGGCCCGGGACTGGGTTTGAGCGAGCGTCTGCGCATCGGCGTGCTCGGCGGCACCTTCGACCCGCCGCATGTCGGGCACCTGGCGCTCGCCCGCGCCGCGCGCGAGGCGCTCGGCCTCGATGCCTTGCGGCTGATCCCCACCGGCGCGTCCTGGCAGAAGCGCGGCGTGGTGGCAAGCGCGGCGCAACGTGCGGCCATGCTGCAGGCAGGCTTTGCCGGCGAGCCCGGCATGACGGTCGATACCCGGGAACTCGCACGGGCCGGGCCGAGCTACACCGCGGACACCCTGGCCGAACTGCGCGCCGAGCTCGGTCCCGAGGCTGCGCTGATCCTGGTGCTGGGCAGCGACCAGCTGCGCAACCTCGCCACCTGGCATCGCTGGGAGTCGCTGATCGGGCTCGCGCACCTGGCCTGCACACAGCGCGAGCGGGTATCCCTGTCAGCGCTGCCCGAGCCGGTGGAGCGCCTGGTGCAGAGCCACGGGCGGCAGCGCCTGGCCGACGCCCCCGCCGGGTCGATCGTGTTCTTCTCGATGCCACCGGTGCCGGTGTCGTCCACGGCGCTGCGGGCTGCGCTGGCTCGCGGGGAAGACCCCGCCGAACTGGTTGCGCCCGCGGTTCTCCACTATATTCGGCAGCATCACCTCTACCGGGGCTGTGCCCCAGCCTCAGACTGAACGCATGGATCTTCGCAAACTGCAGCGCCTCGTGGTCGACGCCCTTGAAGACGTCAAGGGCCAGGACATCCGGGTCTTCGACACACGCCCGGTCACCGACCTCTTCGACCGGGTGGTGCTGGTCAGCGGCACCTCCAACCGGCAGACACGGGCACTGGCCGCTCATGTGCGCGATCAGGTCAAGCAGGCCGGGGGCGATGTCATCTCGGTCGAGGGCGAGGACACCGGCGAGTGGGTGCTGGTCGATCTCGGCGACATCGTGGTCCATGTGATGCAGCCGGCCATCCGCGCCTACTACAACCTCGAGGAGATCTGGGGCGGCAAGCCGGTCCGGGTCAAGCTCGGCGCCACGCGCCGCGCCCCGGCCGCCTGATCCCCCGGCGCGGCCGCAGCGGCCGCGAACCCGATGCGCATCCGCGTGATCGCCGTGGGCAGCCGCATGCCGGCCTGGGTGCAGGCGGCTGTCGCCGACTACACCGCTCGCCTGCCCGCCGACTGCGCGCTGGAGTGGCGCGAGGTGAAGGCCGAGGCGCGCGGCGCCAGTGGCAGTGCCAGCGCCTGGATGGCCCGCGAGGCACAGCGCATCCGTGCCGCCCTGCCCGAAGGCGCGCGGCTGGTGGCACTCGACGAGCGCGGCACTGATCTCGACACCCGGGGCTTTGCGGCCCGCATGGCTGCCTGGCGCGAGACTGCCCGCTCGGTAGCAATCCTGATCGGCGGCCCCGACGGGCTCGACCCCGCCCTGAAGGCCGAGTGCGCCGAGCGCCTGCGCCTGTCCAGCCTTACCCTGGCGCATCCGCTGGTGCGGGTGGTGCTCGCCGAGCAGCTCTGGCGCGGCTGGTCGGTGATCACCGGCCATCCCTATCACCGCGACTGAAGGCACACCGACCATGACCGGCTTCATCTACCTCGCTTCGCAGAGCCCGCGCCGCGTGGAACTGCTGCGCCAGGTGGGCATCGCCTTCCAGCCCCTGCTGCCCGACCCGGATGAAGACGCCGAGGCGCTGGAAGCCACCCGCACCGGTGAAGACCCCACCGCCTATGTGAAACGGGTGGTGCTCGCCAAGCTGCAGGCCGCCCGCGATCGGCTGAGTCGCCGCGACCTGCCGCCTGCGCCGGTGCTGTGCGCCGACACCACGGTGGCCATCGGCGGCACCCTGCTCGGCAAGCCGGCCGACGCAGCGCAGGCCACCGGCATGCTCGAACGCCTGGCCGGACGCAGCCACCGGGTGCTCACCGCCGTGGCAGTGGGCGACGCCCGCCATGCCGAGCTCGCCATCCAGGTCTCGAGGGTGAGCTTCGCGCGCCTGAGTGCGGCGCAGATCGCCGCCTATGTGGCCGGCGGCGAACCCTTCGGCAAGGCCGGCGGCTATGCCATCCAGGGCGCAGCGGCAGCCTTCGTGCGCCGGATCGAGGGCAGTCACTCCGGTATCATGGGGCTGCCCCTGCACGAGACCTGCCGGCTGGTCGATCGCGCGCTGCGGCGAGCCGCGCGCCATGCCGGCGAGCCCCCCCGCCCTCCCGCCCCACCATGACCGAAGACATCCTCGTCAACCACAGCCCGCACGAGACCCGCATCGCGGTGGTCCAGCAGGGCGTGGTGCAGGAACTGCACATCGAACGGGCCGCCGCGCGCGGGCTCACCGGCAACATCTACCTGGGCAAGGTCTCGCGGGTGCTGCCCGGCATGCAGTCGGCATTCATCGACATCGGCCTCGAGCGCGCAGCCTTCCTGCATGTGGCCGACCTCTGGCAGTCGCGCTCGCCGCAGGCCGGCCAGAACGCCCCGGTGCCGATCGAGAAGCTGCTCTTCGACGGTCAGCCGCTGCTCGTGCAGGTGATCAAGGATCCGCTCGGGACCAAGGGCGCGCGGCTGTCCACCCAGATCAGCATCGCCGGACGGCTGCTGGTCTACCTGCCCCATGACCCTCACATCGGCGTGTCGCAACGCATCGGCGACGAGGCCGAGCGCCAGGCCCTGCGCCGCCGCCTGCAGGCCGCCCTGGGCGACAACGATGCCGGCGGCTTCATCATCCGCACCTCGGCCGAAGACTGCACCGAGGCCGAGCTGGCCGCCGACGTGGCCTACCTGCGGCTGCGCTGGCAGGAGATCCTGCAGGGCAGCCGGCGCCAGCCCGCGCCGTCGCTGCTCTACCAGGAAGTCTCGGCCACCCAGCGCATCCTGCGCGATGTCGCCGGCGAGAACACCCACGCGATCATCATCGACAACCCCGACGAGCTGGTCGCGCTGCAGGCCTTCGCGCAGACCTATGCACCGGCCATGGTGGGCCGGCTGCGCGCGCACCGCGGCGACCGGCCGCTGTTCGGCCTGCATGCCATCGAGGCCGAGATCGAGAAGGCCCTGGCGCGGCGGGTCGACCTCAAATCGGGCGGCTACCTGATCATCGACCAGACCGAGGCGCTGACCACCATCGATGTGAACACCGGCGGGTATGTGGGCAGCCGCAACTTCGACGACACCATCTTCAAGACCAACCTCGAGGCCGCGCACGCCATTGCGCGCCAGCTGCGGGTGCGCAATCTGGGCGGCATCATCATCGCCGATTTCATCGACATGACCGATGTCGCCCACCGCGACTCGGTGCTCGCCGAACTGCGCAAGGCGCTGGCGCGCGATCGCACCCGCACCTCGGTGAACGGCTTCACCGCGCTGGGTCTGGTGGAAATGACCCGCAAGCGCACCCGCGAATCGCTGGCGCATCTGCTCTGCGAACCCTGCCCCACCTGCGCCGGCCGCGGCGAGATCAAGACCGCGCGCACGATCTGCTACGAGATCCTGCGCGAGATCCAGCGCGAGTCCCGG
>CAIZPE010000298.1 GCA_903934795.1 uncultured bacterium | reverse complement strand
TCTGCGCCGGCACCAGCAGCCCCAGCCAGAACGACACATCGAAGCCGGGATAGCCGGCCTCGATCATGGTGGGCACCTCGGGCAGATCGCGCCAGCGGGTGGCGGTGGTCACGGCCAGCGCCTTGAGCTTGCCGGCCTTCAGGTTGGGCAGGGTCACCGGGGTGTCGAGCATGGTGTCGATCTCCTTGCCGAGCACCCCGAGCTGGGCATTCACCCCGCTCTTGTACGGCACATGGGTGGTCTTCACATTGGCCCGGTTGTTGATCATCTCGAAGCCGAGATGCGCGAGGTTGCCGGGCCCGCCCGAGCCGTAGGTGATCTGGCCGGGTTTGCTGCGCGCCAGGGCCATGAGGTCGGCCACGCTGTTCACGCCGGCGGTGCGCTCGGCCGCGGGATTGACCACCAGGATGAAGGGCGCCGACACCACCATGGTGAGCGGGATGAAGTCGCGCTCGGGCACATAGCCGAGCTTGCGGTACACCTGCGGGTTGACGGTGATGCTGCTGGAGTTGGTGGCCAGGATGGTGTGGCCGTCGGCCGGGGCCCGCGCCACCTCCGCCACGCCGAGCGCGCCGTTGGCGCCGGCCCGGTTCTCGACGATCACCGGCTGGCCCAGCTTCGCGCGCAGGTGCTCGGCCAGGGTTCGCGAGATGGCGTCGGTGGCGCTGCCCGCCGGAAAGCCGGTGATGATGCGGATGGGCTTGCTCGGCCAGGCCGGGGTCTGGGCCTGCGCGCCGGCGCAGGCGAATGCGGCCACGAGCAGCGCGATCCGCGGCAGCAGGCGGCGGCCGCGAAGCGACGGGGTGGTGTGCGGGAGGCTGGGCATGGCGGGCTCGCGGCGGGGGAGGGGGTGCGATCGATTCTAGGCGCCGCGCCAGGGCACCGTCGCGCCGATTCCGCCGTCTGCGGAACGGTTCCATGAACGCCCGTGCGCGCGGCGGGCTGCGCGACCGATGGGCTACCCTGCGCCACCGTCGGCAGCCGAGGGCACGCCGGCCCACCAGGAGAGCAGAGATGGCTTCGGAAGCGCTGCCGTTCGACGGCCTGAAGGTGATCGACTGCGCCAGCTTCATTGCCGCGCCGGCCGCCGCCACCATCCTTGGCGACCTCGGCGCCGAGGTGATCAAGATCGAGCCCCCCGAGGGCGATCCCTACCGCGAGTTCTACCGCTCGCCGGGCATGCCGCCCACCGAGCACAACTTCCCCTGGGAGCTCGATGCCCGCGGCAAGCGTGGCGTGGCACTCGACCTGCGCCAGCCGCAGGGCCTCGCGGTGCTGCACCGGCTGGTGCGCGATGCCGATGTGTTCGTGACCAACCTGCCGCTGCCTGCCCGCGAGCGCCTGAAGGTGGACTACGCCGCGCTGGCGCCGCTCAATCCGCGGCTGATCTACGGCTCTTTCACCGCCTACGGCGAGACCGGGCCCGAGGCCGGCAAGACCGGTTTCGATTCCACCGCCTACTGGGCCCGCTCGGGCCTGATGGACCTGGTCAAGGCCGAGCATGATGCGCCCCCGGCGCGCTCGGTGAGCGGCATGGGCGACCATCCCAGCGGCGTGGCCCTCTACGCGGCGATCGTCACCGCGCTGCTGAGACGCGAGCGCACCGGCCGCGGCGGGCTGGTCACCTCCTCGCTGCTGGCCAACGGGGTGTGGGCCAACGGGGTCATGGCCCAGGCCGCGCTCGATGGCCTGACCATGCCGCCGCGGCTGCCGCGCGAGCAGGCGCCCAATCCCCTCACCAACCTTTACCGCTGCCGCGACGGCCGCTGGCTGAACCTCACCCTGCTCAACCCGGCGCGCCAGTTCCAGCCCCTGTGCGAGGCGCTCGAGTGCCCGGAGCTGCCGAGCGATCCGCGCTTTGCCACCGTCGAGGCGCGCAGCGCCAACCACCTCGCGCTGCTGGCGCTGCTCGATGCCCGCTTCCTGCAGCGTGATCTCGCCGACTGGCGGGCGCGCTTCGATGCCGGCGGCATCACCTTCGGCATTGTGGGCAGCATCTACGACATGGCCGACGACGAGCAGATGCGTGCCGCCGGCGTCGTGCTGCCCTTCGCCGACGGCTCGGGGCTCACCGTCAACAGCCCCTTCGAGATCGAGGGGGTGACCAAGCGCGCGCCCGGTCCGGCGCCGCGCCTGGGCCAGCACGGCGACGAGGTGCTCGCCCAGGCCGGCTACAGCCGCGCCGAGATCGACGCGCTGCGTGCTGCGGGAGTGCTGCTCTGAACCCGCCGCTGCCGCCGCTGCACGGGGTGAGGGTGATCGACCTCACCACCGTGCTCTTCGGGCCGTATGCCAGCCAGTTCCTGGGCGACTACGGCGCCGATGTGATCAAGGTCGAAACCGCCCAGGGCGACTCGCCGCGACGCACCGGCGAGGCCCGCAGCCCCGGCATGGCCGCGGGCTTCATCCCGGTCAACCGCAACAAGCGCAGCGTGGTGCTCAACCTGAAGCACCCCGAGGGCCGCGCCGCGCTCGCCCGTCTGGTGGCCGGCGCCGATGTCCTGATGCACAACATCCGGCCGCAGAAGCTCGCCGCCATCGGGCTTGACCCGTCGGCGGTGCGTGCCGCCAATCCGCGCCTGATCTACGCCAGCCTCAACGGCTTCTCGGAGGCCGGGCCCTACGCCGGCCGGCCGGCCTATGACGACATCGTGCAGGGCCTGTGCGGCCTGGCCGACCTGATGCGCCGGCAGACCGGCGAGCCGCGCTTCCTGCCCACGGTGGCCGCCGACAAGACCTGCGCGCTGATGGCCGTGCACGCGATCATGGCCGCGCTGATCGCCCGCGCCCGCGACGGCACCGGCTCGCAGGTTGAGGTGTCGATGTTCGAGGCCATGACCGGCTTCACGCTGATCGAGCACCTCGGCGGCCAGGCGTTCACCCCGCCGAGCGGGCCCGCCGGCTACGCGCGGGTGCTCGCGCCCTCGCGCCGGCCCTGGCGCACCCGCGACGGTCATCTCTGCCTGATGCCCTACACCGACGCCCACTGGGCGCGCTTCTTCGGTGAGGTGGGCCGACCCGAACTCGCCACCGATCCGCGCTTCGCCGACATGCGCGCCCGCACCGAGAACATCGAGGTGCTCTACGCCCTGGCGGCCGGCTTCGTGGCCGAGCGCACCACCGCGCAGTGGACCGAGACCCTCACCCGTCTGGATATCCCGCATGGCCCGGTCAATACCCTCGAGGGCCTGTTCAGCGATCCCCACCTGCTCGCCACCGGCTTCTTCCGGGAGCTGCCGGCCGGCGATGGCCGTTCGGCAATGCGTCTGGCCGGCAACGGCATCCGGATCGATGGCCGCACCGCGGCGATGCGGCCGCCGCCGCGCCTGGGCGAGCACACCCGGGCGCTGCTGCGCGAGACCGGGATGACCGATGACGCGATCGATGCGCTGATGGCCGCGGGCGCCGCCGCCGAGGCGCCACCCCTGGCCGTTCCCACCGGAGAAGACCGATGACCCAGCCCGTTCCCACCCTGCCCGATGTCTGGTGGGAAGACCTTCAGCCCGGCAGCCACTGGCTGACCCGCTCGCGCACCATCACCGAGCCCGACCTGGTGGCCTGGCTGAACCTCACCTGGCTCACCGAGGAGCTCTTCACCAACCTTGCCGATCGCAGCGGCTCGGCGATCGAAGGCCGTTTCGTGCCCGGCGCGCTGGTCTTCTCGTTTGCCGAAGCGCTCACCCTGGGCGCGGTGCGCATCCACGGCATGGCCTTCCTGCGCTCGGAGGTGGATGTGAAGGCGCCGGTGTTCGTGGGCGACACCCTGCAGGTGCGCAGCCAGGTGGAGGAACTGCGGGCCACCGGCAAGCCCGATCGGGGCCTGTGCCGTACCCGCAACGAGGTCATCAACCAGCACGGTCAGACCGTGCAGGTGTACACCGCACTGCGGATGATCCGCCGCCGGCCGGCGGCCTGACGGCGGGGTCTCGGTTCAGCCGAGCTCGCGCATGCGCAGCACCGAGGGCGGGCCGTCCATGAAGGCGCCCATCTCGCGGCCGAGCGAGCGGAAGTGGTCGGTGCCACGGTGGTTCTTGAGCGCATCGTCGTCCTTGTAGCGCTCCATGAAGACATAGGTGAGCGGGTCATCGCCCTTGCTGAGCGTGTAGAGCAGGCAGCCCGGCTCGTTGGCGTTGACCGCGGCCACGAGCTTGAGGGCGACTGCCTCGAAGTCGGCCTCGTGGCCCTGTTTGACCTTGATGGTGGCGACGATGCTGTGGGTCATGGTGTCTCCGTGGGCCCCGCTGAGGGGGCGTTGTGGTTGTGGGTGACGGGTGGGCGTGATCAGGCGCGCGCCGAGGGGCGCGCCGAGACCTCGGCGAACCAGCGGCCGAGATGGGTGAATTCCGGCGGGATGACGGTGCCGGTGTGCTTGCCGAGCAGCAACGCGCACTGCGCGGTGATGTCGGCCACGGTGTAGCGCGGCCCGACGAAGAACGGCCGCGAGCCGATCTCGGCATCGAGCAGGCGCATGACCTCGAGGGCGCGCGCCCGCGCCACCTCGCCGTAGGCGGCCACCTGCGGCCGGCGGCCCTGCCAGAACGGCGACAGGTGCACGAAGGCGTGCTGGATGGGCGTCTGCAGTTCGAGTTCGAGGCGGCGGTTCCACATCTCGACCTGCGCCCGCTCGAGTGCGCTGGTGCCGAACAGCGGCGGGTCGGGCTGCAGCTCCTCGAAGTAGCGGCAGATGGCGATCGACTCGGTGAGCACGGTGCCGTCGTCGAGCTCGAGCGTGGGCATGGTGCCCAGCGGGTTGAGCGCGAGGTAGGCCGGCTGACGGTTCTCGCCGGTGTTCATGTCGACCTGCACCGTGGGCAGGCTGATGCCCTTCTCGGCCAGGAAGATGCGCAGGCGGCGCGGGTTGGTGCCGGCCTTGAGGTCGTGGAGCTTCATGCCTTCACCTGGTGGTAGGCCCACTCGAGCCAGGGCAGCATCAACCGGATGTCGTCGGCCTGCACGGTGGCGCCGCACCAGAAGCGCAGCCCGGCCGGCGCGTCCTTGTAGGAGCCGCAGTCGAGCGCCACGCCCTCGGTCTCGAGCAGCTTCACCAGCTTCTTGACCTGGTCGGCGCTGAGGTCCAGCGACAGGCACACGCTGGTGCACGAGCGGGTGGCGGGCGCTTCGGCCAGGAAGCGGATCCAGTCGTGGCGGGCGACGAAGTCCTCGAACAGCGCGAGATTGGCCTGCGAGCGGCGGATGAGCTCGGGCAGCCCGCCGATGCCATCGGCCCAGGCGAGCGCATCGAGGTAGTCTTCATTGGCCAGCATGGAAGGGGTGTTGATGGTGGCGCCCTCGAAGATCTCCTCGAGCAGCTTGCCGCCCTTGGTCATGCGGAAGATCTTGGGCAGCGGCCACGGCGGCTTGTAGGTCTCGAGGCGCTCCACCGCGCGCGGCGACAGCACCAGCATGCCGTGGGCGGCCTCGCCGCCGAGCGCCTTCTGCCACGAGAAGGTGCAGACATCGATGCGCTCCCAGGGGATGTCCATGGCGAACACCGCGCTGGTGGCGTCGCACAGGGTGAGGCCGCCGCGGGTGGGGCTGATCCAGCTGCCGTCGGGCACGCGTACGCCGCTGGTGGTGCCGTTCCAGGTGAACACGATGTCGTGATCGGGGTTGGACTGGCCGAGATCCGGCAGCTGGCCGTAGGGCGCGTTGAACAGGCGGGCGTCGGCGAGCTTGAGCTGCTTGACGATGTCGGTGGCCCAGCCCTCGCCGAAGGACTCCCAGGTGAAGATGTCCACCGGACGCGCGCCGAGCATCGACCACATCGCCATCTCGAAGGCGCCGGTGTCGGAGGCGGGCACGATGCCCACCCGGTAGCCCTCGGGAATGCCGAGGAGGCGCCGGGTCTCGGTGATGCTGCGGGCAAGTCGGGACTTGCCCAGGGCCGAGCGGTGCGAGCGGCCGAGTGCGTCGGTGGGCAGCGCCGACAGGCTGTAGCCGGGGCGCTTGGCGCAGGGGCCCGACGAGAAATGGGGGCTGGCGGGTTTGAGGGCGGGTTTCAAGACGGACTTTCGGTGCGGACGAAGGATGGTCGACCCGGGCAGCCGGACCGCCCGGGCAACCGCTGATTATCCCGCAGTTCGGCGCTGTGTAGAATTCCAGTATCCAT
>CAIZPE010000297.1 GCA_903934795.1 uncultured bacterium | reverse complement strand
TAGGGCATGAACACCCGTGGCTTGCCCGGCAGGTTGGCGCCGACATACCAGGAGTTGGCGCGCGGGAAGAGGGTCTGGTCGGCCACCGCGTTGACATGCGCCACCCAGCCGTCTTCGGCGGCAGGGTCGGCCTCGATGCTGCGCGCGCCGCGCGCGGCAAGGTCGTGGATGCAGCGCGCGATCCAGTCCACATGCTGCTCGATCGAGGTGATCATGTTGGTGAGCACCGAGGGGCTGCCCGGCCCGGTGATCGAGAACAGGTTGGGAAAGCCCGCGGTCATCAGGCCCAGGTAGGTGCGCGGCCCGCCGCGCCACTTCTCGGCCAGCGGCAGGCCCTGGCGGCCGCGGATGTCGATGTCGAGCAGCGCGCCGGTGATCGCGTCGAAACCGGTGGCGAACACGATCACATCGAGCGGGATCTCCTCGCGCGAGGTTCGGATGCCGGCCTCGGTGATGGACTCGATCGGGGTCTCGCGCAGGCTCACCAGCGTGACATTGGGACGGTTGAAGGTCTGGAAGTAGCCGCTGTCGAGGCAGATGCGCTTGGTGCCGATGAAGTGGTCGCGCGGGGTGAGCCGTTCGGCCACGGCCGGGTCGGTCACGATGCTGCGGATCTTCTCGCGCACGAACTCCGCGGCAGTGGCATTGGCCGCCTCGTCCATCAGCAGGTTGTTGTAGGCGCGGGTGAGCCCGGTGGAGCCGTTGCGCCAGGCGGCCTCGTAGACCTCGCGGCGGCGTTCCTCGGGATCGTCGAGGGCGCCGCGGTCGGGGGCCGGCATGCCGGCGATGCCCGCAGGCGCATGGCGGGCCTTCTCGCGCACCTCGGGGTAGCGCGCCTTGAACTTCGCCACCTCGTCGCTTGCCAGCGGCCGGTTGCCCGAGGGCAGGCTGAAGTTGGGCGTGCGCTGGAACACATGCAGATGCGCCGCCTGGCGCGCGATCATCGGAATGACCTGGATGCCGGAGGAGCCGGTGCCGATCACGCCCACCCGCAGGCCGGTGAAATCGACCGGTTCATGCGGCCAGGTGGCGGTGTGGAGCAGCCGGCCGCCGAAGCGGTCACGCCCCGGGAAGTCGGGCATGCGCGGCAGCGACAGGCAACCGGTGGCCATGATGCAGAAGCGCGCGCTCAGCGCATCGCCTCGGTCGGTGGTGATCGACCACTGCGCCTGCGCCTCGTCATAGTGCGCGCTGCGCACCCGCGTGCCGAAGCGGATGTCGCGGCGCAGGTCGAAGCGATCGGCCACATGACGCGCGTAGGCGAGGATCTCGGGCTGGCTGGCGAAGCGTTCGGTCCAGGTCCAGCTCTGCTGCAGTTCCTCGGAGAAGGCGTAGGAGTACTCGAGGCTCTCGACATCGCAGCGTGCGCCGGGATAGCGGTTCCAGTTCCAGGTGCCGCCGACATCGTCGGCCGCCTCGATCACCGTCACCCGCAGCCCCATGCCGCGCAGGCGGTGCAGCATGTACATGCCGCCGAAGCCTGCGCCCACCACCACCGCGTCGAATGCCGTTGCGTCGGCCGCCGGGGCACCGGCGGCCTGGCCCGCGTGCGTTGCCATGCCTGTCTCCGTGAAATATTTTGTGCCTTGAAACCGTCGGCGCGACTCGCCGGGTTTCGTCATCACTTTACCCGATGGCGATTTTTCCGCGATTTCGTCGCGTGATACTTTCGACCGATGGTCGCGACTCCGGAAGCCAGGCGCATGGCGATGTCGGTGCTGGCGCTGTGCACCGGCATGAACATCCTGTCGCGCGGCGTTGGCGAGAGCTTCGCGGTGTTCCTGCTGCCGATCGCCACCGAGTTCGGCGCCGACCGCGCGGCGCTGGTGGGCATCTACTCCATCGCGGTCCTCGCCGTGGGCCTCATGTCGCCGGTGGCCGGCGTCATCGTCGATCGCCTCGGCCCCCGCCGCTGCTACCTCGCCGGGCTGCTGCTGCTGGGCGCGGTCTACTGGCTGGCGGGGCGCATCGTTGCGCTCTGGCAGCTCTACCTGCTGCTCGGGGTGATTGCGCCCATGGGCGCCTCGCTGACCGGCATGGTGCCGGCCTCCACCCTGGTCAGCCGCTGGTTCGGCGGGCGGCTGCCGAGCGCGATGGCGGCGCTGTCGGCCGCGCTGGGCACCGGCATGCTCGCTTTCGCGCCCTTCGCGCAGTGGCTGATCGGCCAGGTCGGCTGGCGCCAGGCCTACCAGATCATCGGCGGCGCGCTGCTGGTGGTGCTGCTGCCGCTGGTGCTCCTGCCCTGGTCGCGCATTGCCGCCGGCGCACCCGAGGTGGTCGAGGCGATGCGCCGGCGCGGCGCCGGGCAGGCCGCCTGGACCTTGCCGCTCGCGCTGCGCACGCCCATCTTCTGGGCGCTGGCCGGCATGATGTTCAGCACCGCGGTGAGCACCTATGCGGTCACCCCGCAGCTGGTCGCCTGTCTGGTCGATGCCGGCTGGTCGCCGCTGTCGGCGGCCTGGATCTTCGGCCTGACCGGCATGCTCTCGATCGTCGGCATGATGGGTGCGGCCACGCTTGCCGAGCGCATCGGCGAGCGCCTGACGGCCACCGTGTCGTACGGGCTCACCCTCACCGGCCTGGCGCTGCTGGCCGGCGCGCTGTCGGAACCCTCCCCCTGGCTGGTCGGCGGCTTCGTGCTCACCTTCGGCTGCGCCCAGGGCTCGCGCGGCCCGCTCGCCGCGGTGCTGGCGGCGCGCGGCTTCCCGGGCGCGATGGGCCGGGTCTATGGCATGGTGCTCACCGCCGCGGGCACCGGCTCGGCACTCGGCTCCTGGGCCGGGGGCGCGCTCTTCGACCTCACCGGCGGCTACCATGCCGGGCTGGCCTTGTCGGCGCTGGGCGCGTTCGGCGGGCTGGCCCTGTTCTGGACGGTGCCCGCCCTGCGCGGCGACAAGCGGCCCGCCGCGCAATCCTCCCCCACCCCTTCATGATCGGATTGACTTCATGACCACGCCTGATCCCATCCTGCTCGGCGGCGCGCCCGGCTCGCCCTACACGCGCAAGATGCTCTCGCTGCTGCGCTATCGGCGTCTGCCCTACCGCTACATGATCCACAACAACCGCGACGGCTCGGCGATGCCGGTGCCGCCGGTCAAGCTGCTGCCCACCTTCTGGTTTCCGGATGGCGCGGGCGGGCTGCAGGCGGTGGTCGACTCCACGCCGATCATCCGCCGCCTGGAGCGCGAGCATGATGGCCGCAGCGTGCTGCCGCCCGACCCTGCGCTCGCCTTCCTCGACGAGCTGCTCGAGGACTACGGCGACGAGTGGCTCACCAAGGCGATGTTCCACTACCGCTGGCACTATGCGCAGGACATCGACCGCGCCGGTTCCATCCTGCCGCGCTGGCGCAATGTCTGCGCCTCCGAGGCCGCGATCGCGCCGCTCAAGGCGCAGTTCTCCGAGCGCCAGATCTCGCGGCTGCGCTTCGTCGGCTCCAATGCCACCACCGCGCGGGTGATCGAGGCGAGCTACCGGCGTTTCCTGCTCGCGCTCGATGCGCTGCTGCAGCGCCAGCCCTTCCTGATGGGTCAGCGCCCCGGCGCCAGCGACTTCGCGATCTTCGGGCAGCTCACCCAGCTCACGCACTTCGATCCCACGCCCATGGCGCTCACGCTGCAGGTCTCGCCACGGGTCTTCGCCTGGGTCGAGGTGATGGAAGACCTCTCCGGCCTGGGCGCGCAGGACACCGACTGGCTCTCGCGCGAGGCTGCCGCCGAGGTGCTCGGTGATGTCCTCGCCGAGGTCGGTCGCACCTATGTGCCGGTGATGATGGCCAATGCGCGGGCGCTGATGGCAGGCGCCGATCGGGTCGAGGCGCAGGTCGATGGCCAGCCCTGGGTGCAGCAGCCCTTCCCGTATCAGGGCAAGTGCGTGGGCTGGCTGCGGCAGTCGTGGGCGCGCCTGGCGGCCGACGACCAGGCCTGGCTGCGCGGGCTGCTCGGGCCCGCGGCTTGCCTGCCGCTGGTGGGCGACTGATGCCAGGAACCCGGGCCGGGCTGATCGCCGGCCTGGCGATGGTGGCCATCGTCAGCCAGTTCTTCCGGTCGTCGGTGGCGGTGATTGCGCCCGAACTCATCCAGGAGCTCGGGCTCAGCCCGCAGGCGCTCGGCCTGGCGGGCGGCATGTTCTTCCTCGCCCTGGGCGTCTCGCAGGTGCCGGTAGGCATGAGCTTCGATCGCATCGGGCCGCGCTTCACGCTGGCCGCGGTGAGCGTCTTCGCGCTGGCCGGCGCGGTGGTGGTGGCCACCGCGCGCGACGCCACCGGCCTGATCGCCGGCCGCTTCCTGCTCGGCCTGGGCTGCGGGGCGAGCTTCATCAGCGCGGTGGTGCTGCTCAGCCGCTGGTATCCCTCCGACCGCATCGCCACGCTCTACGGGCAGGTGTTCGCGATCAGCCAGATCGGCAACTTCATGGCCGCCACGCCGCTGGCCTGGATGAGTCAGACCGTGGGCTGGCGCACCGTGTTCTGGGGCAGTGCGCTGGTGCTGGTGGCGGTGGTGGGCTTCTTCGTGTGGGCGGTTCGTGATCAGCCGCCCGAGCAGCCGCCGCTGCCCCGGGGCGGCGAGTCGCTGTGGCAGACGCTCTTCGGCTTTGCCCAGGTGTTCCGCCTGCCGGGCTACCGGCGGGTGATCGCGATCCACACCGTGGCCTATGCCGCGATGGCCACGGTGCTCGGCCTGTGGGCAGGCCCCTACCTGCATGATGTGCATGGCCTGGACGGTCTGGCCCGCGGCAATGTGCTGCTGGCGATGGTGGCCGCGCAGACCGCCGGCATGGTGCTGTTGCCGCCCCTGGAGCGCCGCTTCGACCGTCGCAAGCGGGTGATCCTGTGCGCCGCCGGCGCGGTGATCGCGGTGCTGCTGTGCCTGGCGCTGCTGCCGCAGCCGCCGCTGTGGCTGGCGGTGGCGCTGCTGGTGGGCGTGTGCGGCTTCAGCTGTTACAGCCCGATCATCATCGCCCACGCGGCCTCGCTGACGCCGGCGCATCTGCGGGGCCGCGGTTCGGCCGCGGCCAATCTCGGCCAGGTGAGCGGCTCGTTCCTGCTGCCGGTGGGCTGCGGGGCTATCGCCGGCCTGTTCGGCGAGGCTGCGCCGGGTTACCCGCCGCAGGCCTACCAGTGGATCTTCGGATTCCTGGCGGTGTGCCTGACCACCGGCGCGCTGGTGTACTCGCGGGCGAAGGACCGACGACCGAGCGAAGGGATGGCCTGAGGCCCGCCAGGCGCGGCCGGCTCCTTGCAGCCGCCGGCTCCCGGCGGCCATCCGCCAGAGGCTCAGCCCTTGTGCGGCTCGCGCTGCGCCACCGGGCCGCCGGCTTCCTTCCAGGCCCGGAAGCCGCCTGCGAAGTGGCTCACGCCCGGCACGCCCATGTCGGTGAGTGCAGCAGCCGCCAGGGCCGAGCGCCATGCCGACTGACAGTAGAGCACCAGATGCTTGCCCGAGCCGAACACCGGCTTGTGGTAGGGGCTGTCGGGGTCAGCCCAGAATTCGAGCATGCCGCGCGGCGCGTGGAAGGCGCCAGGCACCATGCCCTCGCGCTCGAGTTCGCGGACATCCCGGATGTCGATGAAAACCGTGTCGGGGTCACCATGGCGGGCGATCGCCTGATCGGTGGGCAGGGTGACGATGCGCGCATTGGCCTCGTCGATGAGTTGCTGGTACCCCTTGGTGAGTTTCATGGCATCTCCTTGCTGATGTCAGGGTCAAGCCTACCATCGCCTGCGGACGCCGCCGCCAGGGCTTCCCGGAAAGCCGAGGGCACCGGCAGTGAGCGCAATTTCCCGTCGATGCGGGCCACCCAGGCGCGGACCTCCCAGCCCTCGACCAGCACCCGGCCCTCGCGCTCCAGCTGGTAGTCGATCCGCCAGCGTTTCTCGCCGAAGGTCTCGATGCGGGCCTGCGCGTGCAGCGGATCGCCGTCGGTCGACGAGCCGAGGAAGCGGGCGCTGGCCTCGAGGATGGGCGTGCCGATCACGCCGTAGCGCTCGGTGAGCAGGGCCTGCGAGAGCCCGGCGCGCTGCAGCCACTGCTGGAAACAGGCATCGAACCAGAAGAAGTAGTTCGGGTAGAAGACGATGCGGGCGGGGTCGCAGTGGCCCCACTCGACACGGAAGTCGGTGCGAAACGAGATCGGCTGGCTCATGGCCGGCGCAGTGTACGCCCGCGGCCTGTGCCCGGGCACCGATCGGCAGCAGCCCGCCTGTGGTAGCGTCGACGGGAACCTGCAGGAGACACCCCATGAACATGAACGAGGGCATCGGCCGGCATCTCGGTGAGCTCGTCGCCTTCCGCCGCGATCTGCACGCCCACCCCGAACTGCGCTACGAGGAGCACCGCACCGCCGGCAAGGTGGCCTCGGCACTGCGTGCGCTGGGTCTGTCGGTGCACACCGGTCTGGCCGGCACCGGTGTGGTGGGCACGCTGCGCGGCAGCGGCCCGCGCGCCGCCGACCCCGACCGGGCGATTGCACTGCGCGCCGACATGGACGCGCTGCCGGTGGCCGAGGCCAATGGCTTCGCCCATGCCAGCACCGTACCCGGGCGCATGCATGCCTGCGGCCATGACGGGCACACCGCCATGCTCCTGGGCGGCGTGCGGCTGCTCGCCGAGAAGCCCGACTTCGATGGCACGGTGCACTTCATCTTCCAGCCGGCCGAGGAGGGCGGCGCGGGCGCCCGCAAGATGATCGACGAAGGGCTGCTGCGGCTGTTCCCCGTGCGCGCCGCCTTCGCCCTGCACAACTGGCCGGCTCTGCCCGCCGGACGCTTCGGGGTGCGGGTGGGGCCGATCATGGCCAGCGCCAACCGCTTCGAGATCCGCGTGAACGGCCGTGGCGCCCATGCCGCCCAGCCGCACACCGGCATCGATCCCATCCCGGTGGCCTGCGCCATCGTCAGCCAGCTGCAACTGCTGGTCTCGCGTTCGGCCGATCCCCTGGACAGCGCGGTGCTCACCGTGGCGCAGATCGAGGCCGGCAGCACCGAGAACATCATCCCGGCGCGCGCCGTGATCAAGGGCACCTGCCGCACCCTTCGGCCCGACACACTGCAGATGCTGGTCGACGGCCTGCACCGCGTGGCCACGCATGTGGCGGCGGCCCATCAGGCGAGTGCCGAGGTGGTGATCCGCAACGGCTATCCCTGCACGGTGAACGATGCCGTCCAGGCTCGTTTCATGGCCGATGTGATGGCCGAGGTGGCGGGCGAGCCGCAGGTGGAGCGTGACATTGCGCCGGCCATGACCGCCGAGGATTTCGGCTACATCCTCGAGGCGGTGCCGGGCGCCTACGGCTTCATCGGCAATGGCGCCGACGGCCGACCCGGCCCCAACCTGCACAGCCCTGGCTACGACTTCAACGACGATTCGCTGGCCCTGGGCGCGAGCTTCTGGGATCGGCTCGCCCGCCGCTGGTTCGAACGCACGCCGGGCTGAGAGCCTCGCGCTGATCGCGACCGGGCCTGCCGGTGCAGTCCCTCGCGCTCATTCGATGGTGGCGCCGCTGCGCCGGATGATCGGCGTCCAGACGCGCAGTTCGTCCTGCATGAATCGGGCGAGCTGCTCGGGGCTGCCGCCGATGGGCTCCATGTACTGCGAGTGCATGCGCTCGCGTACCTCGGGCAGCGCCAGCACGGCGTTGATCTCGCGGTTCAGACGGCCGATCACGTCCGATGGCGTGCCCGCCGGCGCGAGGATGGCCATCCAGGCCACGGCCTCCACATCCGGGAAGCCGGCCTCCTTCAGGGTGGGCACCTCGGGCATCAGCGCGCTGCGCGTCCCGGTGGACACCGCCAGCGCCTTCAGACGCCCGGCGCGCACCTGCGGCATCACCGCCACCGCCGGCACGCAGCTGAACTGGACATCGCCCTGCAGCACCGCGGTGATCGCCGCCGGCGACGAGGGATAGGGGATGTGCACCGCGAAGCTGCCGGTGCGCACCTTGAGGAGTTCAACGCCGAGATGCGAAAGGCTGCCCACGCCGATCGACGAGAAGTTGAAGCCTCCGGGGCGCGCGCGCATCGCCGCGACCAGCTCCTTCATCGAGCCGATGCCGGCATCGGCGCGCACCGCGCAGACATTGGCCTGACCGCCGGCCAGCACCACCGGCGCCAGTTCGCGGAACGGGTCGTAGGGCAGCCGGCTGTAGAGCACGGTGTTGTTCACCAGCGGCCCGTTGGTGCTGATCACCAGGGTGTGGCCATCAGGAGCCGACTTGGCCACCGCACCGGTGCCGACATTGCCGCCGGCGCCGGCGCGGTTCTCGACCAGCACCGGCTGGCCAAGCCGCGGCGTGAGCCGTTCGGCCAGGATGCGGGCCATGACATCGGGCGAAGAGCCGGGCCCGTAGGGCACCACCAGACGCACCGGTCGTTGCGGCCAGGTCTGGCTCTGGGCCTGCGCAGCCGGCAGCATCAGGCAGGCGGTGGCGGCGAGCGCGAGCGCGCGCAGATGTCGTCGAATCGGGCTGGGCATGGCAGTCTGGCGGTTGCGGTAGGTCAGGATGGCGGGCGGATCACGCCGACCCGCGATGGGTCGCGGTAGATGACCCGCATGGGCAGGCCCGCGGCCTGCCAGCGCTGGAAGGTCTCCAGTCGCATGTAGGCGCCCGCAGCCGGCAGCGAACGCCACAATCCGGCGAAGGCTTCCTCGGTGGGCAGGTTGCGGCCGGGTTCAATGCGCTGGCCGGTGGCGAACTCGTCCACATAGTTGACCATGGTGACCGGCCGGCGCAGGTAGTAGGGCAGCGACTGGTCGTGCGTGCTCACGGTGAAGACCGGCGCGTCGGCGGGCAGCGCTGCCTGGAACGCGGCGGCAAGTTCGCGCGCGGTCTTGTCGCGGGCCACGGTCTGGTGGCCGAGCATGATCAGCTGGGTGCCGATCAGGCCGCCGAAGGCCATCGCGACGATCGCCGCGGCGGGGCGGGCACGGCGGGCGGCGATCGCTGCGGTGATGCAGAACAGGGCAATGGCGACCAGGCCGGCTGCGATCCAGTTGCGGTAGGCGAGTTCGCCCCCGGCCCAGGCTTGCCCGTCCCCCCGCGTTCCCTGTGTGAGCGCGACCAGCGCCACCGCCCCGGCCAGGCTCAGTCCGGCCATCAGCAGGGCGTGCACCGAGAGCCTGCGCGCGCTCAGGCGCAGGGCGTGCTGACCCACCAGCAGGGCCAGTGCCGGGAAGATCGGCAGGATGTACGAGGGCAGCTTCGAGCCGCTGATGCTGAAGAACACGAAGATCACCACCGCCCAGGTCAGCAGCAGCCGGTTGCCCTGGAAGCGGCCGGTCTCACGCCGCAGGCCCAGGCGCAGTGCGCCCGGCAGCAGGGTGGTCCAGGGCACCAGCCCGATCAGCAGCAGCGGCAGGAAGTACCACCACGGGCCCGGCCGGTGGGTGTGGGTGAGGTAGCGGGTGAAGTGCTGTTCGATGAAGAAGAAATGCGCGAACTCGGCGTGGCGCAGCGACACCAGGATGAACCAGGGCGCTGCCACCGCCAGGAAGAGCAAGGGCCCGGAGCCCCACTGCAGCCGCCGCCAGACCAGCAGGTCGCGGCTCCACAGCGTGTACACCACCAGCACCATGCCCGGCAGCACGATGCCCACCAGCCCCTTGCTCAGCATGGCCAGCGCCATGGCCAGCCAGGCGGCAAGCATGGCCGCGCGGGTTTCGCCCGGGGTGGCCGCCTCGCGCAGCCCGTACCAGACCGCCACCAGTGCCACGCCCAGCGCTGCCGACAGGCTGGCGTCGAGATTCACGAAGTGGGAGTTGCCGATCCACCACGCGCTGCTGCCCAGCACGCAGGCGGCGTAGAGCGCCGCCTTCTCGCCGATCACACGCCGCGCGGTCCACCAGAGCGCGAGCACCGCCAGCGCCGCTGCCAGCGCCGGCCACAGCCGCGCGGCGAAGTCGTTCAGCCCGAAGAGCGCGAAGGCGATCGCGGTGGCCCAGTACTGCAGCGGCGGCTTCTCGAAGTAGAGGAAGCCGTTCAGGCGCGGGCTGATCCAGTCGCCGCTGGCCAGCATCGCGCGCGAAAGCTCGGAGTAGCGTCCTTCGTCGGGGGTGATCAGGTCGCGCCAGCCGAGGGTGCCGAACCAGGCCAGAAGCGCCAGGCCGAGCAGCAGCAGCGGCAGGGCTCGCCCGCTGCAGACCAGGCGGCCGAAGGGGGCGGCGGCGCGGCTCATGAGGCGAGCGCCGGTCCCTGGACCGTCAGCGTGCCGCTGCGGCCGGGCACCTCGCCGACCGCGATCTCGTGCAGGGGCAGCGCGCGCCCGGCCAGCGAGGCGAAGTACTCGCCGGTGCTCGTGAGCTGCAGGCCCTGGTCCTGCCAGCCGGCGAGCAGGCGCTCGAACACCGGGGCGAGCTTCATGCCCTCGAGCTCGGCGTGCAGGGTGAAGACCTGGTCGCGTCCCGGCTGCGCGGCGGTGATCGCGAGCAGGCGGCGATCGACATCGTGGGCGCTCACGCCATCCAGGCCGATGAGTTCATCGAAGGTCGGCAGGGTGGTGGGCAGTTGCGGCACGCCGACCGGCTGGCCGTGCAGCGCCGGCTGGTAGGGCGCGCTGCCGCGCCCGTCGGAGGCGTAGACGAAGCCGAGCTCGCGCTCGAGCCGGTAGGCATGCGCGTTCATCTGCCAGCCGGCCGCGCCGTGGGTGCGCGGCGGGCTGCCGAAGATCTCGGTGTGGCGCCGTACCGCGGCCCGCATCTCGCGCGCGGTCCAGTCGGCATCGCGGCCACCGACGAAGTCCTGCCAGCGGACATGGTCCCAGCAGTGCACGCCGGTCTCGTGGCCGGCGGCCGCCACGGCGCGCAGCAGCGCGGCGCAGCCGCGGCCGATATCGGGTCCGGGCAGCAGCGTGCCGTAGAGCAGGGTGCGCAGACCGTAGTGCTCCAGCACCGAGGTGCGCGAGACCTTCGACAGAAAGCCGGGCCGGAACACCCGGCGGATGGCGCGACCGGTGCGGTCGGGGCCAAGGCTGAAGAGAAAGGTGGCCTGCGCCCCGCGCCGGCTGAGCACCTCGAGCAGGCGGGGCACGCCCTCGCGCGTGCCGCGCCAGGTATCGACATCGATCTTCAGGGCGAGACGGGCCATGTGGCTGGCGGGGGGTCAGTCGAGCAGCGCCCGGGCCTGCGCCACCTGGCCGCGGTAGGCGTCGAAGATGCGCGCCAGCGCGTCGGCCATCGTCACCCGGGGCGCCCAGCCGAGATCGGTCATGGTGTTGTCGATCCGCGGCACGCGGTTGCGCACATCCTGGTAGCCCTTGCCGTAGTAGTCGCCGGAGGAGGTCTCGATCAGGCTCACGCGGGCGGCATTGTCGCGGTACTCGGGATAGCGCGCGGCCAGCGCGAGCATCATCTCGGCGAGCTCGCGCACCGAGTGGTTGTTGACCGGGTTCCCGATGTTGTAGATCTGGCCGCTGGCCCGGCCTTCCGGGTTGCGGATGATGCGCATCAGCGCGTCGATGCCATCATCGACATAGGTGAAGGCCCGCTTCTGGCTGCCGCCATCGACCAGCCGGATGGGCTCGCCGCGCACGATGTGGCCCAGGAACTGGGTGATCACCCGCGAGCTGCCTTCCTTGGCGGTGTGGATCGAATCCAGGCCCGGCCCGATCCAGTTGAACGGCCGGAACAGGGTGTAGTCGAGACCTTCCGACATGCCGTAGGCATGGATGATCCGGTCCATGAGCTGCTTGGAGCAGGCGTAGATCCAGCGCGGCTTGTTGATCGGGCCGTAGACCAGGTTGGAGGCCTCGGGGTCGAACTGGTCATCGGCGCACATGCCGTAGACCTCGCTGGTGGACGGAAAGAGCAGGCGCTTGCGGTGCTTCACGCAGGCCCGCACGATCGGCAGGTTGGCCTCGAAGTCGAGCTCGAACACCCGCAGCGGCTCGCGCACATAGGTGGCTGGCGTGGCGATCGCCACCAGCGGCAGGATCACGTCGCACTTGCGGATGTGGTACTCGATCCACTCCCGGTTGATGGTGATGTCGCCCTCGAAGAAGTGGAAGCGACGGTGGGTCATCAGCGGATCCACCCGGTCGCTTGCCATGTCCATGCCGTACACGTCCCAGTCGGTGTCGGCGAGGATCCGCTGCGACAGGTGATGGCCGATGAAGCCGTTGACGCCGAGGATGAGGATCTTCTTCATGAGGGACTCCCGCGCTCGGCGGTCAGGGGAAAGCACAGCGAGCGCCCGAAGCGGCGCTCGAATTCTTCGGGGCCCAGCGGCTCGCCATCGAGCTCGGCGGCCAGCACCCGCAGCAGGCCGCCGTCGGCGCCGCGCAGCAGCAGGTGCCCGTCGGCGATCAGCAGGCCGGGTGCCTCGGGCGGCGCGGCGCGGCCCTGCGCCGCCTCGCGTTGATCGGGTGCCGCGCGATCGGCGTCCGTTGGGCAATCCTGACGCAGGGTGCGCAGCACGCGGATGCGCGCGCCCGGTACCTCGGTGAAGGCGCCGGGGTAGGGCGGGGCCACCGCACGGACCAGGTTGTGGATGCGCGCTGCCGGCTGGGTCCAGTCGATGCGGCCGTCCTCGGGCTTTCGCCCGCCGAAGTAGCTCGCCTGCCGCTGATCCTGCTCGCGCGCCACCGCGCGGCCGGCGAGCAGGTCGGGCAGCCAGGCATCGAGCGCCATCTCGGCGGCCACGGTCACCTTGGCGAACACCTCGCCGGCGGTGTCATCGGGCAGGATCGGCACGGCCTGCTGCGCGACGATGCCGCCGCGGTCGGGCTTGGCCTGCATTTCGTGAAGGGTGGCGCCGGTGCGGGTCTCGCCGTGCAGCACCGCCCAGTTCACCGGCACCCGCCCGCGGTAGCGCGGCAGCAGCGAACCGTGCATGTTCCAGGCGCCGCGCGGGGCCAGCGCAAGCAGCCGGGTGGCCAGCATCTGCCGGAAGTAGAACGAGAACAGCCACTGCGGCCGGCAGGCCGCCACCGTGGCGAAGGTGGCGTCGTCGTTGGCATCATCGGGTGTGATCACCGGGATGCCGTGTTCGCGGGCGGTCTGCGCCACGCTCGCGAACCAGATGGTCTCGGCGGGGTTGTCCTGGTGCGTGACCACCAGGCCGATGTCCACGCCGTGGGCGAGCAGCACCTTCAGGCAGCGCACCCCGACATCGTGGTACGCGAACACCACTGCGCGGTTCATGGCGGCGAGCCGGGTGCCGCGGGGCGCTCGAGCACCGCGCGTACCAGGTAGCGCGGTCGCTGACGCACCTCCTGGTAGATGCGGCCGATGTACTCGCCGAGCAGGCCGATGCCGAACAGCGCGATGCCCACCAGGAAGAAGAGCAGCGCGAACAGCGTGAACAGGCCGCCTTCCTCGGGGCCGAGGATGAGCCGGCGCAGCGCGAGCAGCACGAACAGCGCGCCGGAAAGCACCGCCACCGCCATGCCGAGCATCGAGAACAGCTGCAGCGGCACCACCGAGAAGCCGGTCATGAGGTCGAAGTTCAGCCGCAGCAGGCTGTAGAGCGAGTACTTGGACTCGCCGGCGAAGCGTTCCTCGTGGCCGACCACCACCTCGGTGGGGTGGGTGGCGAAGGTGTAGGCCAGCGCGGGGATGAAGGTGTTCATCTCGCGGCACTGGTTGATCGCGTCGACGATGCGCCGGCTGTAGGCGCGGAACATGCAGCCCTGGTCGGTCATGCGGATGCGCGAGATGCGCTCGCGCAACCGGTTCATGGCCCGCGAGGCCCAGTGACGCCAGGCCGCGTCGCGACGGGTGCGGCGAATGGAGCCGACATAGTCGTGGCCGGCGTCCATCGCGGCCAGCAGCAGGCCGATGTCTTCCGGCGGGTTCTGCAGGTCGGCGTCGAGCGTGACCAGACGCTCGCCGCGGGCCTGCGCGAAGCCGGCGAGCAGCGCGCGGTGCTGGCCGAAGTTGCCGTCGAGGATGACCACCCGGGTGTGGTCCGGTCGGCGCTCGAACTGCGCGGCGAGCAGCGCGGCGGAACGGTCTCGGCTGCCGTCGTCGATGAACAGCACCTCGTAGGGTTGCCCGAGCGCGTCGAGGGCCGGATAGAGCCGCTCGAAAAGCGCGGCCAGACCGGGCTCCTCGTTGTAGACCGGGATGACCACCGAGAGCAGCCCGCGCACCATGGGCTGCGGGCTGGTGACGAGCGTGCCGGTCATGATGCGGCCAGCGCCGGGCCGAGCACCGCCGACAGGGCGTTGCAGACCCGGTCGACATCGGTGTCGGCCATGGCCGGGAACAGCGGCAGGGTGACGGTGGATTCGCCGATGGACTCGGCCACGGGGAAGTCGCCATCGCGCCAGCCGAGCTTGCGGTACAGCGTGAAACGGTGCATGGCCGGGTAGTGCACGCCCACGCCGATGCCCTCGGCCTTCATGGCCTCGATGAAGCCGCCGCGGGACAGCCGCAGCCGGGCAAGCGGCAGCAGCGGCTGGAACATGTGCCAGTTGCCGCGTGCCGGGCCGCTCTGCGCGTCGGTGAGCGGCAGGCTCAGGCCCAGGGCCGGGTCGATGCGCGCGAAGTAGCGCGCGGCGAGCTCGGCGCGGCGCTGGTTGAACTGCGCGAGCCTCGGCAGCTGGCCCAGGCCGATGGCAGCGGCGATGTCGGTGAGGTTGTGCTTGTAGCCCAGCACATCGACATCCATGCCGCCGTCGGCGTGGCGGGTGACGCCCTGCAGGCGCAGCTTCTCGAACAGGCGCGCCTCCTCGGGCGTGTTCATCACCAGGCAGCCACCCTCGGCGGTGGTGAAGTTCTTGTTGGCGTGGAAGCTGAGCGCGACCAGATCGCCACCGCAGCCGATCTCCTGGCCGGCCCAGCTCGCGCCCATCGACTGGGCCGCGTCCTCGATCACCCGCAGCCGGTGCTGCCCGGCGATGCGGTAGAGACGCTCCCGGTCGAGCGGCAGGCCGGCGAGATCGACCGCGATGATCGCCCGGGTGCGCGGCGTGATCGCCCGCTCGAGCAGGGCGAGGTCGAGGTTGCGGGTGCGGGGGTCGACATCGACGAAGACCGGGCGCGCACCCACGGTGAGCACCACATTGGCGGAGGCCACCCAGGACAGCGGGGTGGTGATCACCTCGTCGCCGGCGCCCACGCCGGCGATGCGCAGGGCGAACTCGAGCGCCGCGGTGGCCGAGGCTGCCACCCGCACCGGCCGGTTGCCGTAGCGCTCCGAGAGCCGGGCTTCGAGCTCGCGGCATTTCGGCCCGGTGGTGATCCAGCCCGAGCGCAGCACGTCGGCCACGGCCGCGATGGTGGCGTCGTCGATGCTCGGTCGGGTGAAGGGGAGGAACTCCATGGCGCGCAGGCTCGGTCGAGTCGCGAGAGCTCGCCGCCCGGGGGCAGGCGGCGGGGCAATCGCGCATTCTAACCGCCCGCCTGCACGCGGGCGTCGCATGCCCCCGTGTCAGACGATGGCGGCGTTCACCAGATTGGCCACGGTGTCGAGGCGCTCGGTGTGCCAGGGATCGGGCACCCGGTTGTTGGTGAGGTAGGCGAAGGACACGCCCGAGTCGGGATCGGCCCAGCAGTAGGAGGTGCCCACGCCGCCGTGGCCGAAGGCGTTCGGCGAGGCGATCGCGCCCAGGCCGCGGATGGTCGCGGTGTGACCGCGCAGATGCGGGCCGAGGCCGCGATGCATCGGCATGCCCATGAACTCGTCCACCCGGTCACCGGTGTGGTTGCGGATGGCATAGGCGAGCATGCGCGGCGAGAGCAGCCGCACCCCGCCCAGCGTGCCGCCGGCCAGCATCATCTGGTAGAGGGCGACCATGCCGCGGGCGGTGCCGTAGCCGCCGCCGCCGGGCACGCCGGCCCGGCGCCAGGTCTCGGTGTTGTTCTCGGCCAGCGCCCGCATGCCGCCCTGCGGATCGGGCTCGTGCATGTCCGAAACCCGGGCATCGTCGGCGGGCGTCAGACCCACCACGATCTCGCCGGCCAGGCCGATCGGCGCGAGGATGGCCTCGCGCAGGTACTCGCGGAAGTCGCGACCGGTGAGCGCCTCGATGAGCGTGGCCAGCACCCAGTGGGCCGACAGCCCGTGGTAGGCCACCTTCGAGCCGGGCGTCCATTCGAGGGTGAAGTCGCAGACGCCCTCGCGCATGCGGGCGTGGTCGCTCCAGGCCGCCGAGGGCAGCACCGCGTTCGGGAAGCCGCCCTGGTGGGTGATCACCTGCAGCACGGTGATGTCGCGCTTGCCGTGACGGGCGAACTCCGGCACATGCGCGCTCACCCGGTCGGTGAAGCGGAAGGCGCCCTGCTCGGCGAGCTTCCACAGCGCCGTGGCCAGCACCACCTTGGTGTTCGAGTAGAGCAGCCAGAGCGTGCCGGGGCCGGCGGCCATCGGCTGGGCGCCGGTGCGGGCCTGGCCGAAGTGCTTCTCGTGCAGCAGCCGGCCATGACGGGCCAGCGCGATGGTCGCACCGGGGTAGCGGCCTTCGGCGATCTGCCGCTCGATGAGGGCGTGCAGCAGGTCGAGCTGTTCGGTGCGGATGCCGTGGTCGGCGGGGTTGCCGGTGCTCAGCGGGAAGGCGGTCATGGCAGTGGGCTCGGGCGGTGATGGGGTGCCGGCAGCATACAAGCGCGGCCGGCCCGGTGTGATCCGGCACGGCCTTCGCCGGCCTCGCCGCGTGTCGCTTCATCGCCGCCGGGCGTCTTGCCCGCCCGGGCGGCGGCCCGGTACGATCGGCCGCACCCGGCGCGCGCGCCCGGCCCGCCGGCCGGCCGTTGCGGCGGGCGCCCGTGCCGGAGCCACGCATGCAACGCACCTTCGCCTATCCCCGTTTCGCCTATCGGCGCCCGCCGGAGCTGGATGCCGCCGGTCCTGCCCGGCATCCGGTGGTGATCGTGGGCGCCGGCCCGGTGGGTCTGGCCGCCGCGATCGACTGCGCCCTGCGCGGCCTGCCGGTGGTGGTGCTCGATGACAACGACACCGTGAGCATGGGCTCGCGCGCGGTCTGCCACGCCAAGCGCTCGCTGGAGATCTTCGACCGACTGGGATGCTCGCAGCCCCTGCTCGATCGCGGCGTGAGCTGGAAGGTCGGCAAGGTCTTCAACGGCGACGGCCTGGTCTGGCAGTTCGACCTGCAGCCCCAGCCCGGCCACCAGATGCCGGCGATGATCAACCTGCAGCAGTACCACCTCGAGAGCACGCTGGTGGCGCGCTGCGCCGAGCTGCCCGGGGTGTCGCTGCGCTGGAAGCACAGCGTCACCGGACTGGTCCAGGATGCGCAGGGCGTGCGGCTCTCGGTGAGCACCCCCGATGGCGACATCAGCCTGCAGGCCGACTGGGTGATCGCCTGCGATGGCGCTTCCAGCCAGCTGCGCGAGCGGGTCGGGGCCAGCTTCGGCGGCCAGGTCTTCAATGACCGATTCCTGATCGCCGATGTGGTGATGCGCGCCGGCTTCCCGCCGGAGCGCTGGTTCTGGTTCGACCCGCCCTTCCACCGCGGACAGTCGGTGCTGCTGCACAAGCAGGCCGACGATGTCTGGCGCATCGACTTCCAGCTCGGCCCCGATGCCGATCCGCAGCTCGAGAAGCAGCCCGAGCGGGTGATCCCGCGCATCCGTGCCATGCTCGGCGAGTCGACGGACTTCGAGCTCGAGTGGCTCTCGGTCTACCAGTTCGCCTGCCGCCGCATCGACCGGCTGCGGCATGGCCGTGTGCTCTTCGCCGGCGATGCCGCGCATCAGGTCTCGCCCTTCGGGGCGCGCGGCGCCAACTCCGGTGTGCAGGATGCCGACAACCTTGCGTGGAAGCTGGCGTTGGTGGTGGCTGGCCACGCGCCGCCCGCGCTGCTCGACAGCTACGCCGACGAGCGCTCGGCCGCCGCCGACGAGAATCTGCTCAACTCCACCCGCGCCACCGACTTCATCACCCCCAAGAATGCCGCCAGCCGGCTCTACCGCGACGCGGTGCTCGGGCTGGCCGCCGAGCATCCCTTCGCGCGTGCCCTGATCAACAGCGGCCGGCTTTCCACACCCACCGTCTACCGCGACTCGGAGCTGAACACGCCCGATGCCGATGCCTTTGCGGCCGGCGTGCCCCCGGGCAGCCCCTGCCCGGACGCGCCGGTGACGCTGGCCGATGGCCGCCCGGGCTGGCTGCTGCCCCAGCTTGGCAAAGGGTTTCGCGTGCTGGTGTTCGGCGATGCGCCCGCCGCACCGGTGCGGGTCGGCGGCGTCGAGGCCGGGCTGCTCCGCGTGGGTGCGCAGCCCGGCGCCGACCTCGGCGATCCGCAGGGCCTGCTCGCCGAGCGCTTCGACGCCCGGCCCGGCACCACCTGCCTCATCCGACCCGACCAGCACCTCGTCGCCCGCTGGCGCAGCTTCCGCGCCGATGCGGTGCGCGCCGCGCTGGCGCGCTGCCTGGCCATGGCCTGAACCGATTGCCCGCGAGCCCGTCATGTCCCTCGTCCTCACGCCCAACATCCCCGATCCGGACGGCTTCTACCAGGCCCTGATCGACAGCCAGCGTGACCTCGGTCCCGACCAGGCTGCGCTGATGAACGCGCGCCTGGTGCTGCTGCTGGCCAACCATGTCGGCGACCGCACGGTGCTGGCCGAGGCCCTGGCGCTCGCGCGACCCCCGGGGCCGGCATGAGCCGCAATCCGGTCGATCAGCGCGCCACCTGGCAGCTGCTGCGCGCCGGCGAGTTCGTGCTGCTGTCGGATCGCCAGCTCACCCGGGTGGCGATCGTCATGGTGCTGATGCTCGCCGGCCTCTTCTGGGCGCTGCTGCAGGTGCTCGAGCCGCCGCCGCCGCGGCGGGTGAGCATCACCACCGGCGGCCCGAGCGGCGCGTATCACGCCTTTGCCAGCCGCTATGCCGAGGCCTTCCGCCGCGAGGGCATCACCCTGGAGCTGCGGCCCTCGGCCGGCAGCATCGAGAACCTGGCCCGTCTGGCCGACCCGGCGGCGGGGGTGGCCGTCGGCCTGGTGCAGAGCGGCCTGGGCGACCCGCAGCGCCAGCCCGGTCTGCTCAGCGTGGCCAGCGTGGCGCACGAGCCGGTGTGGCTGCTGTACCGGCCCCGCCCGGGTGTACCCCCGCCGGACAGCCCGATCGCGCTTGCCGGCGGTGTCATCGCGATCGGCCCGGAGGGCTCGGGCACGCGGGTGGTGGCGCTGCGCCTGCTCGAGGCCCATGGCATCGCCGTGCCGGCGGAGCGGCTCTCGCCGCTGTCGGGCAGCGAGGCGGTGCAGGCGCTGACCGAGGGCCGGGTGGACGCGCTCTTCCTGGTGGCCGCGGTCGATGCGCCCAGCGTGATGCAGGCGCTCGAGGCGGGTCTCGCGCCGGTGAGCTTCGCCCGCGCCGACGCGCTCGTGCGGCGCATGCCCTGGCTGTCGAAGGTGGTGCTGCCGCGCGGCGTGATCAGCCTGGCGCGCGACCTGCCGGCCGAGGATGTGTCGCTGGTGGCGGTGGCCGCCAACCTGGTGGTGCGCGAGGACCTGCACCCGGCGATCACCTACCTGCTCATGGATGTGGCCACCCAGGTGCACCGCGTGCCCACGCTGCTCAGCGCGCCCGGCGAGTTTCCGTCGGAGCGCCAGCTGGACTTCCCGCAGAGCGCGCAGTCGCAGCGCTACTTCCGCAGCGGCCGGCCCTTCCTGCAGCGCTACCTGCCCTTCTGGATGGCCAGCCTGCTCGAGCGGCTCGCGCTCACGCTCATGCCGGCGCTGGCGATCGTGCTGCCGCTGGCGCGCTGGCTGCCCGGGCTGCTTGGCTGGCGGGCCATGTCGCGCATCCTGAAGCTCTACCACGAGATCGAGCAGCTCGATGCCCGGGGCGAGCTCGATCCGCAGCGGCGCGCGAGCGCGCTCGCGCATCTCGACCGGGTGGAAGGCCTGCTGCGTGGCGCCAACCTCGGCGCCCGCCGGCACATGGAGAAATACCACCTGAAGGCGCATCTCGAGATGCTGCGTGCCCGCCTGGGCGCACGCCCCTACTCGTAGCGCAGCGCGTCGATCGGCAGCCGCCGCGAGGCCTTGCGTGCCGGGTAGTAGCCGAAGAACACGCCCACCGCACCGGCAAAGCCCACCGCCAGCAGGATGGAGTGCGGTGACATCTCGGTGCGCCAGCCGGCGAATTCGCCGATGGCATACGAGCCCCCCACGCCCAGCGCCACGCCCACCAGCCCGCCGATCAGCGAGAGCGTGACCGCCTCGATCAGGAACTGGTTGAGGATGTCGCGGCTGCGCGCGCCCACCGCCATGCGCAGGCCGATCTCGCGGGTGCGCTCGGTCACCGAGACCAGCATGATGTTCATGATGCCGATGCCGCCCACCAGCAGCGACACCGACGCCACCGCTGCGAGCAGCATCGACAGGACCCGGCTGGAGGCCTCCTGAGCCTGCAGCATTTCGGTCAGATTGCGCACCGTGAAGTCGTCGTCCTGGCCGGGCTGCAGCCGGTGCCGCTGGCGCAGCAGTTCGCGGATGCGCTCTTCGGCGAGCTTCATGTCGGCGCCGGTGTGCACCTTGACGGTGATGTTGTTGACCCGCCGCAGCCGGCCCTGGGCCTGGCCGATCAGCCGGTTGCGGGCGGTGCTCAGCGGCACGAAGAGCACATCATCCTGGTCCTGGCCGAGCGCGCTCTGGCCCTTGCGCTCGAGCACGCCGATCACGGTCATGGGCACCTTGCGCACCCGGATCTGCTGATCGACCATCAGTTCGGGCGGCGTGTTCTCGCCGAAAAGCTGGCGCGCCGCCGACTGGCCGATGATCGCGACCTTGGCCGAGCCGTTGAGCTCGGGCTGCTCGAAGTGACGGCCGGCCGCGAGCTTCCATTCCCGTGCCTCGAAGAAGTCGGGTGTCACGCCCTGGATCTGCGTCGACCAGTTGGTGTTGCCCAGCACCAGCTGCCCGGAGGTGCTCATGCGCGGGGCGGCGAACTGAACCTGCTCGACCTCCAGCGCCACCGCCCGGGCATCGTCCTCGGTGAGGGTCTGGGCCGCGCCGAAGCCCAGGCGCAGGCCACCGGCATTCGACGAGCCGGGCAGGATGATCATCACATTGGAGCCCAGGCTGCGGATCTGCTCCTCGACCCGCGCCTGCGCGCCACCGCCGACCGCGATCATGGTGATCACCGCGCCCACGCCGATGATGATGCCGAGCATGGTCAGCAGCGAGCGCAGGGTGTTCACCCGCAGCGCGTTGAGCGCCACCCGCAGCGTGGCCAGCCAGCTCATGGCGCGGGCCCGCTCTGCGCCGCCGGCAGCTCGCGCAGCGCCTGCGCGGCATCGCGCGGCGGGTGCTGGCGGTCGGACACCACCTGGCCGTCGCGAAACAGCACGATGCGGCCGGCGAACTCGGCGATGTCGTGCTCGTGGGTGACCAGCACCACGGTGATGCCTTCCCGGTTGAGCTGCTGCAGCAGTGCCATCACCTCCAGGCTGGTGCGGGAGTCGAGCGCGCCGGTGGGCTCGTCGGCCAGCACCAGCACCGGGTCGTTGACCAGCGCCCGCGCGATGGCCACCCGCTGCTGCTGTCCGCCGGAGAGCTGTCGGGGATGGTGGTCGAGGCGCTCCCCCAGCCCCACCTGCTGCAGCCGGCGGGTGGCGCGGCGCAGCCGTTCGGCCCGCGGCAGGCTGGTGTAGAGCAGCGGCAGTTCGGCATTGAGCAGCGCCGAGGTGCGTGGCAACAGGTTGAACTGCTGGAACACGAAGCCGATGCGGCGGTTGCGCACCGCGGCCAGCGCATCGCCATCCATGGCCTGCACCGGCTCGCCGGCCAGGGTGTAGCTGCCGGCGTCAGGGCGGTCGAGGCAGCCGATGATGTTCATGAAGGTGGACTTGCCCGAGCCCGACGGGCCCATCACCGCGACCATCTCGCCGGCGGCGATGGTCAGGCTGACCCCGGCCAGGGCGCGCACCACGGTGTCGCCCATGCGGTACTCCTTGACCAGATCGCGCACCGCCAGCAGCGGCTCGGCCATGATCGCCTTGCGCCTCAGAAGGGCAGCCGCGGCGCGGCGCCCGCGGGCCGCGCCGCGGGTGCGGTGGCGGCGCCCTGCTGGCCGATGATCACGCTGTCGCCCTCCGCGAGCCCCTCGCCCGAGACCTCGGTGAAGGCGCCGTCGGTGAGCCCGGTGCGCACCGACACCGCACGCGGCTTGCCGTCGGCGCCGAGCAGGAAGATGCGGCCGCGGCTGGCCTGACGGCCGGCGATCTCGGCGATGATCGCCGCGTAGACGGGCTTCTGGGCGGCGGTGAGGATGTCGCCGATGCGCTCGCGCATCTCGGCGCGGTTGCGCTCGACCAGCTTGCCACGCTCGGCTTCCGGGGCCTCCCGCACGGCCGCGAACTTATCGCGCATGGCGGCGAAGATCGCGTCGAGCTGCACGCGTTGATCGTTGCTGAAGGCGATGTCGCGCTCGAGCCGGGCGCGGAACTGCTGCAGCGGGCTGCCGCCGCCCGGCACCGCCCCGGGTGCTGAACCGGGTGCTGCGCCAGGTGTTGCACCCGGAGTTGCACCCGGTGCTGAACCGGGCGACGCCCCCGGTCCCTTGCCGGACGCGGTCCCTGGCGCGGGCTGACCGGCGCCCGTGCCGGCAGCGGCCGGGTTCGGGCCTGGGGGTGCGGCTGCGGTGCCTGCACCCTGTCGCGCCCCGATGTCGGCGAGCATCTCCTGGTAGCGCTTCTTCTGATCCGGCGTGAGGATCTGCGCGATGCGCTCGCGCAGTTCGGCGCGCAGGCGCTCCATCTGCACCGGCCGCTCGTCGTCGGGCGCTGCCCGGGCTGCGGCGAAGCGTTCTCGCATGGCCCCGAAGATGCCGTCGAGCCGGGTCTTCTGGTCGTCGCTGAGCGAGAGTTCCCGCTCCAGCCGCTCACGGAACTGCGCCAGCGGCCCGCCACTGCCCGGGCTCTGGGCAAGCGCCGGCGTGATCAGCGCGCCGAGCCCCTCGCGCAGGGCGCTCAGGACCGATCCCGGCCATTCCCACGGGCCCAGGCCGGCCTTGGGCGCGCCGGCGGGTGCGCCGGCAGGTGCGCCGGCAGGTGGCGGTTCCTGCCAGTTCGGGGGTCGGAAGCGCAATGCCGCGTTGGGCACCTTGAGCACGCTCTCGCGGGTGTCGGTGATCACCCGGACATTGGCGGTCATGCCCGGGATGAGCGCGAGATCGGGGTTGGGCGTGGCCACCACCACGGTGTAGGTGACCACGTTCTGAACGGTGAGCGCGGCCTTGCGCACCTGGCGTACCTCGCCCGAGAAACTGCGCCCGGGGTAGGAGTCGACGGTGAAGGTGGCGCGCTGGCCCACCCGGATGCGGCCGATCTCGGCCTCGTCGATGGAGGTTTCCACCTGCATGTCGCGCAGGTTGCGTGCG
>CAIZPE010000296.1 GCA_903934795.1 uncultured bacterium | reverse complement strand
GGCGCGTTCACGCTGACGCGCACGCCGGTGGACGTGTTCCCCGATCTCAACAAGCCCACGGTGACCATCATGACCGAGGCTGGCGGCATGGCCGCCGAGGAGGTGGAGCAGCTCATCACCTTCCCGCTAGAGACGACGATGAACGGCCTGCCGGGCGTGGAGAGCGTGCGCTCCACCTCGTCGGCCGGCCTGTCGTTCCTGTACGTCACCTTCGACTGGAGCGTGGACATCTATCGCGCCCGCCAGCTCGTCGCCGAGCGCTTGTCGGCAATGGAAGAAGGTCTGCCCGAAGGCCTGGTGCCGCGCATGGGGCCGATCAGCTCGATCATGGGCGAGATCATGCAGATCGCGATTCCCGTCGACGAAAGCAAGATCAGCCCGATGGCTGTGCGCGAGTACGCCGACTGGGTGCTGCGGCCCCGGCTGCTGGCGGTACCCGGAGTCGCGCAGGTCATCCCGATCGGCGGCGAGGTGCGGCAGTTCCAGGTGCAGCCGAGCACCGCGCGCATGGCCGAACTCGGCATCACGCACGACCAGCTGGAGGCCGCGCTGCGCGGCTTCTCGGCCAACACCTCCGGCGGCTTCCTGGAGCTCAACGGGCGCGAGTACCTCATCCGCCACCTGGGCCGCACCTCGCGGCTGGAAGACCTGAGCAACTTGGCTATCGGTAGCGCGGTCGGCAGCAACCGTGGTCAACCGATCCTGCTGCGCCAGATCGCCGAGGTGACGTTCGCCGCGGCCATCAAGCGCGGCGAGGGCGGCTTCGAAGGAAAGCCGGCGGTGATCCTGGGCATCCAGAAGCAGCCCACCGCCGACACCATCGCGCTCACGCGCACCATCGAAGAAGCGCTCACGGGGCTGAAGGCTTCACTGCCTGCGGGCATGGAAGCACCGCGGGTGACGTTCCGGCAGGCCAGCTTCATCGAAGCCTCGATCACCACGCTGCAGGGCAAGCTGATCGGCGCGTCGATCTTCGTCGCGGTGATCCTGTTCTTCTTCCTCGGCACCGTCCGGCCCACCGTTATCGCGCTGACGGCGATCCCGGTGTCGATCTTCATCACCGCGCTGGTCTTCCGCTACTTCGGCCTGTCGATCAACACGATGACGCTGGGTGGCCTGGCGATCGCCATCGGCGGCCTGGTGGACGACGCGGTGGTGGACGTGGAGAACATCCTGCGCCGGCTGAAACAAGACCGAGCGCGCCCGCCGCACGAGCGGCAGCCGACGCTGCAGCTGGTGGCCCAGGCCTCGATGGAGGTGCGTTCGGGCATCCTGTACGCCACCGTCATCATCGTGCTCGTCTTCCTGCCGCTGTTCGCACTGCCGGGCATCGAAGGGCGGCTGTTCGTGCCACTGGGCGTGGCCTTCATCGCCTCGACGCTGGCGTCGCTGCTGGTGTCGGTGACGGTGACGCCGGTGCTCAGCTACTACCTGCTGCCCCGCCTGAAGACGTTGGACCACGGTGACACGCGGGCCCTGGCCTGGCTGAAGAAGCACTACCGCGGCGGCCTGCAGGCGGTGCTGAACCGCCCCAAGGCCGCCCTGGCAGCCGCCGGCATGGCGGTGCTGGTGGCGGGTGCCGCCGTGCCCTTCTTCCCCACCACCTTCCTGCCGCCCTTCAACGAAGGCACCTTGCTGGTGGGCATTCGCCTGAACCCCGGCGTCACGCTCACGGAGAGCTCGGCCTTGGCGCGGCAGGCCGAGGTGCTGATCTCGCAGGTGCCCGAGGTCACGCACGTCGGCCGGCGCAGCGGTCGGGCCGAGCTCGACGAACACGCCGAGGGTGTGCACGTCAGCGAGCTCGATGTCGGCATCGTTCCAGCGGAGAACCTGACGCGCACCATGGACGAGGTCCGGGCCGACATCCGCGGTCGCCTGGTCAGCCTGCCCGCAGCCATCGAGGTCGGTCAACCTATCTCTCACCGCATCGACCACATGCTCTCGGGCGTGCGCTCGCAGATCGCGATCAAGATCTACGGCGAGGACCTGGACGCCCTGCGCGGCCAGGCCGATGCACTGCGTGCCAGGCTCGCCACCATCCAGGGCATCGCCGACCTGCAGATCGAGAAGCAGGTGCTCGCGCCGCAGATCAAGGTGCGCGTGGACTACGCAGCCGCAGCGCAGTACGGCGTGCCCGCGCCGCAGATCCTGGCCACGCTGCAGGGCTTGGTGGAAGGCGAGCGCGTGGCGCAGATCGTCGAGGGCAACCGGCGCTTTGCGCTAGTGGTGCGGCTGCCGGAGTCGGCGCGTTCGATCGAGGGCTTGAGCCAGGTCCTCATCGAGACGCCCAGCGGGCGGATCCCGCTGTCGAAGGTGGCCAGCATCGAAGACAGCGACGGCCCCAACCAGATCAGCCGCGACGACGGCAAGCGGCGCATCGTGCTATCGGCCAACGCCTCGGGCCGGCCGCTGTCGGAGATCGTGGCCGACATCCGCCAGGTGGCCGCCGAGACGAAGCTGCCCGAGGGCATGTTCATCACGCTGGGCGGCCAGTTCCAGGCGCAAGAGG
>CAIZPE010000295.1 GCA_903934795.1 uncultured bacterium | reverse complement strand
CCGCCCATACGCTGCCCGCGCAGCCGCCTCCAGCGCCGCCAACCCCGCAACCACCCCCGGCAGCAAGGCCTGCGCCTGCCCCAGCAACCGCCCCTGCACCCCCACCTGCGAAGCCCCCGGCAAACCGCGCTCAGGCAGCGGCGGCACGATCACATCAAGCAGCGCATCGAGCGCGGCGTGTTGCGCGTCATCGAGCAACACGCCGCCCTCAGCGGCAGCGCCGGTATCCGCAGCAGGCGAGACCTTAGAAAACCCGTCGTCACGCATGATCAGTCGTCGAAAAGGTTGGCCAGGCGCTGCTTCATCTGGTCGGCGATATACAGCGCAACCGCCTGGATGGTGGAGGTGGGATTCACGCCGCCCGAGGTGACGAATACGCTGCCGTCCACGATGAAAAGATTCTTCACATCATGGCTGCGGCCCCAGGGGTTGACCACCGAGCGCTCGGGGTCGGTGCCCATGCGGGCCGTGCCGAGCAGGTGCCAGCCCGCGTAACGGATGGGGCCTTCGGTGTAGATGTCGGTGCCGCCGGCTGCCTGCATCACCTCGGTGCCGCGGGCAAACGCATGCTGCAGCATCCGCCGGCTGTTCTCGCTCATCGTGTACCTGATGCGCGGCGCCGGAATGCCGCTGCTGTCGGTCACCTCCGGGTCGAGCGTGACGGTGTTGTGTTCCTCGGGCAGGTCCTCGATGCAGATGCCGATGTTGACCACCTGCCCGTAGCGCCGCGCGAAGGCCTCGTGGTGCCCCGGCCCCCACGGAATCTGGCCGCGCGCAAGGCCCTGGCGGGCAAGGTTCACCGGCCCCGCGCCGCGCGTGATCTGCAGGTTGTAGCCGCGCACGAAACCGCGCGAGAGGTCGGTCTCGTAGAACTCCTTGCTCAGGATGCAGCAGCCCGAGGGCCCGTAGCGTGAGGCCAGGGGCTCGTCGAACACGCCCTGCACCAGACCCCACGGATGCAGCATCAGGTTGCGGCCCACCAGCCCCGAGCGGTTGGCCAGACCATTCGGAAAGCGCGCCGACGTGGAATTGAGCAGCAGGCGCGGCGTGCCGATGCCGTTGCAGGCCAGCACCACCACATGCGCGCGCACCCGGTGCTCGCGGCCCTCGGGGTCGAGGTAGACCACGCCGGTGGCCATGTCGTTCTCATCGACCAGCACCTCGCGCACCCGCGCCCGGGTGCGCAGCTCCACCCCCGCACGGCGCGCCACCGGCCAGTAGGTGACATCGGCGCTGCTCTTGGCCCCGCGCGCGCAACCCGAGTGGCAGGGCCCCAGGTTGCCGCAGGCCTCGCGCCCCTCGTAGGGCACGGTGGCAATCGCGCTGTCCGACGGCCACCAGTGCCAGCCCAGCCGGTTGAAGCCGCGCGCCATCGCCTCGCCCATGCGGCCCAGCGGCACCGGCGGCATGGGCGGGCGCCGCAGCGGCGAGCCGGTGTCGCCGGCCAGCCCGGCCACGCCGATCATGCGGTCGTTGAGCTCGAACCAGGGCTCGAGCGTGGCGTAGTCGATCGGCCAGTCGTCGGCCACGCCATCGAGGCTGCGCACGCGGAAGTCCGACGGATGAAAGCGCGGCCAGTGCGCCGAGTAGAGCACCGTGCTGCCGCCCACGCCGTTGAAGTTCACGATCGAGATCGGCGACTCGTGCTCGACGATCGGATAGTCGGTCTCGCGGCGGCGGATGTTCGGGCTGGTGGAGTAGGCGCCGTGCGACTCGGCCTCCCACGACATGCGCGTGGTCGGATAGTCGGCCGGGTTCATCCAGTCGCCCTGCTCCAGGCACACGATGCGCATGCCGGTCTCGGCCAGGCTCCAGGCCACCGCCGCGCCCGAGGCGCCCGAACCCACGATCAGCACATCGATGATGTCTTCGGCCACGGCAGCTCCTGAGGGATTGGGTGGCGCGGCTCAGCCGCCGCCGATGCGCGGGATCAGCACCACCTCGGCATCTGCCGCAAGCGGCTCGCCGAGCGCGTCGTGATGGATCTCGCCGTCGATGGCCAGGGCCATGGCGGACTCGACATGCGAACCCAGGCCCGGCCAGCGGGCCTCGAGCGCGGCGATCAGGCCGCGCACCGTGGCCGCGGGCACCTCGAAACGGGACAGGCCGCCAGCGAGCTCGCGCACGCGCGAATCCACCGAACTCACCCAGGCCATGCGGACCAGCTCGGGTGACTCGGTGAGGCGGCACCCACGACCGTATCAGCCCGCCGCGCCCGGCTGATCGAGCGCCTGCAGCAGCACCGGTGGCGAGAGCGGCAGCTCGGTCAGGCGATGACCGACCAGGCGGCTGAGCGCGCAGGCCACCGCTGGCAGCGGCGGCACGATCGGGGCCTCGCCCACGCCCTTGGCGCCATAGGGATGGCGCTTGTTGGGGGCGGACTCGACCAGCACGGTGTCGATCATGGGCAGGTCGCTGGCCACCGGCATGCGGTAGTCGAGGAAGCCCGGATTGAGCAGGCGGCCGGCATCGTCGTACAGATAGGCCTCGTTCAGCGCCCAGCCCACGCCCTGGGCCACGCCGCCCTGGATCTGGCCCTCGACATAGGAGGGGTGGATGGCGCGCCCCACATCCTGCGCGGCGGTGTAGCGCACCACGGTGGGCCGGCCGGTCTCGCGGTCGAGCGCGATGTCGCAGAGATGCACCGCGAAGCCCGGCCCGGCGCCCTGCGCGGTGAGCGAGGCATGGGCGGCGATGGGGCCGCCGGTGCGCGCGCTGCGCCCGGCGATCTCGGCCAGCGTGAGCGGTTTGACGGTCTTGGACGGGTCGGTGCACACCGCCTGCCCGCCCTGCCACTGCACCTGATCGAGCGGGCACTCCCAGATCAGACCGGCGCGGCGGCGCAGGTCGTCGACCACCTTGCCGGCGGCCTGCACCACCGCCATGCCGGTGGCGAAGGTGACGCGGCTGCCGCCGGTGGTGGCCGAGAAGCCGATGGCCGAGGTGTCGGCCACGATGGCGCGCACGCGGGCGATGGGCACGCCCAGGGTCTCGGCGGCCATCATGGCCATGGAGGCGCGCGAGCCGCCGATGTCGGGGTTGCCCGAGACCACGGTGACGCCGCCAGCCTCGTCCACATGGACCGCCGCCGAGGACTCACCGCCGATGTTGAACCAGAAGCCGCAGGCCACGCCGCGGGCCTGATCGGGGCCAAGCGGCGCCCGGTAGTGCGGGTGGTTGCGGATCGCCTCGAGGGTCTCGATGAACGCGATCTCGCGGAAGGTGGCGCCGTACACCGCCTTGGCGCCGGGGCGCACCGCATTGCGGATGCGCAGCTCGATCGGGTCGATGCCCAGGCGCAGCGAGAGCTCGTCAAGACAGCTCTCGACGGCGAGCGCGGCCATCGGCGCGCCCGGCGCGCGGTAGGCCGCCACCTTGGCGCGGTTGCTCACCACATCGAAGCCGGTGATGGCCACATGCTCGATGTCGTAGCAGGCGAGCGCGGCCATGCAGCCCGCGCCCACCGGCGAGCCGGGGAAGGCCCCGGCCTGGTACTTGAGCACCAGCTCGGCAGCGATCACCCGGCCGTCGGCATTGGCGCCCAGGCGGGCCTCGATCACGCAGCCCGAGGTGGGGCCGCTTGCCTCGAAGACCTCGGCGCGGGTCATCACCATGCGCACCGGCCGGCCGCACTGGCGCGACAACGCGAGCGCCACCGGCTCGAGATACACCGTGGTCTTGCCGCCGAAGCCGCCGCCGATCTCGGCCGGCGTGACGCGGATGTCGCGCAGCTCGATACCGAGCAGCCCCGCACACATCGCGCGCACCGCGAAGTGGCCCTGGGTGGAGACCCAGACCTGGCACTGACCGTCGGCGCCGGCGCTGGCCACGCAGGCATGCGGCTCGAGGTAGCCCTGGTGCACCGGCGCCGTGACATAGCGGCCGCTGACCACCACCTCGGCGCCGGCCATGGCAGCGGCGGCGTCGCCGCGGCCGAGCATGATCTTCTCGGCGATGTTGGAGGGCGCGGTCGGGCGCGGCGTGACGCCCTTGGTGAACAGGTCATCGTGCAGCAGCGGCGCATCGGGCGCCATGGCGGCCTCGACATCGATGACATGCGGCAGCGGCTCGTAGCGCACCGCGATCAGCGCCAGCGCCGCCTCGGCGATCTCGGGGGAGGTGGCTGCCACCGCCGCCACGGCGTGACCGACATAGAGCGCCTTGCCGCGGGCCATGCAGTTCTCGGAGAGCGCGCGCAGCGTGGCCGCGCCCTCCCCGGCGTCGACCGCCTGGTTGCCGGGCTCGGGGAAGTCGGCCGCCGTGACCACCGCCTTCACGCCCGGCAGGGCGCGGGCCGCGCTGGTGTCGATGGACAGGATGCGGGCATGGGCGTGCGGGCTGCGCAGCACCCGGCCGGTGAGCATGCCGGGCAGGCGCAGGTCGGCGCCGAAGTTGGCGCGACCGGTGACCTTGTCGGCGCCATCGGGGCGGATCGGCCGCTGGCCGACCACCTGCAGCACGGGCGCGGAAACGGCGTCGTTCATGGGCGGGCCTCCTGGGCGCGAAGCTGGGCGGCGGCGTCGAGCACCGCGCGCACGATCTTGTCGTAGCCGGTGCAGCGGCAGAGATTGCCGGCCAGCCAGTAGCGGACTTCGGTCTCGGTGGGATCGGGGTTGCGGTCGAGCAGGGCCTTGGCCGCCACCAGCAGGCCCGGCGTGCAGAAGCCGCACTGCAGGGCGGCGTGCTCGAGGAACTGCTGCTGCACCGGGTGCAGCCGGCCGCCCTCGGCGAGGCCCTCGATGGTGCCGATACGGCGGCCCTGCGCCTCGGGGGCGAACACCAGGCAGGCGCAGGCGAGCCGGCCATCGAGCGTGATGGAGCAGGCGCCGCAGTCGCCGCTGCCGCAGCCTTCCTTGCTGCCGGTGAGACCGAGCTCGTCGCGCAGGGCGTCAAGCAGGCTCTGGCTGGCGCTGCCGAGAAACTCAACCGGCTCGCCGTTGACGATGCAGCTGATGCGTTGTTTGCTCATGCGCAGGCCCTTTCATAGGCGATGACGGCCGCCCGGCGTGCGAGCACGCCGGCCACGCGAATCCGGTAGGCGGCGGTGCCGCGCTTGTCGTCGATGGGGCGGCAGGCCGCGCTCGCGGCGGCGGCCAGGCGCGCCAGCGCCTCGTCTTCCAGGCGGGTGCCGATCAGCGCCTGCGCGGCGGCATCCACCCGCAGCGCAGTGGGCGCGACCGCGCCGAGCGCCACCCGGGCCTGGCTCACGCGGCGATCGGCATCGAGCGCGAGCCACACGCCCGCGCCAGCCACCGCGATGTCCATCTCGGTGCGGGGAATGAGGCGCAGGTAGGCATCGCCCGAGCGCGGGGCGCGCGCCGGCAGCGCGATGGCCACCAGCACCTCGCCCGGCGCCAGCGCATGACGCCCCGGGCCGAGCTGCAGGGCTTCAGCGGCCAGCTCGCGCTCGCCGGCAGGGCCCGCCACCCGCAGCACCGCGCCGGCGGCGATCAGGGCCGGCACGCTGTCGGCCGCGGGCGAGGCGTTGCACAGGTTGCCGCCAAGGCTGGCGCGGCCCTGCACCTGGGTGGAGCCGATCAGGCGCGCGGCCTCGACCACGCCCGGCCAGGCTGCGGCCAGGCCGGCGTGCTCGCCGATCTGCGCGCAGGGCGTGGCCGCCCCGATGACGAAGCCGGCCGGCCCGGCCTGGATGCCGATCAGGCCCGGAATGCGCTTGAGATCGAGGATGCGCTGCGGCTGCAGTCGGCCCGAGCGCATCTGCACCATGAGGTCGGTGCCGCCGGCGAGCGGCCGGGTCTGGCCGGCCTGCCCGAGCAGAGCCAGGGCATCCTGAAGGCTGGCCGGCGCCTGGAAGTCGATGTCGGTCATGTCAGTAGCCCTCGGAGAGCAGCGGGAAGGCGCTGAGCACATGGGGCGGCACCACCGGCTGGGCCGGCACCACGCTGCCGGGGTGGAGCTGGTCGATGGACGACAGGCCCATCGAGGCGAGGTTGAGCTGCATCTCGATCTCGAGCAGCTCGAGCATGCGCACCACCGCGGGCGTGCCGCCGGCGGCCATGGCCAGCGCCTCGAGGCGGCCGATGCCCACCGCGCGAGCCCCCAGGGCCAGCGCCTTGATGATGTCGGTGCCGCGCATGATGCCGCCGTCGACGATCACCGGCACGCGTCCGGCCACGGCCTGCACCACCTCGGGCAGGGTCTCGAGCGTGGCCTGGCCGTGGTCGAGCTGGCGACCGCCGTGGTTGGACACATAGATGACATCGACGCCGTTGCGCACCGCGAGGTCGGCGTCTTCGGCGCAGGCGATGCCCTTGAGGATCAGCGGAATGTCGAAGCGGTCCTTGATGCGGCGGATCAGGTCCCAGGTCATCGAGGGCTGCATGGTGACCGACGGCCGGCGCGGCAGGCGGGTGCCGGGCTGGCGCGCAGCCATGGGCAGGTAACGCTTGAGCAGGTCGCGCTCGCGGCGGCTGTAGATCTGGGTGTCTGCCGTGAGGCAGAAGCCCTTGTAGCCCGCGGCCACGGTGCGCGCGATGATGTCCATCATCCAGGCCTCGTCGCCGTGCACATAGAGCTGATGGATCTTGGGCGCGTCGCACTGGCGGGCCAGGGTCTCGAAGTCGGGCTGGCATACCGAACTGAGGATCTGCATCACGCCGAACTCGCCCACGGCGCGCGCCACCGACAGCCCACCGCCGGCCTCGAAGACCTGCAGCGAGCCGATCGGGGCGAGCAGCACCGGGATGCGCAGGTCGACCCCGAGCAGGCTGCGCCGGGTATGCACCTGCGAGACATCGTGCATCACCCGCGCCCGCAGCGCCAGCCGGTCGAGGGCGAGCCGGTTGCGCTTCATGGTGGTCTCGGTCTCGGCTGCGCCGGTGAGGTAGTCCCACTCGCCGCGGCCCAGGGCGCTGCGCGCCAGCTGGACCATCTCCTGCAGGGTGGTGAAATCGGCTGCCATCGGGATCCCCCTGGTGCGTGGGTTGTCAAGGTATCCGATCGATTGTGCGCCCGCCATCGGGGGCCCGGCGATGCGCGCCGGTTCGGTCGCTGCGCTTTCGCGCACCGCGCCTGCCGCGCCAGGCAAAGCGGATCGAAAAAACGAAAGCGCACAGACCAGGCGCGCACGCCTTGCCCGCGGGCCGGCCGCGGGCCTGGGCCATACTCGGCCGTGCCCGCCCGGCGCGCGCCGCGCCGCCCCACCCCCGGAGACCCCGCAATGCGCCCATGGCACTTCCAGTCCGCCAGCCAGCTCGCCGCCCAGATCCGCGATGGCCGGGTGGGTGCCCGCGAGCTGCTCGAGCACTTCCTCGCCCGCGTCGATCGGCACAACCCGGGCATCAACGCGGTGGTGGTCCAGGACCGCGAGGGCGCCCGCGCGCGCGCCGATGCCGCCGACCAGGCCCGCGCCCGCGGCGAGGCGCTCGGCCCGCTGCACGGCGTGCCGATGACCATCAAGGAAAGTTATGACTTCGCCGGCACCCCCACCACCTGGGGCATTCCGGCGCAGCGCGACAACATCGCCCGCACCGACGCGCTGGCCGTGCAGCGGCTGGCCGCCGCCGGCGCGAATGTGTTCGGCAAGACCAATGTCCCGATCCGCCTGGCCGACTTCCAGAGCTACAACGAGATCTACGGCACCACCGGCAATCCCTGGGCGCCCGATCGCACGCCCGGCGGCTCCTCGGGCGGCTCGGCCGCGGCACTGGCCGCGGGGCTCACCGGCCTGGAGATCGGCAGCGACATCGGCGGCTCGATTCGCAACCCGGCGCACTTCTGCGGGGTGTTCGGCCACAAGCCCACCTGGAACCTGCTGCCGATGCGCGGCCACGCCCTGGGCGGGGCGCGCACGCCGACCGACATCTCGGTGATCGGGCCGCTCGCGCGCAGCGCCGAGGACCTGGAGATCGCCCTTGGCCTGCTGGCCCGGCCCGACGAACTCGAGGCGCCGGGCCTGCAGGTGGCGCTCGGCGGGCTCGGCGAGTCGTTGCGCGGCCTGCGGGTGGCGCTGTGGACCAGCGACCCGATGTGCCCGTCATCGGCTGCGGTGGCCGAGCGGGTGACGGCCGTGGCCCGGGCGCTGGCCGCGCAGGGCGCGATCGTCGATGACGCCGCGCGTCCGGCCTTCAGCCCCGAGCACAGCCACACCGTGTTCTCGGCCCTGCTCGCCTCGGCGATGGCCGCGCGCCTGCCCGACGACGAGTTCGCCCGGCTGGTGGCGCGGGCCGAGTCGGCCGCGCCCGATGACCGCAGCCCGGCGGTGCAGCAGGCCCGCTGGCAGACGATGCGGGCCCGCGACTGGGCGCGCCTGAACGAGGAACGCACCCGCCTGCGCTGGGCCTGGCATGCGTTCTTCCAGCAGCATGATGTGCTGGTCGCGCCGATCATGCCCACCACCGCCTTCGCGCACGATCAGCGCGCGCTCGGCGAGCGCCGCATCCGCGTCGATGGTGTCGACCATCCCTACTTCATGCAGACCTTCTGGGCCGGGCTGGCCGGCGTGTCCTACCTGCCGGGCACGGTCATCCCCGGCGGCGCGGGCCCCGATGGCCTGCCCATCGGCGTGCAGCTGATCGGCCCGGCCTATGGCGATCTGCGCACGGTGCAGCTCGCCCGCCGCCTGGAGCAGCTCGGCTTCGGCTTCACCCCGCCGCCCGGATTCGACTGACGCGGGGGCGCGTCCCGATTTCTTCCCCCTTACCGGCGGCCCCCGGGGCGCCAGGAGAATGGCATGCAGATCCAGCAAGGACAGATCGCGGTGATCACCGGCGCCGGCAGCGGCATCGGCCGCGCGCTGGCGCAGCAGCTCGCCGCGCAGGGCGTGCACCTGGGCCTGTGCGATCTCGACACCGCCGGCCTCGCCCAGACCCGCGAACAGTGCCTGGAGAAGGCGCCGGCCGGCACCCGGGTGAGCATCCACCGCGTGGATGTGGCGGTTGAAGACGAGATGCTCGACTTCCGCGACGCAGTGGCCCGGGTGCATGGCACCGACCACATCGCGCTGCTCTTCAACAACGCCGGCATCGGCGGCGGCGGCAGCTTCGTCGACGGCGATCGCGCCGAATGGGAGCGCACCTTCGGGGTGTGCTGGCAGGGCGTGTACAACGGCTGCCGCGCCTTCCTGCCCATGCTGATGGCCAGCCCCGCGGCCTTCCTGGTCAATGTCAGCAGCGTCAACGGCTTCTGGGCCAGCCTCGGCCCCGGCGTGCCGCACACCGCGTATTCGGCGGCCAAGTTCGCGGTCAAGGGCTTCACCGAGGCGCTGATCACCGACCTGCGCCTGAGCGCGCCGCAGGTGCGCTGCGCGGTGGTGATGCCCGGCCACATCGGCACCGGCATCTCGATCAACACCGGGCGGGTGCTGAGCGGCACCGAGCCCCTCACCCTGCCGGCCGAGCGGGTGGCCCAGGCCCGCGCGCGGCTGGTGCGCGCCGGCGCCCCCGTGGCCGCCCTGAGCGACGACCAGATCCGCCAGCTGCTGCATCAGCGCGCGCTGGAGTTCCGCGACAAGGCGCCCACCAGTGCCGACGAGGCCGCGCGGATCATCCTCGCCGGTGTGCGCGAAGACCGCTGGCGCATCCTGGTGGGCGAAGACGCCCATCGGCTCGACGCCATGGTGCGCGCCGAGCCCGAGCAGGCCTACGAGGACGCCTTCGCCGCCGCCTGGCGCAGCGCGGCCACCACCCCCCGCCAATCCGATGGAGACCGCGCATGAGCGATTCCCCCAGCCAGCCCGCCGGCCGCACCGGCGCCGAAGCCCTGGTGCAGACCTTCGTCGATGCCGGCGTGCGGGTCTGCTTCACCAACCCGGGCACCTCCGAGATGCACTTCGTGGCCGCGCTCGACACCAATCCGCAGATGCGCTGCGTGCTCGGTCTGTTCGAGGGCGTGGTCACCGGCGCGGCCGACGGCTACGGCCGCATGGCGGGCACCCCGGCGGCCACGCTGCTGCACCTGGGCCCGGGCCTGGGCAACGGCCTGGCCAACCTGCACAACGCGAAGAAGGCGCGCACCCCGGTGGTCAATGTGGTGGGCGACCACGCCACCTACCACCGCAAATACGACGCGCCGCTCACCTCCGATGTCGAGGCCATCGCGCGGCCGGTCTCGGGCTGGGTGAAGGCCGCAGCCAGCGCCGATACCGTGGCCGCCGACGGCGCCGCAGCCATCCAGGCCGCGCTCGCCCCGCCCGGTCAGGTGGCCACGCTGATCCTGCCCGCCGACACGGCATGGGACACCACCACCGCGCCCATTCCGGCGCCGCTGCCGCGCCTGAGCCCTCCCCCGATCGATGGCGAGCGGGTGCTGTCGGCGGCCCGCGCGCTGGCCAGCGGCGAGCCCTGCGTGCTGCTGATCAACGGGGTGCTCACCGAAGCGCGCGTGCAGGCCGCGGCGCGCATCGCAGCGGCCACCGGCGCGCGGCTGGTCACCGATACCTTCGTGCCGCGGATGCGGCGCGGCGCCGGTCTTCCGGCCCCGCTGCGCCTGCCCTACTTCGGCGAACAGGCCGCCGAGATGCTGGCCGGCACCCGACACATCATCCTGCTCGGCACCCAGGCACCGGTGACCTTCTTCGCCTATCCCGGCAAGCCCTACTGGCTGACGCCGGAGGGCTGCACGCTGCATGAGGTGGCCGGCCGCGACGGCGATCTCGACGGCGCGCTCGATGCGCTCGGCCAGGCCGTGGGGGCCAGCGGCAAGGCGGCGCCGCTCGCCGCCGCCGACCGACCGGCACTGCCCAGCGGCAAGCTCGACGCCCGCGCGATCGGCGCGGCGGTGGGCCATCTGCTGCCCGAGAACGCGGTGGTGGTCGACGAGGGCGGCACCTCCGGCCACGGCACCGTGATGGGCACCCGCGGCGCGCCGGCCCATGACTGGCTGCAGCTCACCGGCGGCTCGATCGGCTATGCGCTGCCCACCGCCACCGGCGCGGCCATCGCCGCGCCCGGCCGGCGGGTGCTGTGCCTGCAGGGCGATGGCGGCGGCATGTACACCGTGCAGGCGCTCTGGACCCAGGCGCGCGAACGGCTGGACATCACGACGGTGATCTTCGCCAACCGCCGCTACGGCATCCTGCAGGTGGAGTTCGGGCGGGTGGGCGCGCATGCGCCCGGCCCGAAGGCGATGAGCATGCTCGAGCTCACCGACCCGACCATCGACTGGGTGGGCATGGCCCGCAGCATGGGCGTGACCGCCTGGCGGGCGGACAGCGCCGAGTCGTTCAACAAGGCGCTGGCCGCGTCCTTTGCGCAGCCAGGACCTTCGCTGATCGAGGCGCTGATCTGAGCCTGGCGCCAGGCCTCAGTGAATCTCCGAGGCCTTGCCCTGCGCGGCGCGCAGCTTGTCGATGTCGAAGCCGGGGCTGCGCGCGGCCTCGATGATCACCCGCTCGCGGCGGATGATCTGGTCGGCCGCGCCGCGCACCTTGGTGGCCACCTCGTGGGGGATGACCACCGCGCCGTGCTGATCGGCGTGGATCAGATCGCCGTCGCGCACCCGCATGCCGGCCACATCGACCGGTCGAGAGAAGTCCACCACATGCACGAAGGCGTGCGAGGGGATGATGCGGTCGGCCAGCATCTGGAAACCCTCGGCGATGTCGGGGATGTCCCGCACGCCGCCATTGGTGATCAGGCCCAGGCAGCCGAAGCCCTTGTGGATGGAGCTGTTCACCTCGCCCCAGAACGAGCCGTAGCCGCGCTGCTCGTCGAGATCCTGCATGACGATCACGCTCGGCTTGGGGCCCTTGTCGATGTAGGTGTAGTAGGCGTCCGACAGCGCGCGCGCCTCGGGCGCGGCGAGGTCGCTGGGATGCGCGCTGCGGATGGTGGCGGTGCGGGCGATGCCGACCATGGGCTTGAGGTGCGGCCGGGTGCACACCAGCGGTGAGACGGTGTAGCCGTAGCCGCGGCGGCCCGGCACCAGCAGCTCGAGCGCGTTGCACACCGTGGGGGTGTCCATGGTCTGCAGTTCCGCAATCAGCGCGGGGGTGAGTTCGAACATCGTCGGGCTCCCTGGGGCGTGGGTGGAAAGCCGGGATGTTGGAAGGTCTTGGCCGTGGCGTCCAATGCCGGCCTTCCATTCCCGGCGCTATGCTGCAACGACACTCGGAGACCGACCATGGACCGCCTGATGAACCGCGACTGGCAGCAGCCCGTGCGCTACCCCGACCCGGCCGTGGAGGTGCTCGACCGGCGATTCAACCGCTGCCGGGTGGGCAGCGCCGCGCTGGAGCGGATCTGGACCGGCGGTCGCTGGGCCGAGGGCCCGGTGTGGTTCGGCGACCTGCGCAGCCTGATCTGGAGCGACATCCCCAATGACCGCATGCTGCGCTGGTGCGAGGCCACCGGCACCGTGTCGGTCTTCCGCCAGCCGTCCGGCTTCGCCAACGGCAACACCCGCGACCGGCAGGGCCGGCTGCTCACCTGCGAGCATGGCGGGCGCCGGGTGGTGCGCACCGAGATCGACGGCAGCCTCACGGTGCTGATCGAGCGCTTCGAAGGCCGGCGCCTGAACTCGCCCAACGATCTGGTCACCCATCCCGACGGCGCGATCTGGTTCACCGACCCCGCCTACGGCCTGCGCGGCTTTCACGAGGGCGCGCCGGCCGAGCAGGAACTGCCCACCCGCACCTACCGGCTCGACCCGGTCACCGGCGAGGCGAGCGTGGTCGACGAATCCCTGGTGATGCCCAACGGCATCGCGTTCTCGCCCGATCATCTCCGGCTCTATGTGGCCGACACCGGCGCCTCGCACCGGGCCGGCCACCCCCGACAGATCCTGGTCTTCGATGTGATCGACGGCATGCGCCTGGCCAACCGTCGGGTGTTCGCCGACCTGGGCACCTCTTCGCCCGACGGCTTCCGGGTGGACACCCAGGGCAATCTCTGGGCGGCGGTCGCCTGGGGCGATCCCGATCGGGACGGCGTGCATGTGTTCGCGCCCGACGGCACGAAGATCGGCGCGATCCATCTCCCCGAAGGCGCGGCCAATCTCTGCTTCGGCGGCGCGCATCGCGACCGCCTGTTCATCACCGCCTCGCAATCGGTGTACGCGATCGATGTCGGTGCGCAGGGGATGGCCTATGCCTGAGACCACGCCCGCGATCGCCACCGCCCGCGAGCCGGCCGGCGGCCTGCGCCGCGTCGGGCGCAGCCGCCTGTCGGTGGGCGCGCTCGGCTTCGGCGCCGCGCCGCTCGGCGACATCCGGCTTGGCGCCGGCACCTGTCTGGAGACCGTGGCCGCGGCCTGGGCCGGCGGGGTGCGCTTCTTCGACACCGCGCCCTGGTATGGCATCGGCCGCTCAGAACGGCGGCTGGGTCTGGCGCTGGCCGATTGCGCCGGCGGCGAGTCCTTCCGACTGAACACCAAGGTGGGCCGTCGTCTGGAGCCCGAACCGGTGGTGGACGAGGGCCTGCGCACCCTGGCACCGGGCGGCGGACCGCGCACCCCGCGCGACCCGGCCAGCGGCCATCGCGTGCACTTCGACTACAGCGAGGCGGGCATCCTGCAGCAGCACCGCGACTCGCTCACGCGGCTGGGCCTGCCCCGGGTGGACAGCCTCACCCTGCATGACATCGACCATGGCTACCACCACCCCGAGCAGATCGAGACCGCGCTCGGCGAACTCGCCCGCGATCGCGGCGGCGGGGCGCGCGCGCTCGAGTCGCTGCGCAGCGCCGGCCTGATCGACGCGATCGGCGCGGGCTGCAATCGCGAGATGCGCAACCTCGACAGCTGGGCGGGCGGCCGCCACGAGGACCTGATCGAGCGGATTGCCGACACCATCGACCTCGACTTCCTGGTGATCGCCGGCCCCTACACCCTGCTCGACACCCTGGCCCTGCGCCGCGTGCTGCCGCTGTGCACAGCCCGCGGGATCGGCGTGATCATCGCCTCGCCCTTCGCGGGCGGCTGGCTGGTGGCGCCCGAGCGGGTGGGCTACATGTACGGCCAGACGCCGCCCGAGGTCCTGGAGCGCACCGGGCGCCTGCGTGCGCTGGCCGCGCGCTTCGGGGTGCCGATCGCGGCCGCGGCCCTGCAGTTTCCGCTCGCCCACCCGGCGGTGGCCGCGGTGATCCCCGGCGCGCGCTCGGCAGCCGAGGCGCGCGCTGCTGCGGATCTGCTGGCCACGCCGGTGCCGGCGGCGTTCTGGTCCGCGATCAAGTCGGAGGGACTGCTCGACGAGGCTGCGCCCACACCGGCCTGATGCCGGCGCGCGGATCGCGGAACCCCGCCACCGCGGGCCCGCGTCCGGCCGCCATGGCAGGCCTTATGATCCCCGCACCGTCCGGCGGGAACCCGTCCCCCGGCATCCCTGTCCCGACAGAGGCCGCCATCCGGCGGCCGACCAGGAGAATCGATGAGCGCTTCCGCGACCCCGCAATCACCCGCCGGCTCTTCAGAGGCCGGTGCCGGCAACCCGCCCCGGGGGCCGCTGCACGGCATCCGCATCCTCGATCTCTCCCGGGTGCTGGCCGCGCCCTGGTGCGTGCAGAACCTGGGCGATCTCGGCGCCGATGTGGTCAAGGTCGAGCGCCCGGGCCCGGGCGATGAATCGCGCCACTGGGGCCCGCCCTGGCTCAACGGCCCCGATGGCCAGCCCACCAAGGAGTCGGCCTACTTCCTGTCGGCCAACCGCAACAAGCGCTCGGTGGCCATCGACCTCGCCTCGGCCGACGGCCAGGCCCTGGTGCGCAAGCTCGCCGAGACCGCCGACATCTGCATCGAGAACTTCAAGGTGGGCGACCTCGCCCGCTACGGGCTCGACTACGCCTCGCTCTCGAAGATCAACCCGCGGCTGATCTACTGCTCGGTCACCGGCTTCGGCCAGACCGGGCCCTGGGCCACCCGCCCCGGCTACGACTACCTGTTCCAGGGCATGGGCGGGCTGATGTCGGTCACCGGCGAGCGCGATGACCGCCCCGGTGGCGGCCCGCAGCGCTTCGGCCTGCCGATCGTCGACCTGTTCACCGGCATGTACGCCACCATCTCGATCCTGGCCGCGCTGCAGCACCGCAATGTCACCGGCGAGGGCCAGTACATCGACATCTCGCTGTTCAGCACCGTGATCGCGATGAGCTCGGGTCACCTGTCCAACTACATGATCGGCGGCAAGATCCCCGGGCGCACCGGCAACGACTCGCCCAACATCACCCCCTACGGCGTGTACCCCGCCTCCGACGGCCAGTTCATCGTGGCCAGCGCCAACGCCGGCCAGTTCAGCGCGCTGTGCAAGGCCCTGGGCCACCCGGAGTGGATCGACGACCCGCGCTTCAAGGACAACGGCGCGCGCATGGCCCACCAGGGCGAGCTGCACGCCATGTTCTCCGAGATCCTGAGTCAGCAGACCCGCGCCCACTGGGAGGAGATCTTCACCAAGGCCGGCGTGCCCTGTGGCCCGATCAACAACTACCAGCAGGCCATGGCCCATCCGCAGGCCCAGCACCTCCATGTGAAGATCGAGCTGCCGCATGCCACCGGCGTGAACGCGCCGGGCGTGGCCAACCCGATGAAGTTCTCGAAGTCGCCGGTGAGCTATCGCCGCCCGCCGCCGATGATCGGCCAGCACACCCTCGAGGTGCTGCGGGAATCCGGCGTGGCCGAGGACGAGATCCAGCGCCTGCTGCAAGCCGGCACCATCGGCGCGCGCTGATCCGCGCGCCACACGCAACCGGAGACCGCGCATGACGACCGACCTCTTCGACCTGACCGGCAAGGTGGCGCTGGTCACCGGCGGCAGCCGCGGCCTGGGCCGCGCCATGGCGCTGGGCTTCGCCGCCCACGGTGCCGATCTGATCATCGCCTCGCGCAAGCTCGATGCCTGCGAAGCGGTGGCCAACGAGATCCGCGCCATGGGGCGGCGCGCGGTGGCGGTGGCCGCCAATGTCAGCCGCTGGGATGACTGCGACCTGCTCATCCACCATGCCTACCAGGCCTTCGGCAAGGTCGATGTGCTGGTCAACAATGCCGGCCTGTCGCCGCTCTACGGCAAGCTCTCCGAGGTGGGCGAGGCGCTCTTCGACAAGGTGATCGGCCTGAACCTCAAGGGGCCCTTCCGCCTGAGCGCGGTCATCGGCGAGCGCATGGCCGAGGGTGACGGCGGCAGCATCATCAACATCTCGTCCACCGCGGCGGCCAACCCGGCGCCGCACGCCGAGCCCTACGGCGCGGCCAAGGCCGGCCTGAACAACCTCACCCGGTCGTTTGCCTTCGCCTTCGGCCCGAAGGTGCGGGTCAACAGCATCATGTGCGGGCCCTTCCTCACCGACATCAGCAAGGCCTGGGACATGGAGGCCTTCGCCCGGCGTGCCGCAACCTCGATCGCGCTCAAGCGCGGCGGCCAGGCCGAAGAGGTGGTGGGCGCCGCGCTCTACTTCGCGAGCAACGCCTCCTCGTTCACCACCGGCGCGGTGCTGCGGGTGGACGGCGGCACCGGCGGCGGCGGGGTCTGAGCCCGCCCGCGTCCCATCTCACGCGCACGCTGCCGGGGTCGGGTCGCACCCGGGCACCGGCCAGCGCACAACCATCCCAGGAGACAGACCATGGCCCGATTGAGCAAGCTCTCGCGATCCGTCGCGGGCAAGGTGGTGATCGTCACCGGCGCGGCCAGCGGCATGGGCCGCGCCACCGCCCATCTCTTCGCCGACGAGGGCGCGAAGGTGGCGGCCGTGGACATCACCCCGATCGGCCCGGTGGTCGATGAGATCACCGGCGCCGGCGGCACGGTGCGCGGCTGGCAGCTCGACGTGCGCAACCGCGCCGAGATCGACCGGGTGGTGGGCGAGATCGCCGCGCACTTCGGCGGCATCGACATCCTGGTCAACAACGCCGGCATCTCGCGCCACGGCCCGGTCGACTCCGAGGACTTCGAGGAGCGCTGGGCGCAGCACCTCGATGTGCTGCTCACCGGGCAGGTGCGCATGATCCGCGCCGCGCTGCCGTGGCTGCGCAAGTCCGACACACCGCGCATCGTGAACATCGCCTCCACCGAGGCGCTGGGCGCCACCCGCTTCATCAGCCCCTACACCGCCGCCAAGACCGGCGTGGTGGGCCTCACCCGCTCCCTGGCGGTGGAGTTCGGCCCTGAGGGCATCACCGTCAACTGCATCTGCCCAGGCCCCATCCACACCGGCATGACCGCGCGCATCCCCGACGAGCAGAAGGCCGAGTACGCGCGCCGGCGCACCGCCCTGCGCCGTTACGCGGAACCCGAAGAGGTGGCGCACATGACGCTGTCGCTGTGCATGCCTGCGGCCGGCTTCGTCACCGGCGCCACGCTGCCGGTGGACGGCGGACTCACCATCCGCAACGCCTGAGCGCCAGCGGCGCCCTGGCGCCGCCCGCGCACGGCCAGCGGGCCTCGTGCCCGCCAGGCCGCCCTGCGCCGGCGCTACTGCCGGGTGCGGGTGGGGATCTGGTTGAAGGGCAGGCCGCGGTCGGCCCGCATGTCGGCCGGCAGGCCCAGCACCCGCTCGGCGATGATGTTGCGCAGGATCTCGTCGGTGCCGCCCTCGATGCGGGTGGCCGGCGAGCGCAGCAGCATGGCCTGGAAGCGACCGGCGGCCTCGACCATGGCCGGGTCGGTCATGATGCCGGCCTGCCCCTGGAGATCGAGCGCGAACATCGCGATCTCCTGCAGGGTCTGCCCGGCCACCAGCTTGCCGATCGAGTTCTCGGGCCCCGGGGTCTCACCGCGCGACAACGCCGAGATGCTGCGGTAGGCGGTGTAGCGCAGGCCGCTGGTGCGCACCGCCCAGGTGGCGAGCCTGGAGCGCACCGCGGGGTCATCGATGGCCAGCCCGTTGCCGGTGTCGAACTCGCAGCAGAAATCGAGCAGTTCGGGAAAGCCGGTGGGCATGCCCGCGCCGATGGACAGCCGCTCGTTCATGAGCGTGGTGAGCGACACCTTCCAGCCCTGGCCGGGGGTGCCCAGGCGCTGGTCATCGGGGATGCGCAGGTCGGTGAAGAAGACCTCGTTGAAGCCCGACTGGCCATTGACCTGCTTGATGGGCCGCACCTCGATGCCGGGGCTCTTCATGTCGATGAAGAACATGGTCAGGCCATCATGCTTGGCCACGCCCGGGTCGGTGCGGGTGAGCAGGATGGCATGGTCGGAATAGTGCGCGCCGCTGGTCCAGATCTTCTGGCCATTGACCACCCAGTGGTCGCCCTGCTTCTCGGCGCGCGTGCGCAGGCCGGCCAGGTCGGAGCCGGCCACCGGCTCGGAGAAGAGCTGGCACCACACCGACTCGCCCGAGGCGAGCGGCGGCAGATAGCGGCGCTTCTGGTCCTCGGTGGCGTAGGTCATCATGGTGGGCGCACACATGCCCTGGCCGATCAGGAAGGGCGAGGACAGCTTCGAGTAGACGCCCTCCTCCTGCTGCCAGATCACCCGTTCGATGGGTGTGGCGCCGCGCCCGCCGTACTCCCTGGGCCAGTGCAGGCAGGCCCAGCCGCCGTCGTACTTGCGCTTCTGCCAGGCCTTGCCGGCCTTGAGCACATCGCCGCTGCGCAGGGCGGGCTGGCCGAAGCCGGCCGCCTCGAGCTCGTCGCGCAGCTCGTGCGGGGCATTGGACTGGATCCAGGCGCGGGCCTGGGTGCGGAACTCGGCTTCCTGCGGGGTATCGGCGAAATTCATGGCGGTGCGGGTCCTGGCGGGTCGCGGTGTCGCGATGTCTTGGGGTGTGGATGCGGGCGTGGCTGGCGCGGACGGGTGCGGCGGCAGGTCAGGCGGCGCGGGCGGCGCGCAGGCGCTGCACCAGCCGGTCTTCCCAGACCGAGAGCGCGCCTAGCGAGACCGCCAGCAGGTTGGCGCGGCGATAGTAGAGGTGGCAGTCGAACTGCCAGGTGAAGCCCATGCCGCCATGCACCTGGATGTTGTTGCGGGCGCAGTGCTGGAAGGCCTGGGTGGCGCTCACCCGCGCGGTGGCCGCGGCCTGCGGCAGTTCATCGGTGTCATTGGAGAGCGCCCAGGCGGCGTAGTAGGCATTGGAGCGCGCCAGCGTGGCCGAGACATACATGTCGGCGAGCATGTGCTTGATGGCCTGCATCGAGCCGATCGGGCGGCCGAAGGCGAAGCGCTCGAGGGCGTAGTCGCGGGCCATCTCGAGCGCGCGATCGGCGCCACCGATCTGCTCGAAGGCCACCAGCACCGCGGCGCGATCGAGCACGCGATCGAGCAGCGCCCAGCCCTGGCCGGGCTCGCCCAGCGGCTCGGCCGGGGCATCGTGCAGATCGATGCGGGCATGGCTGCGGGTGGGGTCGATGGTGTTCACCGCGGTGCGCGTCACGCCCGGCCCGGTCAGATCGACCAGATAGAGCGAGAGCGCGGCCGATCCGGGCGCGTCGATGGCTGCCACCACGGCGAAGTCGGCGATGTCGCCGTCGGCAACCGCGGCCTTGCTGCCGCTCAGGCTGACCCCGCCGCTGCCGCGCGTGGCCAGCGTGGCCACGGTGCCGGGGCCCACGCGACCGGGGCCTTCAGCGAGCGCCAGGGTGGCGATGCTGCGGCCGGCGGCCAGGCCGGGCAGGCGCGCGGTCTTCTGGGCCTCGGTGCCGGCCAGCAGCAGGCACTCGGCGGCCAGCGCAATGCTCGAACCCCAGGGCACCGGCGCCACCGCGCGGCCGAGCTCCTCGGCGATCACACAGGCTTCGAGATAGCCCGCGCCCAGCCCGCCATACGCCTCGGGAATGGAGGCGCCGAGATAGCCGAGCTCGCCCAGCGCCGCCCACAGCGCGGCGTCGTGCGACTGCGGCCCGTCGAGCACGGCGCGCACCGCATGGCGGTCGCAGCGATCGGCCAGGAAGCGGCGCACCTGCTCCTTGAGCTGCTTCTGGTCGGCGGAGAAATCGAATTCCATGACGCGGCCTTTCGGAAAGAGGCTTCGATGGTAGTGCAGCCGCAGCGGCGCCGGCCCTGCGCGCGCGATGGCGCGGGTCCGAAAGCCCGGTCAGGCGCGAGTGCGCTGACCGGCGCGTACGCCTGATTCCGATCGGTCGGCCACGCTTTTGCGAGGGCAGTGCGCGCTGACCATAATCGGCCGCAGCCGGGCGCGGCCCGGCATCCCGCGGCCGGCGGCTTGCCGGCCCCACTCCCCGGGGCGCTGCGCCCCGCCAACCGACAGGTCCGACATGACCCAGAGACTGTGTGAAGGCCGCGTGGTGATCGTCACCGGCGCGGGCCGCGGCATCGGCCGCCAGTACGCCCTGATGCTGGCCGCCCATGGCGCCCGCGTGATCGTCAACGACCTCGGCGGGGCGCGCGACGGCACGCCCGACAAGGCCAAGGAGCAGCCCGCCGAGGCGGTGGTGCGCGAGATACGCACTGCCGGCGGCGAGGCGGTGGCCAACCTGGAGAGCTGCTCCGACTGGAAGGCCGCGGGCCGGCTGGTGGAGCAGGCGGTGGATACCTTCGGGCGGCTGGATGCGCTGGTGAACAACGCCGGCATCCTGCGCGACCGGATGCTCACCAACATGACCGAGGCCGAGTGGGATGCGGTCATCAACGTGCACCTCAAGGGCACCTTCGCGCCCACCCACCACGCCGCCAACCACTGGAAGAACCGGCACAAGGCCGGCGAAACCGACCTGGCTGCCCGCATCATCAACACCACCTCTGTGTCGGGCGTTTACGGCAACATCGGCCAGAGCAACTATGGCGCGGCCAAGGCCGGCATCGCGGCCATGACCATCATCGCGGCACGCGAACTGCAGCGCTACGGCATCACCGTGAACGCCATCTCGCCGCATGCCTACACCCGCATGACCGCCGACCTGGGCAACCCCAGCCCCGAGGACATCGAGCGGCGCGACCCGCGCTGGATCGCGCCGGTGGTGGTCTGGCTGGCAAGCCGGCACAGCAGCGCGGTCACCGCCCGGGTGATCGAGGCCGGTGGCGGACACCTCGGCATCACGCAGGGCTGGCATCCCGGGCCGAGCGCGCCGCAGGTGGCGGACCCGGCGCAGGCGGGTGCGATCCTCACCGATCTGGTGGCACGGGCGCAGCCGAACATGGGGATGAACGGGAAGCCGGCGCCGATTTGACGGCGCGCGCGTGGAGGTCTGAGGTCATCGCCGATCCCGGGAGACGACCATGACGACCTGGACCCGCCGCGGCATCGCGGCGCTCGCGCGGCAACTGTCGGTTCACGCGGAACCAAAGGGGTTTCGAATCGTCAGCTGCTTATCGATGACCTGACCGTCCTGCATGTCTTCCGAGTAGAGCGTCCGGCAGCCTGCCAGCAACGCAGCCGAGACGATCAGGGCGTCATAGATGGACAGCCCATGGCGCTCCGCCACATGCAGAGCGCGGTCATGGGTTTCGATGCTGATCGGAACGACTTCGCAGACCGCGCGGAGCGGGTTCAGCGCTTCATGGATGTCGCTCCAGGGCATTCGCAGCTTTCGCGATGCGACCGCCACGAATTCGTTCAGAACCTGAACGCTGATGACGCCCCCCTGAGCGACGAGATCCTCCGCGCGGTCGGCCTTCGCCGTGTCCGCCGAGAGGAGGTAGACGATGACATTGGTGTCGAAGAAGGCGTCACCCCCGCTCATGGACTTCCAGCCGGTCGAATTTGAAGTCGATGGGCAGACGACCGCGAAACCTGCGCAGCCGGGCCAGGAGTTCGCGCGCGCCGGGTGTCTTCTCGATCGCGAAGCTGCGCTCGCCCCGAACATGGATGGCGATGTTGTCCCCCGGCTTCAGATCGAGCGCCTCGACCACGGACGCGGGAAGGCGAACCGCGAGACTGTTTCCCCACTTTGCGACCTGCATTCAGCCCTCCTGGATATACAAATGTGCATGTATATCCTACAGGATGCAGGCGTCCGTCAATGGCCTGGGCGCTCCTCGCCCGAACACGGGAGACGGTGAGTTGCCGGAAGTGCACGAACCTCCCCGAGGAACCACCGCTGCGTCGCGTACCATCGACACCCGACCCCGGGAGACGACAATGACGACATGGACCCGCCGCGGCATCGCGGCGCTCGCGCTCACGCTGGCCTCGGCGGGCGTGTTCGCCCAGAGCGCCTGGCCATCGCGCACCATCACCCTGATCGCCCCCTTCCCGGCAGGCGGCGTCACCGACATCGTCGCGCGCACCGTCGCCTCGCGGCTGGCCACCGAGCTCGGCGAGTCGGTGGTGGTCGAGAACCGGGCCGGGGCCAGCGGCGTGCCCGGCAGCGTGGTCGCGGCGCGCGCCGCGCCCGATGGCCACACCCTGCTTCTCGGCAACATCTCCACGCTGGGCACCAACCCGGCGCTGTTCGCGAAGCTGCCTTACGATCCGCTGCGCGATTTCACGCCGGTGAGCCTGCTGGCGATCCAGCCCCTGGTCATCGCGGTGCATCCGTCGGTGCCCGCGAACACGCTTCCGGAGCTGGTCAGGCTCGCGAAGTCGCGCCCGGGCGCGCTGAGCTTCGGCACTGCCGGGACATCGATCCAGCTGGCGGTGGAGCTGTTCAACACCCTAAACGGCACCCGCATGCTGCATGTGCCCTACAAGGGAAGCGCCCCAGCCATCACCGACCTGATCGGTGGCCAGATCCATGTGCTCTTCGACCCGATCTCATCGCTCTATCCGCAGGTGCGCGCGGGCAAGGTGCGCGGCCTGGCCGTGACCACCCGCCAGCGGGCATCGGGCGCGCCCGAACTGCCCAGCGTCCAGGAGGCGCTGGCGCGTGACTACGATGTGAGCTCCTGGCAGGCGCTGGTGGTCCCGGCGGGCACGCCGCCGGCGATCGTGCAGCGGCTGCATGCCGCGGTGGTCAAGGTGCTTCAGGACCCGGGCACGCGCGAGCAGTTCGCCAAGCAGGGCGCCACGCCGGTTCCGAGCAGCCCCGAGGAAACCGGCGAGTTCATCCGCGCCGAGATCGCGCGCTGGAAAGAGGTGGCGCGTGAAGCCGGCATCAAGCCGGAGTGACCCGGCGCCGCGATCCCGTCTCAGCCCACCACGCCCGCTTCGCGCAGCGCCGCGCGCTCGGCCACCGGCACGCCGAATTCGGCCAGCAAGGCCTGCGTGCTGCCGCCCAGCGCCGTGGTGCCGCGATACACCCCGGGCGTGCCGCCGAACACCGTGAGCGCGCCATGCCGGCGGTACGCGCCCCACTGCGGGTGCTCGGCCGGCAGGCTCAGGCCCTGATCGATCGCCTGCGGGTCGCGCAGGAAGAAGGCATCGGGCGTGGCGGCGTCGGCCTGCACGCAGCCCAGGCCGCGGCTGGCCAGCCGCGCCTCCCACCGCGCGGCCGGCGCCTGCGCGAACACCCTCGCCAGGGCATCGCTCACCGTTGCGCCGCCCGCGCAGGCGGACGCATGGTCGCGGGCCAGTGCAGGCTCGCCGGCGAACTCGCTCGCGAGCTGCGCGCGCAACCCCTCCCAGGCCGCGGCGCTCTCGATGCCCAGGAACACCCAGCCGGTCTGCGCGCGATACAGCCGCCACAGCGGATGCAGGCCGAAGCCCTCGCGATCGGGCAGCGGCCGCTCGGGCTTGCCGGGGAAGGCGATCGCGTCATCGAAGTTCGCCCAGGCGTTGGTGCCGAACATGTCGATGAAGATCGCCTGGCCGATGCCCAGGCGGCGACGCGCGGTCAGCCCGAGCAGCGCCGCCGAGCACACCACCAGCGAGGTGTTTGGATCGGGGTTGACCTCGTTGGCGCGCATCAGCCGGCGCGCGGTCTCGCGCAGCCGTGCCTCGTCCATGGCACCTGACTCGGGCGGCCCGCCGATCTGCCACAGCACCCCGCCCATGGCCGCGCCCGGGATCGGATGGGTGGAGGGCCGCAGCGCGCCCGGGCCGGCCGGGCCGTAGCCGTTGGCCGACAGATAGACCAGGCGCGGATTGATCGCGCTCAGCTGCGACCAGGCGAGGCCCAGGCGCTCGGGCACGCCGGGCCGGTAGTTGTGGATGAAGACATCGGCGCCGGCCACGATGCGCTGCGCCAGCTCGCGCGCGCGCGGCTGCTTGAGATCGAGCGCGATGCTCTCCTTGCCGGTGTTGACCCGCGCCGCGCCCAGGCCCGGCGCCATGCCACGGAAGGGGTCGCCCTCGATCGGCTCGAACTTGATCACGCGCGCGCCCATGTCGGCGAGCAGCGAGGCGCCGAAGGGCGCGGCGATGATGGTGGCGGCCTCCACCACCGTGACGCCGGCAAGCGGCGGTGGCCGACGCAGCGCGGGCGCGGCGGGCATCGCCGCAGACGCCGCAACGGGCGATGCGGCGGGAGCGGAGGCCGCCGGCGCTGACACCGCCGGCGTACCCGCGCCCGCGCACCGCGCCATCACCGCCGCGGTGTGCTCGCCCACCTGCGGCGCAGGCCCGCCCACCCGGCCCGGCGAGCCGGTGAGATTGGCCAGCAGGCCAAGCTGCCAGCCCCCGCCCTCGAGCGGCACGGCATGGCCGTTGGCGGTGACATCCGGATCGGTCAGCGCCTGCTGGGTGGTCTGGTAGGGATGCGAGGCCACGCCGCCATCGGCGACGAAGATGCGCTGCCACTCGTCGGCGGTCTTCTCCTGAAGCCGGGCCAGCATCAGGCTGCGGAAGGCCTCGCGCTTGTCCTCGGGCCACAGCTCGGTGGGCCCGGTCTCGCCCAGCGCCTCGAAGGCGTCGCTCAGCCCGACCGCATCGACGAAATGGCGGAACAGATGCGGCAACAGGTTGCCCATCTGCAGCCAGCGGCCGTCGGCGGCGCGCAGCGGATGGTAGTTGAGCGTGGGCATCGCGGTGAGCGGATCGGGTGGCGCCGGCAGCGCCGCTTCGCCGCGCTCGCGCAGCCAGGCGTTGACCTGACCGAACAGCACATTGTTCATCTCGTAGGCCAGCAGGCCACGCGCGAGGGAGGTCTCCAGCACCTGGCCCACGCCATCGCGCTCGCGGGCATGCAGGGCCGCCAGCACGCCGGCCAGCAGCGACTGCGAGGCTGCGTGGGTGGCCACCTGCAGCGCGGCATACACCGGCCCGTCGCGCGAGGCCGCGCCGCGAAACTGCAGCATGCGGCCCACCCGCGCGGCCACCAGCGCCTCGCTGGCGGGGTAACCGGCATACGGGCCGCTGCGCCCGAAGGCGCTCACCCAGCCGATGATCAGCCGCGGATGGATCGCGGCCAGCGCGGCATCGCCGGCATGATCCTGCGGCTGCGCCGGGCCGCGCACCCAGACATCGGCATGGCGGGCCAGTGCCGCGCGGCCGGCGGCATCGCCCTCGGCGAGCACCACGCTGTGCTTGCCGCGCAGCCACAGCCGCGCGCCGGGCAGCGCCCGCGCCGGATCGCCGCCCGCAGGCTCGAGCTTGATCACCTCGGCGCCGAAGTCGGCCAGCACCATCGTGGCCAGACCGGCGAAGGGGCCCTGGCTCTCGTCGACCACCACGATCCCCTGCAGGGGCAGCTGCGCGCTCATTGAATGCTCCCAGACGGATGCCCCTGCGGGCCGGGCGACCACCACCCGGCCCGGATTAGCGCATGGCGGCGTGCCCGGCGCATCCGGAGGGGCCGGCAATTGAAAAACCGATTGGACAGCACCGTCGGCGGGATCGATGATCCGCCACACCCTCACCCCACTGGAGACCGCGATGATCCCAACCGCCCTGTTCGACCTGACCGGCAAGGTCGCCCTGCTCACCGGCGCCTCCAAGGGCATGGGCAAGGCCATGGCCGAAGCCCTGGCCGAGCACGGCGCCAAGGTCATGATCTCCAGCCGCAAGCTCGACCAGTGCCAGGCGGTGGCCGATGCCATCAACGCCAAGTGCGGCGAGCAGCGCGCCTGGGCCTTTGCCTGCAACGCCGGCTACAAGGAGCAGCTTCAGGCGCTGGTGGACGCCACCCACCAGCGCATCGGGCCGATCGACATCGTGGTCGGCAATGCGGGGGTCAATCCGTTCTACGGCGCGCAGACCGAGATCAGCGACGAGGCCTACGACAAGATCATGTCCACCAATGTGAAGTCCAACCTCTGGCTGGTGAAGATGGTGGCGCCCGACATGATCGCGCGCGGTGGCGGCTCGATCATGATCACCGCCTCGGTGGGCGCCTTCGGGCCCTCGGCCACCCTGGGCACCTATGCCATCTCCAAGATGGCGGTGATCTCGCTGGTGCGCAACCTCGCCGCCGAGCTCGGCCCGCAGGGCGTGCGCGTGAACGCGATCTGCCCGGGCCTGATCCGCACCGACTTCGCCCAGGCGCTGTGGGACAACCCCGCCGGCGAGAAACGCGCCCGCGAGGCGATTCCCCTGCGCCGCCTCGGCGAGGCCGAAGACCTCAAGGGACTGGCGGTGTTCCTCGCCTCAGGGGCCAGCGGCTACATCACCGGCCAGGCGATCACGATCTGCGGCGGCAGCCACATGCGCGCCTGATCCGCCACGCCCACCCATCGGAGAGCACCCATGCCCCAGGCAGCCACCCTCAACAGCGTGCTCGGCCCGATCACGCCCGATCAGCTCGGCTTCACCCTGATGCACGAGCATGTGCTGGTGGCCGCCAGCGGCCTGTACCAGAGCTACCCTGACCTGCTCGGGGTGGGCCCCGAAGCGCGCGCCATCGCGTCGCTCAAGCGCGCCAAGGCCGCCGGCATCGACAGCATCCTCGACGCCACCACCTTCGACCTCGGCCGCCACGCCCCGCTGCTGCGCGCGGTGTCGAAGGCATCCGGGGTGAACATCATCAATGTGACCGGCTGGTGGCTGGATGTGCCGCGCTTCATGCGCGGCGTGGGCCCCAACCAGATGGCCCGCGAGTTCATCCGCGACATCACCGAGGGCTTCCGGGGCACCGACATCCGCGCCGGGCTGCTCAAGTGCGCCGCCGACATCGATGGCGTGACCCCGCCCCTGGAGACCATGGCGCGCGCGGTGGCCCGCGCGCACCGCGAGACCGGCATCCCGATCATGGTCCACTCGCATCCCGGCACGCAGCTCGCGCGCCGGCAGATCGAGATCTTCCGCGAGGAGGGTGTCGACCTCACCCGCGTGAAGATCGACCACTCCAACGACACCACCGACCTGGAGTACCTGCAGTGGATCCTCGACCAGGGCTGCTGGCTGGGCCTGGACCGCTACCCTGGCCGGCTGGTGAGCCCGCGCCAGCGCACCAACACGCTCAAGGCGCTCATTGACCTGGGTCATGTCGCGCGGCTGTGCCCCTCGCACGACTGCATCTGCATCCACCTGCACAACGAGCGGCCCGACGGCAGCATCCCGGAGCAGCACGACTACTACCGCGGCAACCCCGACCAGTACCTGTACATCCATCGCCAGGTGCTGCCGCAGCTGCGCGAGATGGGCGTGCGCGAGGCCGACATCACCACCCTGTTCGTGGACAACCCGCGCAACTTCCTGGCGGCGCGCTGAGCCCGCCTCAGGCGTGATCGAACCAGGCGTTGGACACCACCGCCTGATCGCCCACCCGGGCCTCGAACACCACCCGCTGCGCGGACTCGCGCCAGGCGAGCACCCGCAGCGTGTCGCCGGGATACACCGGCGAGGAGAAGCGCACCTTCAGCCGCCGGAAGCGCGCCGGGTCGCCCTCGCAGAGCGCGGCCAGCAGCAGCTGCGCGCAGTGCCCGAAGGTGCACAGCCCGTGCAGGATGGGCATCTCGAAGCCGCCGAAGCGCGCGGCCGCCGGATCGATGTGCAGCGGGTTGTAGTCGCCCGAGAGCCGATACAGATGCGCCTGGTTGCGGGCGATGTGCGCCGCGGTCTCGAGATCGGGCGCGCGCTCGGGCACCGTCACCCGCCCGGCCGGGGCCTGGCCCAGGCCGATGAAGGGCTCGATGTCGCCGAGCGCCTGCACGCCACGCCGGAACGAGCCGTTGACCATGCGGATGCACACCCGCCCCTGGTCATCGGTGACCTCGCTTTCGGTCTCGACGAAGCCGCTGCCCTTGCCGCGGGGATGCACGCTGATGACCCGCGAGCGCACGCTCACCCGGCCCTCCAGCGGCAGCGGATGCAGCATCGTGATGTCGCGCTCGGCGTCGATGTTCAGCGGCCCGGGCGAGGGCGGAATGGCCGCGGGATCGATCGGCGCGCCAGCGCCGCCCCAGCGGATCGCGAAGGTGGGAAACACCGCGAAACCGGGATGCTTCTCGAAGGTGTAGCGCAGATCCTCGATGCCGATGCCCACCGCATAGAGCAGCACATCGCGCTGGGTGTAGTCGATGGCGACCGGGTTGCCCCAGGGGCCGGGCTGGCCGCCGGGAAGCACCGCTGCCGGGTTGTAGACCGCCATGGCGAGACTCCGTATGGGAAGGGGGAAGCGCTGATGGTAGGGGCGATGTCGTCGCAGCGCCCCTGCCGGCTTGCGCGGGCTGTTCCAGTTCCCCGGGGGCGGGATTGACCGGCGCCGCCCGCGGCAGGAGAGTCGGCCGCTTCTGCCGAAGGAACCCCCCATGACACAGACCATTCTCTGGCCCCGCGCCCATCCCGACGACCACCAGATCGAGCTGAGCGCCATCGGCGAGGGCTTCAACCCGGTGTTCTGCAGCAGCTTCGACGAGGTCACCGATGCCCAGTGGGCGAGCGCCGACGCGGTGGTCGGGCCGGCGGTGCCGCCGCAGCACATCCCCAAGCTCACCCGCTGCCGCATCTATGTGAAGCCGGCGGTGGGCTTCGACGATGTCGATCTCGCCCAGTTCAGCGCCATGGGCATCCCGGTGTGCAACACGCCCGACTACGGCACCCGCGAGGTGGCCGACCATGCCATGGCGCTGATGCTCACTCTCACCAAGAGCATCGCCTTCCACGACGAGAGCCTTCGCGCCGACCTCAAGGCCAACTGGCGTCCGGCGCTCAACCCCTTCGGCCGGCGCATGGCCGACTGCACCCTCGGCGTGGTGGGCGTGGGCCGCATCGGTACCGCGGCGGTGCTGCGGGCCAAGGCCTTCGACATGGATGTGGTGTTCTACGACCCCCACCAGCCCAGCGGCTATGAGCTGGCGCTCGGGGTGCGGCGCGCCGACTCGCTCGAGGAGCTGATGGCCCAGAGCGACATCGTGACCGTGCATGCGCCGCTCAACGAGGGCACCCGCAAGCTGATCGGCCGCCAGGCGCTGGCCGCCGCCAGGCGCGGCATGATCCTGGTGAACACCGCGCGCGGGCCGATCGTGGACATAGACGCCCTGCACGATGCGCTGAAGGACGGCACGGTGCTGGCCGCCGGCCTCGATGTGCTGCCGCAGGAGCCGCCCAGCGCCGAGAGCCCGCTGATCGGTGCATGGCTGCGCAACGAGCCGTGGATCCGTCACCGGCTGGTGGTCACCCCGCATTCGGCCTTCTACACGCCGGAGAGCTGGCGTGACATCCGCGGCTTCTCGTCGCGCACCGCGGCGCGCTATCTGCGCAGCGGCCGGCTCGAGAACTGCGTGAACGCGGCGCAGCTCGCGCAGCGCCGCTGAGCGCCGCGGGCGGGCACGGCGCTGGCGACGGGGTCGGACCGGGACAGGCAGGGGACCCGGCGACCCTGGCCCCAGCCGCCCCGGAGACCCTGCCCTCAGCCGCCCAGGCTGCCGTCGCGCAGCATCTCGCGCAGGCGGAACTTCTGGATCTTGCCCGAGGGCGTGGCGGGCATGGCCGACAGCACCTCCAGGCGCTCGGGGATGTACTGCACCGCCACCTTCTGCGCCTTCAGGAAGGCCACCATGTCGGCAAAGCCGAGCTGCTGCCCGGGCTTGAGCACCGCCACCGCGCAGCCGCGCTCGCCCAGACGCTCGTCGGGATAGGCCACGATGGCCACCTGCGCGATCACCGGGTGGCGGTAGAGCAGCGACTCGATCTCCACCACCGGGATGTTCTCGCCGCCGCGGATGATCACATCCTTGCTGCGGCCGCTGATGCGGATGTAGCCCTGCGCGTCCATGCGGGCCAGATCGCCGGTGTCGAACCAGCCCTCGGCGTCGGTGTTGTTCCACTGCGGCCGGCGAAGGTAACCGCCGAAGTTGGAGCAGGCCCGCACCAGCAGCCGCCCGACCTCGCCCTCGGGCAGGCTGCGGCCCAGATCGTCGGTCACCTTCACCGAGACACCCGGCAGCGCGCAGCCATCGGTGGAGAACGCGCGCTCGTCGGCGTCATCCAGCCGGATCAGGGTGACCGCGCCGTTCTCGGTCATGCCCCAGGCCGAGACGATCTTGCTGCCGAGCACCGCGCGGGCCTGCTCGACCAGCGGGCCGGGAATGGGCGCGCCGGCGCACAGGAAGGTGCGCAGGCTGGGCACCGCGAGGCCGCTCTCCTGCACATGGCGGGTGAGGTCGGTGAGGAAGGGCGTGGAGGCCATGGTGAAGCTCGCGCCCTCGGCGCGGATGAGCTCGATGGCCCGGCGCGGCTCCCAGATGTCCTGCAGCACCGAGCTCGCACGCAGCATCACCGGCATCATCAGCCCGTACATGAAGCCGGTCTGGTGGGCCATGGGCGAGGCCATCAGCACCACATCCTCGGCGCCGAGGTTCATGCGCTCGGCATAGGGAATGATGTTGGCCATCAGGGTGTTGGCGCTGTGCATCACGCCCTTGGGCTCGCCGGTGGTACCCGAGGTGTAGATGAGCTGCGTGATGTCGTCGGGGCCGGGACGGGCCGCGGTCAGGATGGCGGCGGCATCGGGCGCCTGCTCCCAGGCCGGGCCGCCGAGCAGGGCCTCGAAGCTGTCGGGGCCCTCGCCGTCGACCACCACCAGCTGGCGCAGCGCGGGCAGCGAGGGCTGCAGCGCGCGGGCCATGGCTTCGTGGTCGAAGCCGCGGAACACGCGGGGCACCACCAGCACCCGGGCCTCGCCGTGGCGCAGCATGAACGAGAGCTCGCGCTCGCGGAAGATCGGCATCAGCGGGTTGATCACCGCGCCGATGCGCGAGCAGGCGAGATACATCAGGCTGAACTGCCACCAGTTGGGCAGCTGCATGGCGACCACATCATCGCGGCGCACGCCCAGGCGGTGCAGGCCCACCGCGATGCGGTCGGCAAGCTGGCCGACCTCGCGCCAGGTGAAGCGCCGGGTTTCCCCCGATTCGACCCGCAGCGCGGTCAGCGCGAGCTTGTCGGGGCAGTGGGCGAGGCAGGCATCGAGCGCCTGGTTGATGGTCTGGTCATGCCACCAGCCGCGCGCGATGCTCTCGGCGCGGCGCGGGGCCAGCAGGACGGCGTCGAATTCCATGGCTGTCTCCTCTCGGATGGAAGTCTGGGCGGGCTTGGCCTCGCCGGCGCGGTCATGCCGCCGGCGAGCTGCCTCTGGTGCCCGGGTTCAGGCCGGCACCGCCTTGCGCCCGGCTCGGGTGCGGGCGATGACGGTCTTCATGATCTGCGCGGTGCCGTCGCCAATCTGGAAGCCCAGCACATCGCGCAGGCGCTGCTCCATCAGGCCGCGGTCATAGCCGGCATGGCCGTGCATCAGCAGGCACTGGTGGATGGTGTCGTAGGCGAGCTTGGGCGCCCACCACTTGCACATCGCGGCCTCGGCGCTGTGCGGCGCGCCCCGGTCCTTGAGCCACAGCGCCTGCAGGCAAAGCAGGCGCGCGGCCTCGACCTGGGTGTCGAGATCGGCCAGGGTGTGCGACACGCCCTGGAAGGCCGAGAGCGGCTTGCCGAAGGCCTCGCGCTGCGCGACCCAGGCCCAGGTTTCCTCGAGGGCCACCCGCGCCACCGCCAGCACCTGCAGGCCGATCAGCGCGCGCGAGAAGTCGAAGCCCTGCATCACCTGCACGAAGCCGGCGTTCTCCTCGCCCAGCCGGTGGCTGGCCGGCACCCGCACATCATCGAAGAACAGCGAGCCGCGACCGATGGCGCGCTGGCCGTGGCAGTCGAAGCGGCTGCGGGTCAGCCCCGGCGTGTCGCCCGGCACCAGCAGCGCGGTGACGCCGTGGGCCGCCGATTCCACCGATCCGGTGCGACCGAACACCACGATGGCGTCGGCCTGATCGGCTGCCGAGATGGAGGTCTTCTCGCCGTTGATCACATAGCTGTCGCCGACCCGGTCGATGCGCAGGCGCAGATTGGCGGCATCGGACCCGCCGCGCGGTTCGGTGAGGGCGATGGCCAGCAGCGCCTCGCCCCGGGTGAGGCGCTGCAGCCAGGGCCCGGCCACTTCCGGCTGGCCATGATCGGCGAGGATCTGGCCGTTCAGCGACGCAAGCAGGTTGATGTAGGACAGGCTGAGGTCGGCGCGGGCGATCTCCTCGTGGATGACGCCGGCGGCAAGACAGCCCAGCCCCTGCCCGCCGAGCGCCTCGGGCAGTTCGGGCGCGATGAAGCCCATCTCGCCCATCTCGCGCATCAGCGCGCGGTCGAGCACCCGGGTGCGGTCGCGCTCCTGGAATCCGGGCGCGATGCGCTCGGTGGCAAAGCGCCGGGCATGGCCGGCGAGCGCGGTGAGGTCGTCGTCGAGGTAGGGGTTGGGCGTCATGGCCTTACTTCGCGTACTTGCGGAACTCGGGCTTGCGCTTTTCCTTCAGCGCGGCCACGCCTTCCCGGGACTCTTCGGTGTCGTAGTAGAGCTTGAGCGCGTACATGCCCATGCCGGCGATGCCGGCCTGGTGGGCGGTGTCCATGTTGAAGCTGCGCTTGGCGATCGCGATGGCGGTGGGGCTGCGCTCGCAGATGGTCTCGGCCCACTCCTGCACCGTGGCGTCAAGCTGCTCGGGCGGCACGCAGACATTGGCCAGCCCCATGGCCACGGCCTCGGCGCCGCTGTAGCGCTTGTTCAGGTACCAGATCTCGCGGGCTTTCTTCTCGCCGACCACGCGGGCGAGGAAGGCCGTGCCGTAGCCGGGATCGACCGAGCCCATCTTCGGGCCCACCTGGCCGAAGACGGCCTTCTCGGAGCAGATGGTGAGATCGCAGATGGTGGCCAGCACATTGCCGCCGCCGATGGCAAAGCCCTGCACACGGGCGATGACCGGCTTGGGCACATCGCGGATGGCGGTGTGCAGTTCTTCCATCGGCAGACCGATGGTGCCGCGCCCGTCGTAGTTGCCGTCATGCGCGGACTGGTCGCCGCCGGTGCAGAAGGCGCGGTCGCCAGCGCCGGCCAGCACGATGCAGCCCACATTGCGGTCATAGCCAGCCTTGTTGAAGGCGCGGATCAGCTCATCGCAGGTGGTGCCGCGGAACGCGTTCATCTTGTCCGGGCGGTTGATGATGATCCAGGCCACGCCGTTGCGGACCTCGTACAGGATGTCTTCGAATTGCATGGGATTTGCCGTTCAGTAGATGGATGGGCGGCTGGTCAGCCGTTCATGGTCAGGCCGCCCGACACGCTGAGCACCTGGCCGGTGACAAAGGCGGCATCGGTGCTGGCGAAGAACAGGATCGCGCCGGGCAGGTCATCGGGCTGGCCGATGCGGCCCAGCGGAATGGAACGGGTGAAGGCCTCGACGAGTTTCTCGGGGTTGGAGGCACCCTGCTTGAAGCCGTCGAAGAGCGCGGTGTCGGTCGGCCCGGGGCAGACCACATTGACGGTGATGCCGTGACGGGCGTGCTCGCGGGCCAGGGTCTTGGACAGGGCCACCAGCCCGCCCTTGCAGGCGGCGTAGACCGCTTCGCCGGAGGAGCCCACGCGCGCGGCGTCGGAGGCCACATTGACGATGCGGCCGCTGCGCCGGGCCACCATGCCGGGCAGCACGGCGTGATGCATGTGCAGCGCGCCCACCAGGTTGATGGCGATCAGCTTCTCCCACTGCGCGGGAACGGTCTTCACGAAGGGCAGGAAGACATCCCAGCCGGCGTTGTTCACCAGCACATCGATGGGACCGAGCGCCGACTCGGTGGCCGCCACGGCGGCATCGACCGTGGCGCGATCGGCGATGTCGCAGGCGAAGGCCTGGGCGGTGCCGCCCTGCGCGACGATGCCCTCGGCCACCGCCTGAGCGGCGGACAGATTGAGATCGAAGACCGCGACCTTCGCGCCCTCGGCCGCGAAGCGACGGCAGGTGGCCCCGCCGATGCCACCACCGCCCCCGGTGACGATGACTGTCTGGTTGGTGAATCGGCTCATGGATGACTCCTGAAAATGGGCGCCGACGCGACGCCGGATGATGGGCTGGCGGGCAGTGCTGTGCTGTGCGATTGCAGCGTGCCGCGCGCTGACCGGGCTGATCATGGCGGACCTGGGTCTTTATGTCAATATGTTGACTTACATTGCCGTTGTCGGCATGCTCTGGACAGAAGACTGCCACGCGACCAGCGCTCCGCTGGCCAGCGATCCCCGTACGGAAATCGCCTCATGCCCGCCCTTATCTCCTCTGAAAATACGGCTGACAGCGCTGTTGCGGCATCACCCCGCGCCCGCCGGCAGCTCGCCGATGCACGCTTCGATCTCGCCAACCGCCTGTTCTTCAGGCTGTACCAATGCGCCAACTTGTTGCATAAAACCGGAACACGCGCCGTCGAAGCCGAGGGCCTCACCACGCAGCAGTGGGCGGTGCTCGGCGCGCTCTCGCGCGAGAGCGCGCGCGGGGGCATGGCCCTGGGCGAGCTCGCGCGCTACCTGATGGTCACGCGGCAGAATCTGTCGGGGGTGATCAGCCGCATGGAGCGCGATGGCCATGTCGCCATCGCCCAGGGCGGCCAGGACCGGCGGGCGCGCCTGGTCAGCATGACCGCGTCGGGCCGTCATGTCTGGCAGGACCTCGCCCAGCCCAAGATTCGCGCCTACTACGCGCAGGCGCTGGCGGAATTCTCGGGCGATGACCTCAGCCACGCGCTGCACTACCTGCTCAAGCTGGTGGGCTGCATTCAGCGGCTGG